>DOSU01000008.1:2561-23747 GCA_003513895.1 Rikenellaceae bacterium
CAAAACTATATTTGAACATAGCTTTCCTTTAAGTTGAACCTCCATTAGTACAATGCCACGCGGCGATACTTTAAGAATTGTTCCTTTACCATGGCGGGTAATATATAGGTTTCCGGCTGAGTCACAACGCATTCCGTCCATTCCAAAATCGGGGAATGTTAAAAAGAGTTTTTTATTCTTTAATGTCCCGTCTTTTTTAATATCGTAGACCCATACATTTCTCTGAACGGATTCATTTACATAGAGCCTTTTTCCGTCCGGACTCACTTCTACACCATTGGTTGTTCCAATTTTACCCTCGAGAAGTGAAGTTTTTCCATTTCGTTTAATAAGCCATAAGTTTCCGGTTGAATCCTTCCAGTTTGGGTCGCTTGCATAGAGGAATTCTGTTTTGGGAGATATTGCTATGTCATTCGGCTGATTCATAGAGGAGTTATGAGCAAAAACCGATATTTCTTTAGTTGAAGGATTTACCCGGAGAATATTGTGCTTTGTATAATCGGCAATGTACATAAACCCCTTTTTATCGAATCGGATTCCGTTTCCCACTGAACCGGCAGGAAGGGTCACGTAGACCGACGCTTCTCCATTTGGAGTAACAATTCCTATAGTACCGGGCTCTTTAAAATTTACCGCAAAGAGGTTTCCGTATTTGTCTATAGCAGGCCCCTCAATCCCTTTAGGGAAACTCCATTCGGGAAGTAAATCGAAAACCCTATTTGCTTTCTCCTGTGAAACAACAGATTGGCTAAAGAACAGAGAAGTAAACACCAGAATAACACAGAATATTGATTTCATAATGAATAGGTTAATAATACAAAAGTAAAAAAATAAATTATTTTGTATGTGAAATAAATAAATGCATACCTTTGTTTCGTATTTTTACGAAATGTATTTATGTCTGCTTCTGAAAAACATTACTCCTCTAATCAGGAAAAAATTGCCCGATATAGCAAGGCACTCTCAAATCCGGTAAGGGTATTTATTATGGATTATCTTGCAAATAATACGGAACGGTGTTGCTATAGCGGCGATATGGCAGAGAACCTTCCAATTGCACGCTCTACACTTTCGGAGCATCTTAAAGAGCTAAAAAAAGCAGGACTGATTCAAGGCGAGATAAATCCCCCATACATTAAGTATTGTGTTAACCGGGAAAACTGGGCAGAAGCCCGAATAATGTTTGCGGAATTTTTTAACAGATAACTCATAAATAGAATAATATGGAAATTAAAATTTTAGGAACAGGCTGCCCCAAATGCAAGGCACTTGAAAAACTTACCAGAGAAGTAGTGGAGAAAAACGGCTTTGATGCCAGTATAACTAAAGTACAAGATATTATGGACATTATGAAATATAACATAATGACAACGCCTGCTTTGGTTGTGAATGAAAAGGTGGAGATTAAAGGCAGAATTCCTTCTGCCGAAGAGATAAAACAAATATTGAGCAAGTATTAAAAAAAAAAATTAAAACATGAAACGCACCTTTCTTCTATGTATTGCCTTATTGATGGTAATGTTCACTAATTCGTGTAATGCGAAGAGTCCGGAAAAGCAGGCAACTGCTGCAACATCTGAAAAGGTTGAGGCTTATTATTTTCACTTTACTTCACGCTGTGTAACCTGTAAGGCTGTAGAGGCCGAAGCTCAAAAAGATATTCAGGCTCTTTATGGAAACAAAGTGATTTTTAAGTCAATCAATCTGGACGACCCTTCGAGTCAGCAAATTGCAGAAAAACTTCAAGTTCCCGGCCAGGCACTTTTGATTGTAAAAGGCAATAAAATAATTAATCTTACGAACGAAGGATTTCTTTATGCCCGTAAAGATCCCACTAAATTTAAATCTGTTATTAAAGAGACTGTTGATTCTCTTTTAAAATAATTACTGATGGATTTTTTAACAGGTCTGCTCGAAAACAGCACTATGCCTTGGATTTCGGCTTTGGTGCTGGGTTTCATGACTTCTATCAGTCCCTGTCCTATGGCAACAAATATTACTGCTGTTGGGTTTATAAGCAAGGATATAGATAACCGAAACCGTGTTTTCATAAACGGTCTCTTATATACATTGGGACGGGCAATCACTTATACTGCAATAGCACTGGTACTCTACTTAGGAGCCGATCAGTTTAAGTTTTCCGGATTTTTTCAGCAATATGGGGAGAAGATATTGGGCCCCCTGCTGATTATTATTGGTCTATTCATGCTTGATATAATAAAAATCAAGTTCCCTGGTATGAACGGGTTAACTTCAAAAATGGAAAACAAATCCAGATGGAGTTATTTCGATGCAATTCTTCTCGGTATGCTGTTTGCACTCGCTTTTTGTCCATACAGCGGAGTCCTCTATTTTGGGATGCTGGTTCCCATGACAATAAGCAGTGCATCCGGTCTGTATCTTCCAGTTCTGTTTGCAATTGCCACCGGAATTCCTGTGATTATTGTATCCTGGATACTTGCATACACCCTCTCAGGTATTGGCGGATTTTACAATAAAATCAAGTCTTTTGAAAAATGGTTCAGGAGGGTTATTGCCATCCTGTTTATCATCGTGGGGATATACTATATTGTCCGCGTGTTTTAGTTCTCTTAATAAAATATCATATTTAAATTGTTCTCATGAATTGGAAGAAGATTTTTCAAATAATTTTGGGCATAGCAATTTGGTACATTCTTTACCATAATCTGCAATTTTTAACGGATTTTATAATTGATAATCTGTTGGGGTTGCAAAAAGGATTGCATTTTACCGAGGCGCTGCGATTTTTCATTTTTGAAGTTCCTAAAGTATTGATGTTATTAATACTGATAGTATTTTTCGTAGGAATTATACGTACATATTTTACTCCGGAAAAAACCAGAAAAATACTGGAAGGTAAATCTCTGTTTACAGGAAATGTAATGGCTGCCCTATTGGGTATTGTGACTCCATTTTGCTCCTGCTCAGCAATCCCGTTGTTTCTTGGTTTTGTTCAGGCAGGAGTGCCTCTCGGAGTTACTTTCTCTTTTTTGATTTCAGCTCCAATGATAAATGAAGTGGCTGTTATATTGCTTTTTGGCTTGTTCGGATGGAAAGTAGCTCTTATATATGTATTGACAGGATTAGCGATTGCTATTATTTCAGGTTATACAATAGGCAAATTAAAACTTGAGAAGTACGTTGAAAGCTGGGTTTATAAAATTAGTGGAGAAAATGGAGAAAATACCGAAGAAAAGATAAGCTTTGAAGCTCGTATTAAACTAGGATTCACTGCCGTTAAGGAGATTGTAGGTAAAGTGTGGATATATGTAGTTATTGGAATAGCAGTTGGTGCCGCAGCTCATGGATATGTTCCGGAAAGCTTCATGACTAACCTTATGGGTAAATCTACATGGTATTCTGTTCCTCTCTCTGTATTAATAGGAGTTCCTCTTTATTCCAATGCGGCAGGAATTATTCCTATTGTAAGTGTCTTCATAGAAAAAGGCGTCCCACTTGGTACTGCTCTTGCATTTATGATGTCGGTAATCGCGCTCTCACTGCCGGAGATGATTATTCTCAAGAAAGTACTAAAACTTCCTTTGATATTGACCTTTATTGGTATTGTTGCAACCGGCATAATGATAGTTGGGTTTATATTTAATTATATAATGTAACAATGAATAGTCTAAAATTTACTCCGGAGAAAAGTTCCTGCCTTTGTGGAGGGGCAGAATATGTTGTACTGGCTTGTTCGGGTGCATGCGATCTCGGACAGATAACAGATTCAGTTGCAAGAAAATTGCGAGATAACGGCGTGAGAAAAATGAATTGCCTGGCTACGATTGGGGCAGGTCTCGGTAAGCCTTTTGGACAATTAAAAAAGAATAATATTCTTATGTTGGACGGGTGTCCTGTTGATTGCGGAAAGAAAATCCTCGACGATGCCGGTTTTACAGGCTATAAGTATATGCGCATTACCGATTTAGGCTACAAAAAGGGGGAAACCCCTGTTACCGATCAGGTAATTAATGACGTATATGAAAAAGTTGAAATTATCTACTAAAATGAAAGTTCTAATTTTATGCACGGGGAACAGTTGCCGAAGCCAGATGGCACAAGGCTTCCTGCAATCATTTGACAAAAACATTACTGTATGTTCTGCCGGGACTCAGCCTGCCCCCCGGGTAAACCAAACAGCGGTAAAGGTAATGAAAGAAGTGGGCATAGATATAAGAGGGCATACTCCAAAAATGGTTGACGAATACTTAAAAGAAGAGTGGGATTATGTTGTTACAGTTTGTGACGATGCAAATGAGACTTGTCCTGCATTTTATGGAAAAGTAAAACATCGCCTGCATATAGGATTTGAAGACCCTTCTCATAAAACAGGAACTCCGGAATATATATTGAGCGAATTCCACAGAGTGAGAGACGAAATTAAAGATAGGTTCTATAAATTTTACACAGAACAAGTTAAGTCACAAATATGAAAGCAAAGGATTTAAAACTTATTGTACAGGAAAAATACGGACAAATTGCCCAAAACAATTCAATTCAGGGAAAATCATCTTGTTGCAGCACGTCAGGATGTTGTGGCGAATCGGAATTCAGTATGATTGGCGACGATTATATAAATCTGGAAGGATACAACCCCGATGCCGACCTTGGATTGGGATGTGGTATACCCACTCAGTTTGCTGCTATTAAAAAGGGAGACTGTTTACTTGATCTGGGCAGCGGTGCAGGAAATGACTGCTTTGTTGCGCGTGCCATAGTTGGCGAAACCGGAAAAGTAACCGGTCTTGATTTTACTGAGGCAATGGTTGCCAGGGCAATAGAAAACAACAACAAACTCGGTTTTACGAATGTAAAATTTGTACAAGGCGATATAGAAGATATGCCTCTGCAAGACAATCAGTTCGATGTGGTGGTTTCAAATTGCGTATTAAATTTGGTTCCCGATAAAACTAAGGCCTTTGCTGATATAATGAGGGTTTTAAAGCCCGGTGGCCACTTCTGCATTTCTGATGTGGTAATTAAAGGTGAACTTCCCGAAAATCTTCGCAAAGATGCCGAGATGTATGTTGGATGTGTATCAGGAGCCATAGGTATGGAACAATATCTATCAATAATTGGAGAACAGGGTTTTAAAAACATAACTGTTCACAAAGAAAATGAGATAGAAATTCCCGAAAATGTACTTGGAAAATATCTTACAAAAGAGGAAACCGATAAGTTTAAAACCGGAGAGACAGGTATATTCAGTATTACTGTTTCCGGGACAAAATTCTAAAGAGCCATAATATTTAACCATTAATTTAACCTATTATGCCGGCAAACAAAAGATTAAAATTTCTGGACAGATATCTGACATTATGGATTTTCCTGGCAATGTTTGCAGGAGTGCTTTTGGGATGGTCCAGCCCGGAAATTGCAGGTTTCTGGAGCAGCCTTTCCAGCGGAACAACTAATATACCTATCGCCATTGGGTTAATAGTCATGATGTATCCTCCACTTGCTAAAGTAAAGTACGAGGAGTTAGGCGATGTTTTTAAGAACACGAAGATTCTTGGATTATCACTGGTTCAGAACTGGGTTATAGGACCAATTTTGATGTTTTTCCTTGCAATAATCTTTTTGCAGTTCAATATCGATTATATGTATGGAGTTATCCTTATTGGGCTTGCAAGATGTATTGCGATGGTGATAGTATGGAATGATCTTGCGAAGGGCGACACCCAGTATGCAGCCGGACTTGTTGCCTTCAATTCTCTTTTTCAAGTCCTGCTCTTCTCTGTTTATGCCTATGTATTTATAGCTGTTCTGCCAGGCTGGTTCGGACTGCCGGTTAATGACTCTGTATCTCAGATAACGATTGGCACAATTGCAGAAAGTGTATTTATTTACCTTGGCATCCCAATGATAGCCGGGTTCCTGACAAGATTTATACTAATACGCGTAAAAAGCAAAGAGTGGTATGAGACGAAGTTTGTACCTAAAATTAGCCCGTTAACGCTAATTGCATTATTATTCACAATTGTTGTAATGTTTTCCCTTAAAGGAGAATACATTGTCAAAATTCCAATGGATGTGTTAAGAATTGCAATCCCGCTTGTTATCTACTTTGTAATAATGTTTGTTGTCTCTTTCTTTATGAGTAAAAACGCCGGAGCTACATACGAACAAGCAACTACATTGTCTTTTACAGCAGCCAGCAATAACTTTGAACTAGCAATTGCTGTTGCTATTGCAATTTTCGGAATCAATTCCGGCGAAGCATTTGCTGCTGTAATTGGACCTTTGGTTGAGGTTCCTGTTATGATTGGACTGGTAAATGTCGCATTCTGGTTTAAAAAGAAATATTTTACGGTTGCCGTAAAATAAATAAACCCGGATAATTTTGTTTCAATTATCCGGGTTTATAATTTAATGTTTGAAAAACAGTTTAATACTATTCAAAAACAGATTCCAGTTTTTGATAAATAGTGTGTGTTTTTTCAACAGCTGCATCTTTCTTATTTGCATCATTTCCGTTAAGGGTCTCCTTCAAAGCAACGGTTGATTCATAAAGATCTTTAGAAATAGCGTAATATTTTGGGGTTTTATCTTTCAGGCGTTTTATTAATTTTTCTTCGGGATACTTTGTAATTGCATCTGCTTGCGAAATAAGTTTATCCATAACACTTGCAATCTCTCCGTATTTCTTTTCCGGCAACATTTTGTGATAAATAACATAAAGTGTCTGATGGTAAAGATCCATCTCTTTAACAACTGGTTTAACTACCCTGTTCATCGCTTCGTATGCCGAGTGAAATTTTTCGGCAGCAACAAGCAATGCTTCATCGTTATTGTCTGAAGCTGCTTTGTAATAGCTCTCGGCAATAGCGTTAAATTTTACAAGTTCGATCTTCCATTGACCCTCTTTTTCCCTAAGAATACCAGGAAGCTTTGCGCTGTTCATTTTTATCATGTTCTCTTTAATCTTTGGAATGAGCGCTTTTAGAGCAGCAATATCTTTAGCAGGGTACGCTTTATGCCACAAAGGATAAATAATTGAGTGAAAGCCAGTTAGCTCAGGTACACTTGCAGATATTTCGGCAGCTTCTTCTTTTGTTTGTGAAAATGCATAATTATTAGTGCATAGCGCAAAAACAAGCATACAAGAAAATAGTAATAATTTTTTCATTTAAATGGTGTTTAATAATTTTTTATTTAGAATTGCGAATTTAACTATTATTACTAAGACTAAAACATTTGATAAAAGTTTAATTTCATTTTAAATATACCGAATCCGAACTTTTTTCAGAAATACACCTTCGAGCAGCACTTTCAAACGACGGATAATATTCCTGCGTATTTCCATCTCCACCGGTAGTGAAGGATCGTAATGGGCCTCATTAATTTTTGTCCCCATGAGGATATCAATGACATTACTCTCAATTAATAATTTTAAAATATCTGCGGCAGGTGAATCTTCTTGTTTTTCTCCCTCTTTATAATTTTGGATTAAATCTGCCAGATGTCCTAAAGTAAGAATCCCTTCGGTTACAAGGTCTGCTCCTTCCATTTTTGCAGACGACGGGAGGCTTGCTTTTACCTGCTGACGGCCGTCCCCTTTTACTTGTCTGTTTAACTCTCTCGCCAGTATTTGGGCAGTAGTTCCCCCGCAAACAATTCTTTTTCCGGGATAAGTATCGAATATTGAAGCCATTTCCGGATCGTTTGCCTTGTCAAAAGGGGGTCCGGTACATATCAATAATCGCCTGGGAGCTCTTATGTAAACAACAGCACAGGTTATATCGTCCCTTGCCTCGAACAAGTCATTATGAAGTGCCTTTTGTATAATAACCTTTGATAAATCCTGTGCAGAAACACTAGGGTGCTTTGTCACAAAATCTTCGACAAACTCAATAAGTTTGGCCCTCTCCCATCCGGCCGGCAAAGCTTTTGTTCCGAGTCCGCTTTGTGTAACTCCGTCACTTACAAAAATCAGCCGGTCTCCCAAAAAAAGCATAAGATGAGACTCAAGCAATATTCTCTCTCCCTGACGAGTCTTTATTTTTACGACCTTTTTCCTTGGTTCCGCACTTTTACTTTCTCTCAGCAAAATGAAGTCCGGGTTTTCAAATTCAACAATATGCGCTTCCCCAGTCTTGTCAATATCTGCTATCGTACAGGTTGCATAGCTTATCTTTTCTCCGACATCTTCCGGGAGCGTATCCATAATTGTTTTAAGAGCATCCACCAGCGGTTTGTCGTGAATGAGATAATTCACTGCCATCGATGCAGTAAGTGTGCTAAGAACACTTGCTCTTATTCCGCTCCCAAGTCCATCTGATAAAACCGAAACAAAATGTTCACCCTCGTTGAGAACTCTTGATAGAAAGGTATCACCCCCAACAATCTGTTCTTTTTTAAACTGCTGACTATGTGCTATATCTATGAAAAAATCATCTTTTTCTCCATTAATCATAGTAAACTCTATTTTTTCTCTTTTTCTATAACCGAGTTTAGAACGCTTTCTGTAAATGATGCGCTTTCGCCCAGGATGTATGCAATTCTTTGAACCGATTCAGCATTTTGTCTTATTACCTCCTTAATTTTTTCGGAGATTATCTCTTTCATAAGTTGAGAGTCATCCATATTCTGGATAATCCCGCAAACAAGTTTGTTTGGACGAATTGTAACAATTGACAGTCTTATATTTATACCCTCTCCTCTCACATCGAATTCGCTGGTCTCTTTTCCGTTAAGAAGTACAGCTGAAAAATGTTTGTGATAAGGGATAATTTTCCTTAAATCTGCTCCGGCCAGACCTCCCAGTGCCTCGGCAATCATCGCAATTTCCTCACCACCCTGTTCAATAAACTTTTCATTCGAATTTGCAATTATCAGATTCTCATCTACAAGTACAACTCCGTATGGCATTTTTCTTAACAGTATAGATGCTTGGTTCTGCGCCTCTTTTCGCATTTGCGAAATACACATCTCCCTTTCGGCTTTTCCGTCCAGCAGAGCTACTGCATATGCTCGGCAGTTATCGTATCCGCAACCGGAACAATTCAATTCGTCGGACTTTGTATGCTTACCCATTGACCGCATAACTTCCTGAATTTCGGCGTCGCTATACAGGCAGTTTATTTTATACGGAACCTTATAAGCTTCGTTTGACAGGTTTATATCTACTGCAGGAAGAGACACTGCCAGGCCGGACTTCTTAAATGCGTCAAAATCCCTGAGTAGTTTGTTTCTTTTACAGGCAACGCCATCTGTTTTTGATGTTGCGGGTCCTTTTATGCATCCTCCTTCGCAGGCCATTAACTCAATGAAAACTTTTTGTGAAGGATTCCACACGGACAGTTCATCACAAACCTCCATAACCGATTTCATTCCGGAAAAGCACAAATAGCCTGCATCTACCGGTTCAACATCCTTGCACATTGTGCTAATCATTCCGCTGTCTACAGGGAAGAGTCCTGCCCTTTCGGATGCACCAAATACAAAGTTTTCCGGTAGAGATACTCTGTTCATATCTTCAAAAAAGACTCCCTCTATGTCCATTAACTTCACAAATTCTTGGTATGTAAGGACCGCATCAATTTCTTCTCCATAAATATCGCTTTCCTGTTTTTTTGCAATACACGGACCTATAAAAACAAGTTTACTGTCGCGAAATCCGCTTTCACGCAACATCCTTGCATGAGCAATCATTGGAGAAACAAATGGTGCAAGAAACTTTTCGTGTTCCGGAAAATATATTTTTATATAATTTACAACCGAAGGGCAACATGTTGCAATCACAACCCGGTTTTGAGACGTGGCAAGATATTTATTTGTCGCTCTGGCAACCATGTCTGCCCCAAGCGCTGTTTCGGAAACTCCCGCGAAACCAAGCGAATAGAGTGCCTTTATCAACGATTTAAAAGGCACATCTTCAAAATCGGATATAAAAGAGGGAGCAAGGCAGGCAATAATCTTCTCTCCATCGGCAATCCACTGTTGTACAGTATCAATCTCCTCCCGGTATTTCTTTGCCCCTGCCGGACAAGCATTTATACATTTTCCGCAAAATATACAGGTTTCGTTTATTACAGAGGCACTAAAATCCTCAACTTTTATAGACTTAACAGGACAAACCTTAATGCACTTGTAGCAATCCTGACAGTTAATCTTTTCGGTGTAAATTACCAATTCCCGGTTCATATCTTCTTTGCTTAATTCTGCAAATTTACTCAATAGAAATTACAAACAGGAATCAAAAAATTTGGATATGAAATCCCAAATCAATAAGTTTGCAGCAGTTTAAAAGAATGAACAGAGAGAACATCATACTAATTCAGTTAAGCGGAATTTCTTCTGCAGTTCTTTCTTTTGCCTCATTATCAATGATGATGATGCGAATGCATCGCAAGATGCATAGCTAGATTTGGGTCCTGAGCGGATCCTTTGGGCTGGCCCCATAAATCCAATCCATATCCAATTATAGTTTTTTAAATAATAAATCATTTTAAAATGAATTATTCACATTTCGACACCTTACTGGTGCACGCCGGGCGTATAAAATCCGGCTCAAACGGACCTTGCGCAACCCCATTATATCAAACAGCATCTTTTCTTTTCGACAATTCTCAACAGGCAGCAGACCTCTTTGCTCTTAAAGAAGAGGGACACATATATACAAGACTTTCAAATCCTACAACCGATGTTCTTGAACAGAGAGTAGCAGCACTTGAATTGTCTGCAGCAGCTGTTGCAACATCTTCCGGACAGGCAGCACAGTTTATTGCCATTCAAAATATTGCGGAAAGCGGAGATAACATTGTAAGCTCAATGTCTCTTTATGGAGGAACATACAATCAATTTAAAATCAGTTTTGCCCGTTTGGGAATTGAGTTCAGGTTTGCTCAAAAAGGGGGGACAGAGGAGTATGAAAAGCTCATTGATTCCCGAACTAAGGCAATATTTATTGAAACCATCGGGAACTCCGATTTTTATATTCCCGATTTTGAAAAATTTGCAAACCTCAGCCATAAATACAAACTACCGCTCATATTTGACAACACCTTCGGGGCCGGCGGCTATCTGTTCCGACCTGTTGAATGGGGAGCAAACATTATTACACATTCGGCAACTAAGTGGATTGGGGGACATGGTACTTCAATCGGAGGAATTGTTGTTGACTGCGGAAACTATAACTGGGACAACGGCAAGTTTCCCCGATTTACAGAGTCATCGGAATCCTATCACGGGTTAAGTTTCTGGAAAAGCTTTGGCGAAGGCAGCCCTTCCGGCAATATTGCTTTCGCATTAAAAGCAAGAGCCGAAGGTCTCCGGGACTGGGGCTGCTCGCTAAGCCCGTTCAATGCCTTCCTAATCCTGCAGGGAATAGAGACTCTGTCCCTTAGAGTGGACAGGGTTGTGAACAATGCACAGGAACTTGCCGAATGGCTCAGCAGCCATCCAAAAGTGGAGAGGGTAAACTACCCCGGTCTAAAGGAAAATCCAAATTACGAAAACGGAAAGAGGTATCTCAAAAAGGGTTTTGGCGGAGTGATGTCTTTTGATGTAAAAGGCAGCCGGGAACAGGCTTCCAAATTTGTTAATGCCCTTGAACTCCTGAGCCATCTTGTAAATGTTGGCGACAACAAGACACTCATAACTCATTTAGCCTCAACAACCCATGCCCAACTCAACGCAGAGGCGCTCAAAGCTGCCGGAATAGAAGAAACATCCCTTCGCATCTCTTTGGGAATTGAGCATATAGACGATATTAAAGCCGACATTGAACAAGGATTCAGGAGGGCAGGTATATGAAGCGAGAGTACTTTACATTAAAAGCCCCTTTTAATTTCGAGAGCGGAGAGAGTCTCGATATCTTGGATATATGTTATCACCATTCCGCAAATTACTCCCCGGATAAAAAGGTTATTTGGATTTGCCACGCACTTACGGCAAATTCAAACCCTCAGGAGTGGTGGGATGGGCTCACCGGACCCGGCAAGTTGTTTGATACAGACAGATTCTATATAATTTGCGCAAATATGATTGGTTCGTGTTACGGCAGCAGCGGCCCTTCATCTCCAGATAAAGAGGGGAATCCATATTTGCTTAAATTCCCTCAAGTGACCGTTAGGGACATTGTAAGGGCACACAACATCCTGAGGGAACATCTGGGCATCCGGAGTATAGATGTCATGACAGGGGGCTCAATTGGCGGGTTTCAGGCACTTGAATGGAGCATAATGTATCCCAATGTTGTAAAAAACCTTGTTCTCATTGCCTGCAATGCACGGGTTTCGCCATGGGGAACTGCCTGGAACGAGTCACAAAGGATGGCTCTTTTTGCCGATTTCACATTTGAAGAACAAAATAGCATAAATGGAGGTAAACATGGGCTTGAGGTCGCAAGGTCTATCGCATTAATTTCCTACCGCTCATTTAAGGGATACGGGACAACACAGCAGGAGAAAGAAACCGATACTCTCTTCGCCCAAAAGGCAGGAAGCTATCAGCAGTATCAGGGTAAAAAGCTATCGGACAGGTTTGATGCATATTCCTACTACACTCTCACAAAATCGGTTGACAGTCATAATGTGGGAAGAGGCCGGGGAGGCACGGTCAAAGCACTTGGTCAAATTGAAGCATCAACAATAGTAATTGGGATTGACAGCGACAATCTCTTTCCTGTTAAAGAACAAAAATTTCTTTTTAATAACATAAAAAATGCGAAATTTGGCGTTATAACCTCCCTTTTTGGTCACGATGGTTTTTTGCTTGAGCGGGAGCAAACTGAGAACATTCTAAAAAAACATATTAATTTTCTAAACTAACATGCAAGTATTAAAATTTGGCGGAAGCTCAGTTGCAAACGCCGACAATATATTTCGGGTAATTTCAATAGTTTCCGATTCAGTAAAAAAAGACAGAACAGTTCTTGTTGCCTCGGCCATAGGCGGATGTACCGATGCCCTCATTGAGATTGGGAAAGCAGCTGCGGTGCAGAACAACTACTACACAAAACTTATAGACGAGCTGGAAAGTCGTCACATTAAAATTATTTACGAACTAATTCCAATAGATTTTCGCCCTTCCATTGAGCTAAAGGTGAAAAACCTTTTCAACCAGCTTCGCGAAGTATGCAAAGGGGTTTATTATCTCAAAGAGTTGAGCAGTTACTCACTGGACCTGATAATGAGTTTTGGGGAGATTCTTTCGACAAGAATCATTTCCGACAAATTTACCTCAATGGGTACAAACAATATTTGGGCAGATGCAAGGGAAATAATTAAAACCGAATTGCACGGTACTCTCAATGTTGTAGACACAGAAAAAACATTTGCGGGAATACGAAAGTTGCTAATTTCTAATAAGTCAAGACTGTTTATTATACCCGGTTTCATTTCCAGCGACTTACAGAAAAGAACAACAACTCTGGGTCGCGGAGGGAGTGACTACACAGCGTCTCTTTTTGCAGCAGCCTCCGATGCCCGGATATTACAAATCTGGAGCGATGTAAATGGAATGATGACTGCAGACCCAAGAATTGTCCCGGATGCAAAGACAATTGAACACATTTCTTATAAAGAGGCTCAGGAGCTATCTCACTTCGGAGCAAAGGTTATTTATCCGCCCACAATACAGCCGGTAGTAAACAAAGGAATTCCTATCGAGGTAAAAAACACATTCTTCCCTGCAGAAGCGGGAACTTATATTGAGAATTCTCCTCCGGAGAGTCGCGGCAAGATAAGGGGCATTTCGCGAAGCAATAAAATTGCTCTTCTCTCTATGGAAGGCAGCGGAATGGTTGGAGTGCCGGGATACTCGGCAAGACTTTTTGGTGCTCTTGCAAATGCGGGAATAAACATAATTCTCATTACTCAGGCATCAAGCGTTCATACAATGTGTGTTGCAATTGAAGAGGGCGATGCCCAAAAGGCGAAACAGGCAGTAGACGGTGTATTTGCATACGAAATTACACTTAACAAAGTAGATCCTTTAAATATCGAGAGAGGATTTTCAATCATATCTCTTGTTGGCGACGACATGAAAAATCAGTCCGGAACAGGTGGACGGATGTTCAAGGCACTTGGAAGAGCCGGAATAAATGTGAGAGCTATAGCACAGGGCTCATCTGAGAAAAACATCTCAATTGTTGTGCAGGAAGGCGATTCCGATGAGGCAATACGACTTGTCCATAAAGAATTTTTTGGTGAAAGTGTTAAACGAATTAACCTCTTTATTGCAGGATACGGGAATGTTGCGAAAGAGCTTATTTCAATTATCAATAACGGAAAGAATGCAATGAATCCTGCCGATAAAACCGAAATTGCTATTGTGGGAGTATGCAACAGTAAAAAAATGATCTTTGACAAACTTGGTTTTGAACCTTTGGCAATACACAGCCTCATCGAAAGAGGAAAAGAAAGCGACATTTACCGTTTTTGCGAGCAGGGACATGACATGGGTCTTAGCAACAGCATTTTTGTAGATTGTACTGCCGACAGAATAGTCGCCTCTTCTTACCAGGAATTTTTTCTTAACAACTACTCGGTAGTAACCTGCAATAAAATTGCTCTCTCTTCTTCAACCGAAAGTTATAACGCGCTCACTCAGGCAGCAGTATCGCAGGGTTGCTCATTTCTTTATGAAACAACCGTAGGCGCTGCACTTCCTGTTTTATCCACAATTAAGCAGATGCGTCGCAGTGGCGATAAAATTGAATCAATTGAAGCAATTCTTTCCGGAACACTTAACTACCTTTTTAGCAATTACGATGGATCGGTAAGCTTTTCGAAATTGCTTCGCAAAGCAAAAGAGATGGGATATACCGAGCCCGACCCAAGGCTGGACATTGCAGGAACAGATGTGCTCCGCAAGGCGGTTATTTTAAGTCGGGAGATTGGGATTGAAAGAGAGCCTGAGGATATAGAATGTATACCATTCATATCTCCGAATGTTCTTAAGGCACAGGGCGAAGAGTTCTTTGAAAAACTGGAAGAGTATGAAGGTAAAATTGCAAAAATGTTCCGGGAATCAAAAGCAAAGGGCGAAAGGTTAAGATATGTTGCAAAAGTTTCAGGAACAGAATGTAAGATAGGAATAGAATCACTCAAGCCGGAGCATCCTCTTTACGACATTTGCGGAAGGGACAACGCGGTAAGTATCTACAGCCGGGACTACGCATCCCCTCTAAGAATAATCGGCGCCGGTGCCGGAGCAAGGCAAACAGCTACAGGAGTGTTTAACGATATATTGCTTGTGAAATAATGAGAGTAGCTGTTATTGGAGCCACGGGCCTGGTGGGCCGGAAAATTATTGAAGTGCTTCAGGAAAGAAAGTTTCCGGTTTCTCAGCTAATTCCTGCCGCTTCCGAAAATTCAGCGGGAAAAGAGATTTTGTACAGAGGAGAAATTGTACCGGCAGTAACGTTAAAACAGGCGTTGGCACTTCGTCCGCAAATTGCTCTCTTTTCGGCGGGAGCTTCAGTTTCGCAGGAATGGGCACCAAAATTTGCCGCTGCCGGATGCAAGGTCATAGATAACTCCTCCTTCTGGAGAATGAACCCATCTGTCAAACTCATTGTTCCGGAGGTAAACGGAAACACTCTTGATTCAAATGACATGATTATTGCAAACCCCAACTGTTCAACCATCCAGATGGTTGTTGCACTAAATTTGCTGAATAAAAAATTCAGATTAAAAAGAATAGTTGTGTCTACATACCAGTCTGTTACCGGCAGCGGACAACGGGGAATCGCCCAGCTTGGCCGCGAAAGGGAAGGCAAACCTCAGGGTAATGCGGTGCCTGCCTATAAATACCCTATAGACAAAAACCTTATCCCCCAAATTGATTCGTTTCTCGAAAATGGTTACACAAAAGAGGAGATGAAGATGATAAACGAAACTCAAAAAATCTTTGGCGATGAGTCTATTGGAGTTACTGCCACGACTGTCCGGGTTCCTGTTGAGGGAGGACATTCCGAATCGGTTAATGCCATTTTTGAGAGGAGTTTTAATATGGAGGAAGTTTTCGAAATCATTAGAAATAGCCCGGGAGTCGTCCTTGAGGACGATATTCAAAACCAGATTTACCCTATGCCCCTTTTTGCGCTTGGAAGGGATGAAGTATTCATTGGAAGGGTGAGAAAAGATTTTTCTGCACAAAATGCCATAAATCTCTGGATTGTTGCCGATAATTTGCGCAAGGGGGCTGCAACAAATGCAGTTCAAATTGCAGAACAACTCTTGAAGCTCGCATAAAATTTATAACTTTGCATCAAACAGCCATACTAAATGAACACATACACAGAGAACGAAATCAAGACACTTGAGTGGAACGAACACATACGCCGCAGGCCCGGTATGTATATCGGGAAACTTGGGGATGGCACTTCGCCGGACGACGGTATTTATGTGCTCATCAAGGAGGTGATGGACAACTCGGTGGATGAGTATGCAATGGGCTATGGCAAGCAGATACTCGTTTCAATTAAAGATAAGGTTGTATATGTCAGAGATTTCGGGCGAGGTATTCCGCTCGACTCCCTAATTATTGCCGCCAGTAAGATGAACACCGGCGCCAAGTACGACAACAAAGCATTCAAGAAATCCGTAGGATTGAACGGAGTAGGTATCAAGGCAGTAAATGCACTCTCTATAGATTTCAACATTCAGTCTTTCCGCGACGGCGAATGCCAGATGGCTAAGTTTACAAAAGGCAATCTGCTTGACCAGGAGAGAAGCCTCACAAACGAGAAAAACGGAACACTTGTCACATTCATACCGGATGGCGAACTCTTTGGCCATTTCGAATACAATCTGGAATTTGTGGAAACAATGCTCCGCAACTACTCGTATCTAAACAGCGGACTCCTTATTAAACTAGACGGCAAAGAGTTTATTTCCAAGAACGGACTACTCGACTTGTTAAACGAATCTCTCACAAAAGAACCAGCCTATCCGCCAATTTACCTCAAAGGAGAAGATATAGAGATTGCAATTACCCATGGCAACGACTACGGAGAGGGAATCTCCTCTTTCGTCAACGGCCAGTTTACTACACAGGGGGGAACCCATTTGGCTGCATTCCGCGAAGCAGTTGCAAAGACTATTAAGGAGTTCTATAAAAGAGACTTCGACCCGGGCGACATCCGCCAGGGAATGATAGCAGCCGTGAGTATAAAAGTTCAGGATCCAATTTTCGAATCTCAGACAAAAACAAAGCTTGGCTCCAAAGAGATGGGCCCGGGCGGAGCAAGCGTGAGAAACTTCATAGGCGACTTCCTTAAAGAGCACCTAAACAATTATCTGCACCGCCACTCCGAAGCAGCCGATTGTATGCTGCGCAAAATACTCGACTCGGAAAAAGAGCGTAAAGCTATATCGGGAATACAAAAACTTGCGAGAGAAAGGGCAAAGAAGGCAAACCTGCACAACAAGAAACTCCGCGACTGCCGCGTGCACTACAACGAAAAGAGCGACAGGGCAATGGAGAGCACACTCTTTATTACTGAGGGCGACAGTGCAAGCGGGTCTATTACCAAGAGCCGCGATGTTGTTTCACAAGCTGTATTTTCGCTAAAGGGGAAACCGCAGAACTCATACGGAATGACAAAGAAAATTGTCTACGAAAACGAAGAGTTTAACCTGCTTCAGGCTGCCCTTAACATCGAGGAGGATCTTGAAAACCTCCGCTACAACCAAATTGTAGTTGCGACCGATGCCGATGTGGACGGGATGCACATCCGCCTTCTGCTGCTTACATTTTTCCTGCAGTATTTCCCCGACCTCATCCGTCAGGGGCACCTTTACATTTTGCAAACCCCTCTTTTCCGCGTAAGAAACAAAAAGGAGACTACATACTGTTATTCATCGGAAGAGCGGGACAATGCCATTAAAAAGCTTGGACCCAATCCGGAGATTACACGATTCAAAGGTCTTGGAGAGATTTCGCCCGACGAGTTCAAATACTTCATTGGCGAAAACATGCGCTTGGACAAAGTGCGCCTCGGCAACGACGACAACATCCCCGAACTGCTCGAGTTCTATATGGGCAAAAACACCCCCGACAGGCAGAACTTCATCCGCGCAAATCTGAGACAGGATGTTGTTGTGGATGAGTCTATCGCCTTACTTTGAGGTAACACGCTGTTTGTTAGAGAATTACAAATAGGTTCTTTGCAATATTTGCAAAGAGTCTATTTGTAATATACTGAATGGCTATCAGTTACCTCAAAGTACGCCGTTAAAAATCTGTTTTTTATACTCCGAAGGCAATACCCCATATTTCTTCACATAATGCCGGTTAAGGGCCCGAAGGCTTCTGAAGCCCGAGGCAACGGCAACTTCTGACATTGAAATGGGTTTGTAAACAGCTGACCTCTTACCTTCATCCCTTAGAAAAGAGTTTCTAATTACCCCCCTTGCATATTCCGACCGGTAATTATTGATGAAGTCATTAAAATTCTGTCCTGTTTTAAAATTGATGCTTCTCGAAAGATATGTTCTATTTGTCCCTACTTCTTTTGCAGCTTTTTTAATTGAAAATTCCGGGTCAAGAAAAAGTTTTTTTGAACAAATAACATTATCAAATTTGGAGATTAAGTCTCCCGCATAACTTTCAATCGCAACCATCTCCTTTTTTGTTGTTATAAACCCATACAAACCAAATAGATAGAGCAACCTTTTAATAAAAAAAATACACTTTCTGGGTTCTTTAGGATTCTTCATTAATATCCCATTGATTCCTTATGGATTTACACCAATCTGCCGGAGAAGATCCCAAAAATATTCTGAATGCTATTGTAAAAGATGCCATACAACCAAAACCGGATTTTTTGCACAACTCCTGAATTGTTAAATTTCTGTCGGCAATAAATAATCTTTTAACCTCTTCTATTCGATATGAATTAGTAAATTGATTAAAGTTCTGACCCATATAGTCATTTATTATTTTTGAAAGATATGTCTTGTTCGTATATAAATATACCGAAACTTCAATTATTGAAAGATCCTTGTTTAAGTAGGGTTTGTCTTTTTCGAAGTACTTAATAAGCCTCAGTTTTAATTCATTTGCCTTATTGTCTTCCATTCTTAATATTTTATTGCTCTTTTTTAACTCTTCTATCATCTCATTATATCTGTTTTTTTGTTCTTTTACTTTTCTAGAAAAAACAATTGCACATATTGTAGTGAGCGTAAAAATAACGGAACCATAATAGTGGTAATTAAGACCATTAAACATGTATTGCAATACAATAAAAAATGAGGTAATAAGAGACGATAATAGAAAAGAGTTATCTAAAATATTAAAAGCATTTCCGGAATTATATTCATTCTGCTCTTTTTGTTGATTCTTCAAATTAATAAATGAAATTGCAATTATTCCGAATAAAATAATTAATACAATTGACTTAATGAGAAAAACAGCTTGAGCAGGTAATTTAATACTCATCGCAATCAAGATTAGGCCGGAGAAGTTTATTAAAAACAATATAGCCACGTTGAAACAAAAAATTCTACTCTCCTTTTTATCTGAATCTCTTTTGTTTGTTAAGAAATGAGTTACCGGAACTAATATTTGCAAAATCAGGAACAGCGACATTAAGTTAGGCAAATCTCCCGAGAATTTTTCTACGTGAATCATTTGCCTTATAAAAAGAATAATGGTGTTACTCACAAATCCAATTGTAAGGCACATCAGAACAAAAGAATTTTCCTGTCCGGATTTCTTTTGTAATATTTTTTGATGAAACAGCGAGAGGGATAGAGTTAGAAAAGTAATCAGAGAAAGAAATTCACTAGCTGAATTAAAGATTCCGATAATAAAAATATTTTTCATAAGTATAGTTTAGTACACCAAATATAATAAAAATGCACATCGCTCCCAAACTAAACTTCTATATATTAGACTTTTATCTGATTTTAGAAAAATTTATTCTTTTATAGTTTTATTTTTTTACTATTTCCTCATCTCATCAAACCCCTTTCCATACACTCCCATAACATTTCCTACAGAGAGAAATGCCTCCCGGTCTATCTCGCGGATAACGCGAAAAACAAAGTTGCTTTCGGTGCGGCGGACGATTACCATGAGCACTTTTCCCTCTTTTTTGGTGAACCATCCCATCCCCTCAATAACAGTAACACCACGGCCTATAAAGGTTATCTTGTCGGCAATTTCCTCGTACTTTTTGGAAAAGATGAATATTTGGATGGACTGTCTTGCTCCAGAGAGTATTAGGTCCACTGTGTAGCTTGTAACGGTAATAAGTATGTAGCCGTAAATTACAATTGCTGCTTTTTCCCCTGCCGATGCACCGCTTGGAATGATTAACGAGCTGGCAATGATGAAAATATCTAAATACAGAATTAATTTACCCGGAGAGATATTTCTATATTTATTTATCATGAGCGCAACTATATCCGTCCCCCCTGTGCTGCCTCCCTGCGTAAAAGTTATTGCAATACCCGCTCCGGAGCATACACCGCCCATTATGGCACTCAGAAGCTTGCCGTTGCCTATTGCTATATCCTGAATGAGTTCCGGCGGCAAAAGGGCCGGAATGCGGTCGAGGAAGATTGTCACGGCCACAATTGCAAATACAGTCTTAATTCCGAAGGATTTGCCCAGTACCTTGAGTGCTATTGCAAGCAGAACTCCGTTTATAAGAAAGAAGGAGTAACTCACAGGAAAGCCTGTAGAATAAAAAATTATTGAAGCAATACCTGTTACTCCGCCGCCCACCAGTCCGTTTGGAATGAGGAACAGGTTCCATCCCACTGTGTAGAGAAGCAGGCCAATGGTTATTATCGAATATTCCCTTATGCCGTTTAAGACTCTTTTTGCTTTTTGTTCCATAGCATTTTCCCCGCTTTAATTTGATCGAAACCCTGCCCGTATACGCTCATTACGGTAGAAACCGATATGAATGCCTTTTTGTCTATCTCCTTTACAATTGCCGATATCTCCTGCAATTGTGTTTTGCGGAGTATGACCATGAGCATTTTACTCTCTGTTTGTGAGTACCATCCCATAGAGTCCAGGGCAGTTACTCCCCGGCCAAGCTCTTTTGTAACCTTCTCGGCAATTTCGGCATATTTGTTTGAGATAATAAAGAGTTGCAAAGATTGCCTGTTGCCGGTGAGAACCATGTCTATAACATAGGAGAAGGAGACCATTTCAATATAGCCGTAAATCACATCTTCCAGTGTTTTTCCCGGG
>DOSU01000008.1:23806-26326 GCA_003513895.1 Rikenellaceae bacterium
TCCAGTGTTTTTCCCGGGATAAAGAATACAGAGCCAATTATAACAAGGTCGCACATAATAAATACTCTGCCCGGCGACATTTCGCGGTATTTTGTAATAATGAGGGCAACAATGTCTGTTCCGCCTGTACTTCCACCCTGCAGAAAGATAATTCCAATGCCAATACCACTCATTGTACCCCCAATTAGAGAGTTTATAAGTTTGTCTTCAATGTCCGAGGTCCACGGAATCTGTGGCAGAAACTTGAACATAAGTGCAGCAACGATTATGCAGTAAATAGTCTTAAATCCGAAACCCTTACCGAGTATAAGAAATCCGATTCCAAGCAGAATTGCATTAATAATCAGGTATGAATATGAAACTTCAAAACCAGTTGCATACTGGATTACAGACGCAAGTCCGCTCACTCCTCCCCCGGCAATTTCGTTGGGTATTAGAAATGCTGTCCAGCTAAAGACAAAGATGAAAAGCCCTATCGTCATAAAGAGATAGGACTTTACTGTTTTGAACAGGTTAATATTCATAACTGTAAAGTTTAAATGTATATGTCCGATTTTGAGTATGTGACTGCTTTGCCGCTGATTATTACCCTTCCGTCGCCAATTGTGCAGGTAATCTCGCCCCCTCTTGCCGAAAGCTGCTTCGCCTCCATTGTCTCTTTTTTTAGTCTCTTGCTCCAGTACGGCGCAAGAGTACAATGTGCCGAACCTGTAACAGGGTCTTCAAGTATTGTCGACTGCGGGGTGAAATATCTTGATACAAAATCGCATTTGACGCCCGGAGCTGTAACTATAACTCCGCCGGGGTTGATGTTTATTTCGTCGAAGATTGAACGGTTTATCTCAAGGAGTTCTATCTCTTTTTGTGTAGAGTAGATGAGCATATAATCTCTCGCTTTGAATACCTCTCTTGGTTTGATGTTAAGACTGTCGTATATCTCTTCGGGAAGTGAGGCGTGCTGCGCTTCGCGCATTGGGAAGTCCATTAAGTATTTATCGCCGTCTCTTTTTACTGTGAGCAGGCCGGAGGCTGTGCGAAAGGAGATCTCTTCGCTGCCGTAGTTGCATTCAGTAAAGAGTATGTGAGCTGCCGCAAGTGTTGCATGGCCACACAGGTCCATCTCTATGTCCGGAGTAAACCACCTCAGGATATACTCATCGCCGAAAGATTGTATGAACGCTGTTTCAGGAACAGCATTTTCCTGAGCAATCTTGAGTAAAACATCATTGGGTAGCTGTTCGTCGAGCAGCACCACACAAGCAGGATTGCCGCCAAAAACCTTATTGGTGAACGAATCCACCTGGTACGATTGCAATATCATCAGCAAACAATATTTATAATCTTTTTGGGAACTACTATTACCTTTTTAATGGAGGCTGCTCCAAGATATTTTTGTGTATTTTCGTTTGCCAGGACCGCTGTTTCAATCTCTTTTGCGCTAAGCAGAATGCTCAGAGTAAGTTTGAACCGCAGTTTTCCGTTAAACGAAACGGGGTATTCAAATGAGTCTTCAATTGTATATTTTTCTACATATTCAGGGAATGCGGCAAAGGAAACGCTTCCGGGGTTGCCCAGTCTGCTCCATAACTCTTCTGCAATGTGAGGAGCAAAGGCAGATATTAGTATCACCATTGGTTCCAGAATTGCCTTTTTGTTGCAGTTTGTTTCATATAGTTCGTTAAGGGCAATCATAAAAGCACTCACACTGGTATTGAAAGAGAAGTTCTCGATGTCTTCCTGAACTTTTTTTATGAGCCTGTGCAGGATTTTGAGTTCGGCAGGAGTCGCCTCTTCACTGGAAACTTCAAAAATGTCCTTGTTAAAGAAGAGCCTCCATAATCTTTTGAGGAACCTGTGAACTCCGTCAATTCCGTTTGTATCCCATGGCTTGCTCTGTTCGAGAGGGCCCAGGAACATTTCGTACATACGGAGAGTGTCGGCTCCGTATTTTTCGCAAATCATGTCGGGGTTAACAACATTGAACATAGACTTGCTCATTTTCTCAACTGCCCATCCGCAAATATATTCGCCGTTTTCAAGTTCAAACTGTGCATCGGCATACTCCGGCATCCAGGCTCTGAAGGCATCCATGTTAAGCCGGTCGTTGCTCACTATGTTCACGTCTACGTGAATTTCAGTAGTGTCATATTTGTCTTTTAAGCCAAGAGATACAAATTTGTTTGTGCCTTTCACTCTGTATACAAAGTTTGAACGGCCCTGAATCATACCTTGGTTAATGAGTTTTTTGAACGGCTCTTTTTCGCATACGAATCCAAGGTCAAAGAGGAATTTGTTCCAGAATCTTGAATAGATGAGGTGTCCAGTTGCATGTTCGGTTCCTCCAATGTACAAATCCACATCTCTCCAGTAGTTGTTGGCATCTTTGGATACAAGAGCTTCGCTGTTACGTGGGTCCATATATCTCAGATAGTATGCGCTGCTCCCTGCAAAACCCGGCATTGTACTCTTTTCTATTGGGCAGCCTCCGAATGTCCAGTTTTCTGCCCTTCCAAGTGGCGG
>DOSU01000008.1:26447-27775 GCA_003513895.1 Rikenellaceae bacterium
TGTCCACTTCGGGCAGTTCCAAAGGCAAATCTTTAAGTTCCATTGGGGTTGCAATACCATCTTTGTAGTAAATTGGAAACGGTTCGCCCCAGTAGCGCTGACGTGAAAATATTGCGTCCCTCAACCGGAAATTAACCTTTCTGCACCCGATTCCGAGTTTCTCCACCTCTTCAATTGCAGCAGGTATTGCCTGTTTAACTGTAAATCCGTTCAGGAAACCTGAGTTGCACATGATTCCCTCTTTTGCATCGAAGCTCTCCTGCGATATATCGCAACCTTCAATAAGCGGGATTATGGGCAGGTCAAAGTGTTTTGCAAAAGTATAGTCCCTGCTGTCGTGCGCCGGTACTGCCATAATTGCACCTGTACCGTATCCAGCCAGAACATATTCCGAAATCCATACCGGAATTTTCTCGTTTGTAAAAGGATTTATAGCATAGCTGCCGGTGAATACCCCTGTAACCTTTTTTGTTTCCGCCATTCTCTCGCGCTCGGTCTTCTTCTTGGCGTATCTGGTATACTCCTCAACTGCACTTTTTTGGTTTTCTGTTGTGAGTTTTTCAACCCATTCACTCTCCGGTGCAAGCACCATGAATGTTGCTCCAAATACCGTATCGGCACGGGTTGTAAAAATTTCCAGATTATATTCTTTGCTGCCATTGAACACGCGGAATAGCATTTCGGCTCCCTGCGAGCGTCCAATCCAGTTGCGCTGCATATCCTTGAGCGAGTCGCTCCACGAAAGTTCGTCCAGGTCGTTAAGGAGTCTTTCGGCATAAGCCGATACCCTCAGCTGCCATTGTCTCATCTTCCTCTGCTCCACCGGGTGCCCGCCTCTCACAGACAGCCCCTCCTTTACTTCGTCGTTTGCAAGTACGGTTCCAAGAGCTGCACACCAGTTTACCGATGTTTCTCCGAGATATGCAATACGATACTCCATAAGGATTTTTTCTCTCTCCCCAACGCTGAAGGAGTTCCATTGTGCTGCGGTGAATATCTCTGTGTCGCCGCATGCTGCCTCAACATTTGAATTTCCTTCGCCGGCGAAAATCGTAACAAGTTCTTCTATTTTTTCTGCTTTGCCGCTTTTCTTGTTGTACCAGTGGGCGAACATTTCCAGAAAAGCCCATTGCGTCCATTTATAATAATCGGGATCGCAAGTGCGCACCTCTCTTGTCCAGTCGAAGGAGAAACCAATTCTGTCCAGCTGTTCTCTGTAACGCTCAATGTTTTTCTCTGTTGTCCTGGCCGGATGCTGGCCGGTTTGGATGGCATACTGCTCGGCCGGAAGGCCGAATGCATCGTATCCCATTGGGTGAAGGACGTTA
>DOSU01000008.1:27863-40820 GCA_003513895.1 Rikenellaceae bacterium
ACTTTTAATCTTTTATATCTGCTGTATATATCGCTTGCAATGTATCCGAGCGGGTGACCGACATGAAGCCCTGCCCCCGATGGGTAGGGAAACATATCTAAAACGTAATACTTTGGTTTTGAAGGATCGGTCTCTACTTTAAATGTTTTATTATTAGCCCAGAAGGCCTGCCAACTCCTCTCGATTTCAAGAAAATTATACTCCATTTTGCGTCTGTTGTTTCAAACGGCAAAAGTAATAAAATTTACTATCTTTTGAGCCTAAATTCAACCGGAACCGCCATTTTAACACGCACAGGTACGCCACCTATGTTTGCCGGTTTCCATTTAGGAGAAGCCATTACAACTTTTAGCGCTTCGTCGTCCAGTTGATCGTCAAGGGATTTCACTATTTTAACATTAGAAACCTGTCCGCTTTTCTCCACAACAAACTCAACAATTACTCTTCCCTGAATTCCTGCATCAATTGCCCGCTGAGGGTATTTCAGATATTTGTAAACCCATTTGTCCAGGAATTGTTGCTCTCCTCCATGCAGGAACAGTGCGCTTTTTTCAACTTCGGCAGACGCAAAAACTGTTGTGTCTTTTTGAAGTGTCTCCGGGTTTTGTTTTGCTTTTAAAGATGGATCTTTTTCTGCAAATGCAGTTCTGGAAAGAGGTCTCTCCATATTTGCAACTTCCATTGCAAGGTTAAGGGCAAAGTTTGCCATCATCTCCATAGATACATAATCCAAATCCGAAGCTTTGTCGCGGTATGTATGGTAGTCGCCGTGAAGGCCGGTTGTAATTAGCGCCGATGGAATTCCCCTGCCCATAAAGATTTGATGATCGCTTGGGAAGTAATCGGTGGAGTGAATTTTTGGCGAGAGCATCAGTGGCATATCTGCAATATCCTTTAAGACTGTATTTAGTTCCACATGAGGCATGACTGTATAAACCGACACATTTTCTCCTCCCTTTCCGTGACCAACCATATCCAGGTTTATCATTAGGGAAATTTTACCGGCAGGAGCAAACGCTCTGTTTGCAAAATACCAGGAGCCCAGCATTCCCCTCTCCTCGGCTCCAAAAGCGACGAACAGTACCGAACGGCGAAATTTGAATGCCTGTGCTTTTACCATCTTTGCCAGTTCCAGCATTACTGAAACTCCGGATGCGTTGTCGTCGGCTCCGCTGTATATCTGAAGGGAGTCTTTTCCATTAATATTAATGCGAGTAAATCCGAGGTGGTCGTAATGTGCTCCAATTAGTATATACTCGTTTTTTAGGATATTGTCATAACCTTCTATAATGCCTACAATATTGTTTGAGTGCATGGTGTCCCCCTTGTCCGAAACAAATGAAAAATCCTGCCCGGGAGACGGATAGAGCAAAGTTAATCCTGCTTCCATAAAAGCCTTTTCAATATATTTTCCGGCTGCCCGTTCGCCACTGCCTCCTGCCTCTCTGCCCAATAGAGAATCGGTAGTAAGGGAAACAACATGGGACTTCAACTCTGTTACAATGCTGTTTTGCGAAAAAAGCCCTGCAGGCATAAACAGCAGCAGAGCTATCACATTGAATAATTTTCTGTACATCTTTATCTTGTTGGTAAAACCTCCAGCCAGTAGCCATCGGGATCGTTAATAAAATATATTCCCATTTTTGGATTTTCGTAGCAGATGCATCCCATTTCGTTGTGCTTTTTATGCGCAGCCTCATAGTCGTCCGTACGAAAAGCAAGATGGAATTCATTGTCGCCCAAATTATACGGCTTCTCCCAATCTCGAAGCCAGGTAAGCTCAAGCTGCTGTTCCGACAGGCCGTCCGATAAAAAAACAATTATGAATGAACCATCCTCGGGAGCTATTCTTCTTACCTCAGTAAGGTCAAGGGCCTCCCGGTAAAAAAACAAACTTTTATTGAGATCGAGAACATTTATGTTGTTGTGAACAAATCGGAATTGTGCCATAATATTAAATAATTTATGTTCTTACAAAATGGGGCATCTCTGCTGGCAGTTCTAAAGAGAATTCAACAAGTCCGTTTACTACTCCTTCTTTATACCATGGAGACTGATAAATCAATTTTTTTACTCCATCTTTTTCAATTGTGTATGTATTTGTCTTTCCGGATTTCATAAGCTCCTGGATTTTAATCCACGATTTTTCGCCATGGCAGTCCTTGAGATTTTTACCAACAAGATCGCCATATTTCTCAAAGGTCTGGCGTGCTTTTGCATTTTGGTAAATTACCAGACCTTCCGAATCGCATAATGTTACTGCACAAGTTAACTCATCTGCCCAGTTAAGTTCGCCTGTCATAATATGTTTATTGCTTATAAAAGGGTGTTTTTACAACTTTAGCTTTTAGCAGTTTATCTCTTACCTTGATGTAAATTTCGCTGTCCAGTTTATATAAAGGAGTTGCAACATATGCCATTCCAACGGCTTTTTTAACTGCAGGTCCCATTGTGCCCGATGTTACTATACCAATTACTGTGCCGTTCGCGTCGCAAACTTCATATCCGTGTCTTGGAATTCCTCTGTCTATCATTTCAAATCCTACAAGTTTTTTTGAAACTCCTTCGGCTTTTTGCTTAAGATACAGTGCCTTATCAATAAAATCGCCCTTTGCTTCGCTGAATTTTGTAATCCACCCCAAACCTGCTTCCATTGGTGAAGTTGTATCATCAATGTCATTTCCGTAAAGGCAGAATCCCATTTCAAGACGAAGGGTATCTCTTGCGCCCAGGCCAACCGCGGTAATTCCGAACTCTTTTCCTGCTTCAAAAACAGCCTTCCAGAGTTTGTCGGCATCTTCGTTTGCTACATAAATTTCGCATCCGCCCGAACCTGTATAACCGGTAGTAGAGAAGATTGCATCCTTTATCCCTGCAATTGTAAGTTTCTGGAATGTATAGTACTCCATATCCTCAACCTTTCTGTCGCAAATTTTTTGCATCGCCTTGAGAGCAAGAGGCCCCTGAACTGCGAGCTGGCAAATTTCATCCGATGCATTGTAGAGTTCTTTTCCCGGTGTTATGCCAAATTTTGGAGCAACTGCACAAAGATGTGCGTAATCCTTATCCACGTTTGAAGCATTTACTACTAGCAGATAAGTTACAGAATCGATGCAGTAAACCAGCAAGTCATCCACAATACCGCCTTTTCCATTGGGGAAGCAGGAGTATTGAACTTTGCCCGGGACCAATACAGATGCATCATTTGAAGTTGTGTACTGAATAAATGGAAGTGCATTTGGACCTTTAACCCAAATTTCGCCCATATGTGAAACATCAAATACGCCAATCTTTGTTCTAACGTTATTGTGTTCCTCATTTATTCCGTAATATTCAACCGGCATGTTGTAACCGGCAAATGGAACCATTTTGGCTCCTAATGCAATGTGCTTGTCTGTAAAGGCTGTATTTTTCATTATTATGTTATTTTATATGTAGTTTCTGATTTATGTCATACACCCAAATATCTTCGGGGCTGAATTCGAGTTGAAGAAGTTTTCTGGTGGCGGTATAGGCTTCATTTGCATCTGAGAAAGCTCCGGACGAAACAACTTTATATCCGTTTTTAAACTCGAGCCTTATTGGCTTATATCCGTTTTTCAACAGGTAACTGTCCATTTTTGCAGCATTGGCATCGTCTTTAAAACTGCCCACAATTACGTAATATCTTGCTGTTAATTGGGATGAGGCCACTTTTGGAGCAATCACTTCGGCCTTTTTCTGTACTGTTGTTGGTGGTGTTGCTGTTGAATTAGGTACAACTGAAGTTGAAGGTTTGGTTAGCGGCTTTGGTACCGAATCCGTTTTAACAATAGAGTCGCTCTTGGGTAATGTGTCGTTCATCAAAGCATCGAGACTGTCTGCAGTTCTTTTCATCCGCAATTCGGTCTCCATCCTTGCTAAATCCTGAGATGTTGGCATGCCTACGGTTGACCTGAGCCAATCGCAACCGGAAAAAAGGAAAACAGCTGCAAAAAAGATAATTACCGATTTAAACCTTCTCATAATTTATTAAATTTAAGACTGTTTGTTATATCACAAAAATAAGCAATTTTAAGACAAAGCGAAAAATTAAATGTATATTTGGTTTTGATAACATTAGATTCTAACAGATATGTCCAAATTGTATAATCAATTAAAAGAGATTACAAATCTCTCCGACCACGTAGATATCTCCGCTACAATTGAAAGCATTAAAAAAAGCATTGACTTTCGCGGTCCTAATGTGTGGATTCTTGCTTTTGCCATAATAATGGCATCTGTGGGGCTGAATTTAAATTCAATTCCGGTTATTATTGGCGCAATGCTCATCTCTCCGCTTATGGGGCCAATTATTGGAACCGGTCTTGCAGTTGGGATTGACGATTCTGTTTTGCTAAGGCGTTCGCTTAAGAATCTGGGTATTATGGTGGCTATAAGCCTTATTGCCTCTACCGCATTTTTTGCATTAACCCCTCTCAATCTGGACGAACCCATTGAGTTGCTGGCAAGAACAAGGCCAACCATCTATGATGTCTTCATAGCTTTGTTTGGTGGTCTTGCGGGCATTGTGGAGTTGTCGAGAAAAGACAAGGGAACAGTAATTGCAGGTGTCGCCATTGCGACTGCTCTCATGCCTCCTTTATGTACTGCTGGTTACGGGCTGGCAAATCTAAATGCACCTTTTTTCTTCGGGGCTATTTACCTGTTTTTCATAAACTCTCTTTTTATTGCTCTGGCTACTTTTCTGGTCGTAAGATACCTGAAGTTTCCTCTTATAAAATTTGCCGATCCTGCCAAACAAAGGAGGGTCCGCAGGGCAATTTCCATATTTGCATTAATAATGGTTATACCAAGCATTTACACTGCTTTTCTTGTAATTAAAGAGAACACTTTCAATCAGGTTGCAAAGAAATTTGTTTCCGAACATAAAACTATGGGAAGCAGCTATATTTTTGATTATTCTATAAATCACAAGAAAAAACCATCCACTCTCATTCTCTCTGTAGCCGGCGATCCGCTCTCCCAACTTCAAAAAGATACTATGATGACTTCACTGGAAAAAAGAGGAATATTAAAAAATCAGCTGATTATTAAAGAGAGTGAACGAAACGATGTGCTTGACGAAAACGGTTTCGTAAAGAGTATTTTTGAAAGAAGCGACCTCGAAATAAACAAACGGGAAGTGCTCATCCGAAATATGGAATCGGAGCTTAAACAGCTAAAAAGCAAAGAGATACCATATAAGCAAATTGCAAGTGAAATTATTGCCCAGCACCCTGGGATTGTATCGTTTTCAATAGCCAGAGGTGCGCAGGTAGATATTGAAAAACTTGACAGCAAAGAGCAGGTTATAGCTCTCATAAAATGGCAGAAGCCTCTCTCCGGTCTTGAGATTATACGTCTTGAGCGATGGCTCTCAATAAGGCTGAAGGAGAATAATTTAATGCTTGTTCAGATTAAGTAATTATTGAAGACATTTCCCCTTATAATATTAAATGCTCTTGCAACTCCTCTTCTGATGTCCGGAGAGGATACTCTGCGTATTCTTTTCCTCGGCGACATTATGCAACATCAGGCTCAGCTGGATATCGCAAAAAAGAATGGGAAAGGAAGGCTAAGTGATGGCACTTACGATTACAATGACTATTTCAAATACCTGCAGCCGAGATTTGACAAGGCCGACCTCCGGGTTGCAAATATGGAAACGACTTTCACTCCCGCCCCATATTCAGGTTATCCGAACTTCTCATCGCCATCATCATTAGTTTCGGACAGCAAAAAAAACGGCATAGATCTCTTCCTCGCAGCAAACAATCACTCTTGCGACAAAGGAAAGAGGGGAATCGAGGGAAGCATTTCTTTGTATGATAGTCTTAATGTTTTGTATACCGGAATTTACCGGAATGAAAAAGAGGAGAACGAACGCAACCCGCTCATTGTTGAACTTAAAGGGTTCCGTATTGCATTCCTCAACTATACATACGGCACAAATGGCATCCCTGTACCTGAGCCATATGTCGTAAAACTACTCGACAGTAATATAGTTAAGAAGGACATCCAAAGGGCAAAAGAGAGAGATCCCGATTTTATTATTGCCTGTTTGCACTGGGGGACAGAATATGTTCTCTCTCATTCTGAGGAGCAGGAAAAGTGGGAAAAACTCTTTAACAGAGAGGGAATAAAAATAATAATCGGATCTCATCCCCATGTCCCTCAGGATGTTAAAATAGACAAAGAGCTTTCCGGGGAAGTTAAAGGAATAACAGTATACTCGCTCGGAAACGCTATTTCCAATATGACTGCCCTTTACACTCGAATTGGAATGATATTTCGCCTGGAACTGGTTAAAAACTGGCTTGGAGAGAGCCGGATTATTGTGCCGGAATACGAGTATATCTGGACCACACGGCCCGGTTTGTTTAATAAAAACTTTAGCATAATTCCTGTTGAGGACTATATAAAAGAGCCTCACAAGCTACATAACAGAGATGATTTCAACAAAATGAAGAACCAATACCTAAAAATAAAAAATGATTGAAAAAACAATATATCTGGAAGAAATTGATCCTGTAGACATATATGGAGTTAACAATAAACTTTTTGACCTCCTCACCGGCTTCTTTCCAAACATGAAGGTAGTCGCAAGAGGATCGGAAATCTCATTGAGGGGAAGTATCTCCGATGTGAAAAAATTTGAAGAGAAAATTGAGATCCTCATTGAGAAAAGACTTCTTAAATCGCGGCTCAACGAAGACGACATCAACAGTTTGTTCGATGATTCTCCCAAAGGGGATGGTACAGAAACTACAGATAAGGACGTAATTGTCTATGGAAACGAAGGCAGAATAATTCGTGCACGCACTAAAAATCAGAGGAAACTTGTAGAGAGTTACTATAATAACGACCTGATTTTTGCCATAGGCCCGGCCGGAACAGGCAAGACATATACTGCAATTGCATTGGCAGTACGCGCTTTAAAAAACAAAGAGGTCAAAAAACTGATTTTGACCCGTCCTGCAGTAGAAGCCGGCGAAAGACTGGGATTTTTACCCGGTGATTTGCGTGAAAAACTGGATCCGTATCTCCAGCCTCTCTATGACGCCCTACGTGATATGATTCCTTCAAAAAAACTGGAAATGCTAATTGAAGACGGCACCATCCAAATTGCTCCGCTGGCATATATGAGAGGACGCACGCTTGAAAGTGCTTTTGTGATTCTGGACGAAGCCCAAAATACAACATATGGCCAGCTAAAAATGTTTCTGACCAGGATGGGCGGGAATTCAAAATTTGTTGTAACAGGAGATGCCACTCAAATAGACCTTCCGCATAAATCGGATTCCGGTCTCATTAAAGGAGTCGAGCTGCTTGGAAAAATAAAGGGTGTATGCCGGATTGACTTTGGGAAGGAAGACATTGTCCGTCACAAACTAGTCTCAAAAATCGTTCAGGCTTTTGACAAACACGAAGCCGGGCAGTAATTATAAAATTACCCCGCCTAGCTTACCTGTTGGGTTACCCTCTTTTATCGTATAGACGCCATTCACAAACACATGCTCAATTCCCTTCGCAAACTGATGAGGGCTAGCGAATGTAGCTGTATCTATAATCTTTTCGGAATCGAAAACTACAACATCGGCATGGTAGCCAATTTCCAGTAATCCTCTTTTCTTTAGACCAAGTCTTGATGCAGGAAGCGCTGTAGCCTTGTGGACGGCTTCTGAAAGCGACATTAACTTTTCGTCCCGGCAATACTTGCCAAAGAATCTCGGAAATGTGCCGTACGAACGGGGGTGTGGCATCGATTCCCCAAGTATCCCAGTTGGAGAATAGACGCTTCCGTCGGATGCAGGCATACCCAGTGGATGGGAAAGAAATAGTTTTACATTCTCTTCTCTCATTGCAAAACCAATAATATCGACATTTACGTTTTCTTCAATAAGAAGCTCACGTATAAAATCCCATGAATTTACTGATGTCAGTTTGGCGCACTCCTCTACATTGAGTCCAATAAACCTCTTGTTCTGAGGTTGGCGGCATGAAGTAACAACCACATTCTGCGGCCCGCCCAGCCTCTCTATTCTCGACATTGCATAATCGCCGATTTTTTTTGATTGCCCGGGATCTCTCAGGCGTGCAATTATCTCCTCTTTTGTTCCCTGCCTGTCGTTAATTGGAATAAATGTGGACATTCCTGTAGAAAAAGCGATGTAAGGGTATCTGTCAAAAGCAATATCCAATCCTGCTTTTTGCGCCTTCTCAATCCGTTTTAGAAGATCCGGAGCCTTATGCCAGTTGGCCGCATTTTGTGCCTTCAGGTGAGAAATCTGCAACTTAACTCTGGCTCCTGTTGCTATGCGTATAGCCTCATCGAGCGCTGCTTCCACTCTGTCATCTTCATTTCTCATATGTATTGCAAACAGTCCGTTGTGTTTTGCAACAACTTTGCAGAGTTCTGTAATCTCTTTTTCAGAGGCATATGAGCCGGGAGTATATTCAAGTCCGCAGGTAATTCCGGCGGCTCCCATCTCCATTTGTTCATCGATATAACGCTTCATTGCTTTAAGCTGACCGGCTGTCGCAGGAACATTGTTGTCCCCGACGAAGCGTGAGCGCAGAGAACCCTGTCCCAGAAAAGTACCGTAATTAATTCCTCTTCCGCTGCTTTTAATCTCATCAAAGAAAACCCCTGTGTTCTCCCATCTTTTTGACGGGAACGGACTGTCGCCACAGTTCCCTCCAATATCCAAAGTAACTCCCTGATAAATTTTACTGTCGCCCAAAGGGGCATCCAAAAGGTTTGAATCTGTGTGGGTATGTATATCAATAAAACCCGGGCTCACTGCCTTTCCCCCTGCATTAACAGTAACATCTGCACTCTCGCCTAAGTCGCCTATGGCAGATATTTTTCCGTTCTTTATGCCAAGGTCACCTCTCACTGGTTCACGGAGATTTCCGGAATAAATAACTCCATTCTTAATTATTGTGTCGAAGCGATTGTTTACCCTGATGTTCGCCAGACCTTCAAAACCAAACCCCAAAGCTGCACCTGCAAGCAGGGAGCTTTTGATGAATCCTCTTCGTGAAATTTTATTTGCCATGGAATTATTAATTATTGTTTTTTCTTATTTCAATTCCCGGAGTGGAGAAAACCCTGAACTCTCCATTCTCGCCATATACCAGATAACCCTCAATTTCCGGATTTGATGCAAGTATCTCTTTTGCCTTTTCAAGACCAACAACCATAAAATAGGTTGCATATGCATCTGCAGTCATTGCATCTTTTGCTATTATTGTTGCACTCAGCAGATTTTGCTTTGCGGGGAATCCTGTTTTTGGGTCTAAGGTATGTGAATATACTTTATCTCCCTCTTTATAAAACTTGCGGTAATTGCCGGAAGTAGCAAGCCCCCTGTTGGAAAGATTGAGAATGTCCTGAATTTGCTCTCCCTGAATCATATTCCCTTCAACCGGTTTATCTATTGCCACGCTCCACTCTTTTCCCTTTGGGTTTAATCCTTTGCAAAAAATCTCACCGCCAACTTCAATCAGATAATTTTCAACTCCTCTCTTGTCAAATTCTGCTGCGATAACATCTGAGGTATATCCCTGTGCAATTGCATTCATATTGAGAGTAACTCTCGGGTCGCTTTTCTTTACGACTCCGTTTTCGAGCCAAACCTTGTCCATCCCTACAAATGCAAGAATCGAATCGACCATATGCTGTGTAACATCCTTTTTTTCCTTGGCACCAAAGCCCCAAACATCAAAAAGCGGAGCAGCAGATATGTCAAAGTTTCCTCCGCTCAGGTCGTAAAACTCCCTGGAGCGATTGAAAACATTAATGAAAAGTGAATCGGGGAATGTCTCTTCGTTTCTGTTTATCCGGGAAATAATTGATTCGGGCCTGTACACGGATACCGATGAGTCCACTCTTTCCAGGATTTCGGCAACAAGAGAGTTTAAAGTATCTCCTCCTTTATATGAATAGACTATATGATAAGTCGTTCCCTGAGTAAAACCGTCAATGGTTTTATAGTCATTTTTCTTGTCGCAGGATGTCGTTAAAAGCAGTATTGAAAGTACTGCCGGAAAAAAGAATTTCAAAGTATTGCAAAAATTCATGGCCGTTGCATAGTTTGGCACAAATTTAGAATAAAAAATATATCTTTGTGAGTTAAATGTGAATAGATAATATATAATATGAGAGAATTTTCCAGGCTTTTTCTTCCTTTAGTTTTGTTGATTGTTGCTGTTGGCCTATCCTGCAAGAAAGACGATGATACTACAACTAACCTTTACATGTCAGGCTCTCTTTCCACAAATGTTCCATCCCATTTGATTTCCGGTAAAACATTACAGCTGGAAGCCAGCGGTATTACTTTTCCTACCGACAGCCTCACATACAAATGGACTACAATGGGATTCGATGTAGATTCTCTTTTCGGAACCACAGGAACAATAATTGTTCCCGACTCAGTGGGCAATTATGAAGTTATCCTAAAAGTTACTCACCCTCGTTATACAGCAGTACAGTTAGTTAAAAATGTTATTGTTTTTAATCCGGATTCCCCTGAAAGTTTCAGCGGTGTTGTTAAGGGCGATAAGTTTATCACAGACAGCCGGGACGGGCAAAAATACTATTACAGCACCATTGGCAACACAGACTGGTTTAATACAAACCTCAATTGGGCAGGCGCCGGCAAACATTATAACAACGTTGAAGCATTAGGCGTTATCTTCGGAAGATTATACACCTGGACAGAGACAACCCAGAACATTTGCCCTCAGGGGTGGAAAGTCCCTTCAAACGAAGATTGGGAACAACTTGCAAAACAGGCAAACGGAGGAGTTACTCTTCCATTCGACAGTTCGTGGCCAAGAGTTGGAGAAAAGCTTACTGTAACGGCATTATTAAACTCTGTAAACATATGGAAATACAGTCCTAACAACATTAAAACCAATATGTTTAACTGGAACGCACTCCCCGGCGGAAGTGCCCTTAATACACTTAAAAACTTTGTAAATATCAATCAATACGGAATGTGGTGGTCGGCAACGGAAAGAGATTCAAAAGACGCCTATTACCGTTACATACATTTTGACGGCCCCGATTTTCCATACAGCTATGCCGCCAAGCAAACATTCGGAGCATCTGTAAGGTGTGTCCGTGTCAACAATCTTTAACCACTAAAACTAACAAATATGAAATTTTCAAAAGGTCTGATTACTCTGCTGGTATTACTGGCAGTAGTGTTTTTTATCTTTGTATGGGCAAAGGGTGCATTTAACTCTATGGTTTCTCACGAAGAGCAGGTAACTTCTGCATGGTCGCAAGTTGAAAATGTATACCAAAGAAGAGCCGATCTTATTCCTAATCTGGTTTCTACTGTAAAAGGATATGCTGCACACGAAAGAGAAACTCTCGAAGCAGTTATAAATGCAAGAGCTAAAGCTACTCAAACAACTATAGATCCTACAAACATGACACCTGAGAGCTTAAGCAAGTTTCAGGCTGCTCAGGGCGAACTTAGCAGTGCTATAGGCCGCCTTATGGTTGTTGTTGAACAATATCCCGACCTCAAGGCAAATCAGAACTTCCTGGAACTGCAGGCGCAGCTGGAAGGAACTGAAAACAGGATCACTGTTGAGAGACAAAAATTCAACGATACTGCCAAAAACTACAATACCTACATCAGGCAATTTCCCAGAAATATCCTTGCAGGAATATTCGGTTTTGAGAGAAAAGCATATTTTGAAGCTCAGGCCGGAGCAGAAATTGTCCCTAAAGTTGAATTTTAGCCGTGAAGTCACAAGCCTTTATTTCGAAGGCAGACACGGAACAAATTGTTAAGGCAATAGAGTCTGCCGAACTCAACACTTCAGGTGAAATTAGAGTTCACATAGAGGGGCTATGCCCTGCAGACCCTGTAAGCAGGGCTGTTTATATCTTTAATAAAATAAAGATGTACAAAACTCAAGAGCGAAACGGAGTGCTTATTTATATTGCATACAAATCAAAAAAGTTTGCGATTATTGGCGATACCGGCATTAACGCTGTTGTTCCTCCCGATTTCTGGAATGGAGTAAAAGAGTCTCTCGGCGAATATCTCCGCAAAGGAGAGGTTGCCGGGGGAATCTCTGTTGCCATAGAAATGGCAGGGGAAAATCTAAAGAAGTTCTTTCCCTATAAATCCGACGATAAAAACGAACAGAGCAATGAGATTTCCTTTGGTGAATAGACTGATACTAATAATTGCAGCCATCACCCTTACAGTTTCGGGGATCATGGCTCAGATACCTCAAAGGCCTCAGCCACAAAGGCTGGTAAACGACTTGGCATCTCTCTTCTCTGCCGAACAGGTAAACGAACTTGAAGGCAAACTGGTAGATTTTTCCAATAAAACATCAAACCAAATTGTTATTTTAACGGTAAATTCTCTTGAAGGGATTGATAAATCACAATTTGCCTACAGTATTGGAGAGCAGTGGGGCGTTGGACAGTCAAAATTCGATAATGGCGTTGTTATCCTTATAAAGCCAAAACTCGGAAACGAAAAAGGTGAAGCGTTTGTCGCTTCGGGATATGGTCTGGAGGGTGCACTCCCCGATGCTATTTGCAAAAGAATTGTCGAAAACGAGATGATTCCTGCTTTTCGCAACAATGACTACTTTGGAGGTGTTTCAAAGGCGCTTAATGTAATTATGCCTATTGCTGCCGGAGAGTTTACTTCAGAAGAGTATGCTGCGAAAACAGGAAAAGGCGGGTTTGCTCCTTTCATAGGGATTATAATTTTTATAATCATTATGACTATCCTTTCTGCTTTAAGCAAAAAAGGAGGAGGAAGCAACAACATCGGAGGTGGCGGAAAAAGAGGTCCCGGTATGCTTGAATTGCTTTTACTTGGTTCTCTGTTGTCCGGAGGTGGCCGGTCGTCAGGAGGCTTTGGGGGTGGCTTTGGTGGCGGTGGCGGA
>DOSU01000150.1 GCA_003513895.1 Rikenellaceae bacterium
GAAATCGGCAAGAGCATTGGATCCAAGTGCAAAAAGATCTGTACCGTCTATAAGTACCTTTCCTGAATCGGGACGCGAAAGGCTACCAAGCACTTGGAGCAAGCTGGACTTTCCAGCCCCGCTTGCTCCAACTATGCTAAGTACTTCGGCTGCCTTTGCCCGGAAGTTTATTCCTTTAAGAACCAAAAGGCTGCCATATGATTTCCTGATATCGTATGCCTCTATCATTAAGATTTTTACTCGTCCTTGTCGTTCGATTCGTAATCTTTAAGCAATTTGTCCTGAACTTCGGCAGGCACCTGCTGGTAATCGGCAAAAGTCATTGTAAAAGTTGCCCTGCCGGAAGTAAGAGAGCTAAGAGTTGTTGAGTATTTGTTAAGTTCGGCAAGCGGAACCCTTGCTTTTAACACTTCAAATCCTTTTTCGCTGCTCATACCTTCAATCATTGCCCTGCGGTTTTGAAGATCACTCATCACATCTCCCATACAGTCGCTTGGAACAAGTACTTCAATGTTGTAAATCGGCTCCATAATCTTAGGGCCGGCTTTTTTGAAGGCCTCTTTGAAGGCATTTCTGCCTGCAAGCCTGAATGAAATTTCATTTGAGTCAACCGGGTGCATCTTTCCGTCATATACAAAAACGCGAATGTCGCGTGCGTATGAACCGGTGAGTGGACCTTCTTCCATTTTTTCCATTATACCTTTAAGAATCGCAGGCATAAAACGAGCGTCAATTGCGCCTCCAACAATACAGTTATAGTATTCAAGCTTTCCTCCCCAATCCATCTTAAACTCATCTTTGCCCTTTAGGTTAAGAACAAGCTCTTTTCCTTCGACCTTAAATCTGTTGTTTGCAGCAACTCCCTCAACCACAGGCTCGATAAGAATGTGAACCTCTCCGAACTGTCCTGCTCCGCCGGATTGCTTCCTGTGGCGATAGTCTGCCAGGGCAACTTTAGTGATTGTTTCCCTGTATGGGATTTTTGGAGGGAATAGATCTATTTCAATCTTGTGGACATTTGTAAGATGCCATTTTAAAATATTGATGTGATGCTCTCCCTGCCCGCTGAGGATAGTTTGTTTAAGCTCTTTTGAATACTCTACAACGATTGTAGGATCTTCGGCATGAGCTCTGTTGAGAATTTCGCCAAGTTTTTCTTCGTCCTTCTCTGCTTTTGCTTTTATTGCTGTTCTGAATTTTGAAGGAGGGAAAACCATTTTTTCAAAAACCCACTCTTTACTTCCACCATTGAGTGTCTGATTCGTTTTTACCGATTTAAGCTTAACCGTGCAACCGATATCTCCGGCAATCATTTCTGTAACTTTCTCTTTCTTCTTGCCTGCTACAGCATAAATTGCAGTAAACCTCTCTTTGGATCCGTTTTCCGGATTTACAAGATCACAGCCCTCAGAAACTTTCCCGGACATTACTCTAAAGAAAGAGACATCTCCAAGGTGCGGTTCTACTGCTGTTTTATATATGAATACCGATGGCTGGCCGGCAGAACTGCAAGGAATTTGTGTTCCGTCGGTGAGCTTCTGTATAGTTTGTTCAGGTGATGGGGCAACATTTATTATAAACTCCATGAGCCTCTTAACCCCCATATCTTTTTTGCCGGAAAGGCAGAAGAGAGGGTAAATCTCAGAATTTGCAAGCCCAATTTTTAGTCCTTTGCGAATCTCCTCTTCAGTTAACTGTCCCTTGTCAAAAAAGAGTTCCATGAGTGTCTCATCATTTTCTGCAGCTATTTCCGCAAGAATCTGATGCAGCTCATTTGCCTGATCCTGGTGGTCGGCAGGAATTTCATGTTCTTCTCTTGTTCCGTTGTCGTCTTTGAAGACATACAACTTCATTTTAAGGACATCAATGAAAGATTTGAAATTAGGTCCTGTTTCTACAGGATATTGAATAATAACAACTTTTTTCCCAAAAGTCTGTTTCACAGAATCCAGCGCTCCTTCCCAGTTTGCCTTTTCGTGATCGAGCTGATTTATAGCAAGAATCAACGGCTTTTTAAATTTTTCGGCATAGCGGGCAAATATTTCGGTGCCAACTTCAACTCCCTGTTGAGAATTGATGATCATAACACCTGTATCTGCAACTTTAAAAGCAGATACTACTCCTCCGATAAAGTCGTCGGAACCCGGAGTGTCAATTATATTTAGTTTGTTATCCATAAACTCTGTATATAACAGAGTGGGATAAATTGATCTTTGATAAATTTGTTCAATTTCGGCGTTGTCGCTGACAGTTGTTTTTGCTTCAACGGTTCCCCGGCGGTCAATTATTTTGCCTTCGAACATCATTGTCTCTACCAGCGTTGTTTTGCCGGATTTCGTGCCTCCAAGCAGGACAATATTCCGAATGTTTTGGGTAGGATAAACTTTCATATTAATACCTGATTTATTATTAGTTGTTAATTTTCTGGCATATTGGAGTCAAATTTAATGTTTTTTTTGTAAACAACAACACGAGAAAGGGCTTTGACCATAAGCCTTTTTGATTTGAACCCGCTATAACGCCAAACATCTTCAAATCCAAAACCTTCGGCAAGCAGATTTCTCGCATACTGCAACCGGTAATGCGAAATCAAGTCGTTCAAAGAGCAACCGAACTCTTCAATTACGATGCTTTCTCCAACCGATGCGCCCGGGAAAAAATGGCCCGAAATGTCTTTCCCTGAAAATCCGGGATTCAGGAAGAGCCTCTTTTCATCCAGTAGAAGATAAATTAATTCGAATAGTACATTTTTCATCTTGAATTTTTTTCAAAAATAGTGGCAATTTTGACTCAAGACACACCGTATGTGTCGATTTATCTGATTCTAAATTTTCTTTTTACGATTCTAAATTTTTTCATTTCGTTTATACACACTATTTGTGTGTATAATAACTACTTTTCATTGCCCATAAACAAATAAACTTAGAGTTATATTTGTTTTGATGAATACAGACAGGATAAGGGAAACCATAAGAAAAAGCAGAAGGGAAAAAGGGTATTCCCAGGAGTACATGGCCCAGATTCTCGGAATATCACTTAATGGATACCGAAAAATTGAAGGAGGGAGGACCACTCTTATCAATCCACGGCTAAAAGAGATATCCGGAATACTTGGCATACCTCTTGAAAATCTTCTTTTTGAAAATTTTTCCCGGAACTTGCTGGATCTTATAGCCGATAAGTCCCTGCAAATAGAAAACCTTCAAAAGATGCTTTCGGATTCCGAAGTACAAAGAGAGATGCTTCAGGCCGAAATCGACTGTTCAAAAACAGAGTTTAAAGCGTCGCTCGAAAGCAAAGAGGTTCTGATTGGTTTTTTAAAGGAAAAAATTTCAAAATATAGCCAAGTTCACTAAATTGCCGTCAAAATTCCGATCTATGACGGTCTTACCAGGATTGCTGCCATTTTACAACGAAAACAAAATTGAAGCCGGCTGCGACGAAGCCGGAAGAGGGTGCCTTGCAGGTCCTGTTTATGCTGCAGCTGTAATTTTGCCCAAAGACTTTTTTCACCCCCTTCTTAACGACTCCAAACAACTGAAAGAAAAAGAGAGGAATCTGCTTCGTGAAGTAATAGAAAAGGAGGCGCTGGCCTGGAGTGTTGCGTGGATTAATGCTCCGGAAATAGATAAAATAAACATCCTCAAAGCTTCAATAAAGGGGATGCATCTTGCACTTGGAGCGCTGCCAATAAAGCCGGAACTAATTCTTGTAGACGGAAACCGCTTTATTAAATACAAAAACATTCCCCACCAGTGCTTTGTAAAGGGCGACGGCAGGTTTGCATCAATAGCCGCTGCATCCGTTCTTGCTAAAACCCACAGGGACGAATTCATGAAAAAAATTGCCGTTGAGTTTCCGCAATACGGGTGGGAAAGAAATATGGCCTACCCTACTAAGATGCACAGGGAGGCCATAAAATTGTACGGAACGTGTAAGTATCACAGGATGTCTTACAAACTGCTTCCGGATCCTGTTTTGTTCTGAGTTTCTTTAAGTCTGTTACTGAGTGTCTTTGATTGCAAATCTTGCGATAGAAAACAATGCGCAAAATGTAAAGAATATTGTAATTACTATTTCCGGAGTTGCCGACTTGTAATTTACAAAAATTCCACCCACGGAGCTGAGTCCCTCAAGTAAAACGGAATATCCTCCAAGCATGGCAAACAGGATAAAACCAACTGCGGCAAATATAGCCGTAATCATTCTGGATCTGTCAACTCTCGGTTTGGGTTCGGGCAGACAATCCAATGCAGCAAAGATCCTGTTGCTAAAGCTTTCGTCGGGAATTTCCTGCTTGTGCTCTGTAAAGAATTGTTTTATGTTTTCATCTTTCATAACCGATCGTTTTAAGGTGTTCCGATAAATTTGTCCGGGCTCTGGAGAGGTGTGACTTTATTGTGTTCTCCGTTATTCCCGTTATTGCCGATATCTCTTTTATGCTTTTATCTTCCATATAAAAGAGCAAAATTGCCGACCTTTCCTTCTCTCCCAACTGTGACAATGCCATATAGAGTTCCTGATTCCTATATCTTGAATCGGCACTTTCGCCTGCCATATGAACCCTCTCGTCTATTTCAACAAAAGAGTGTCTCTGTGATGCTCTCTTGTTGTCGCAATAACAGTTATATGCTATTCTAAAGAGCCATGTGGAAAATTTGGACAGACCGTTGAACGAGTTGAGGTTTAGATAGGCCTTAATGAAGGCCTCCTGGGCTATGTCGTCACTCAAAGCGCTGTTTCCGCCGCAAAGATTTAATAGGAACCGCCTCAGCGGTTCCTGATTGTTAATTACCTCTTTTTCAAATGCGGCTCTATTCACAATTTACTCTTGAGTTTTACTCTTCTTATTCATAAAGTATGCCACCAACTGTCCCAGTCCTATAAACAAAGGAATAAGACCAAATGCGGCAAACTTAAATCCGTCAAAGAAGAAGTAAAAAGCTCCGAATAAACCGATACCTGCTCCTATTGAAACCATTGCACTTGTAAGAGGATCCGAAGGTTTTTTAGCAGATCCGGTGTTTTTGAAAAATTCCGGAGAGAGCTCTTTGCCATTTTCAATAGCCTTTTCAATAAGCTGGTTTCTTGACTTCTCTCTGTGTATCTTTGTCAGATAAATAATTAAAATAATTGCAATTGCAGTAAGAAACGGCATTAAAATTCCAAAAATGGGGATTAATTCTTTCATGGTTTTTGTTTATTAGATGGTTTGCCTGTTAGACTGCAATTGGTCGAGAAAAGTTGCAGAAGATGCGGAAATTTTTCTTAAAATTTCACTTGCCATTGACATTGAGTCACTTAAGTTTTTAACTTCTTCGTAAACAGAAAATATTTTGTCTATATGTAACTTATTGGATTGCGCCGACGAGAGCTTGTTCTCTCCGCAAAAAACCCACAAAGGTTTGTTGTATTGTCTTGCAAGATGGGAAATCCCCTCAACCAGTTTGCCGGAAAGGCTTTGGTCGTCCAGCCTTCCCTCGCCGGTAATAACAAGGTCTGCCTGCTCTATCGCTTTTTGAGCGTGAGTTATTTCGGCAACTACATCCCATCCCGGTAATAATTCGGCGTTGAGGTATGCCTTAAAGGCAAAACCCACTCCTCCTGCCGCTCCTGCTCCCGGAAAATCGGACATGTCAAATCCAATATAGCTTTGAGAATCGCATAAAAAGCTGCTGCTGAAACCCAGATGCCTCTCCGTTACCAAAGAAAAATTCTTTGCACCCTCTTCCAGAACTTCGAGCTGCAGGGCAGATGCCCCCTTTTGAGGTCCATAAACGTATGTTGCCCCTTCGGTGCCAAGCAGAGGATTGGAAACATCACAGGCTACTGTAATTTTAATTTTTTGAACGGAAGGGTCAACCATAGAATCGTCCACTGTGCACACCGACTCTAGCAAAGAACCGTTCATAAACTCTCCCTGCCCTGTAACTACTGCCCTTCCTTTATTGTCCAGGAAGTTGTAGCCCAGCGCCTGCAACATTCCTGCTCCACAGTCGTTGGTGGCGCTTCCCCCTATTCCAACAAGAATTTCACTTGCGCCAGCATCTATTGCTTTTTTTACAAGTTCTCCAAGCCCGTATGTTGTGGTTTTTAGCGGATTATACTCTTTAGGTCTAAGGAGTTGAAGGCCGGAAGCCTTTGCCATTTCAATAATTGCCCTTCCCTCCGACATAAGGAACCCGCTTTTTATCTTTCTTCCAAGCGGATCGAATACTATTGCATCATGTTTTTCGCACACAACAGTCCGGGAAATGGCGTCCAGAAAGCCGTCCCCGCCATCGGCAATAGGTATTGATTTGATTTCCAACTCAAGAGAAGATCCATTCCTGAGCCCTTCGCCAATTATTGCAGCAACCTCAGGAGAGGTGAGGCTTCCCTTGAACTTATCTGCAACTATAACAATTTTAAGAGGTACGGCCATACTATTTGCCTCTTTTGAATGAATAAATGTACAAATAAAAATATATCTTTGTTTCCCTAAATTTTAACAATTAATAATAGAATATCATAATGAAAAAAATCAGTCTATTAATTCTGGGCTTTATTTTATTGTCTTTTAGCCCTCTACGAGGAGACGAAGGTATGTGGCTTCTTCCTCTTATCGAAAAACTAAACAGCAAAAAAATGTCTGAACTTGGCTTTAAATTAACAGCTAAAGACATTTACGACATTAACAACTCGAGTCTGAAAGATGCTGTTGTGCATTTTGGAGGCGGATGTACTGCCGAAATTATCTCAAAAGAGGGTCTTGTTCTCACAAACCACCATTGTGGCTACGGTTCTATTCAAAAACTCAGCAGCGTAGAACATGATTATCTTCAGGATGGTTACTGGGCAATGAACCGCGAGCAGGAACTTCCTTCTCCGGGACTCTCTGTAACATTTCTCGAAAGCATTCTCGATGTAACCAAAGATGTTGAAAAAGCTCTTGCAGCAGCAACAACACCGGAAGAGCAGGCAAAAGCACTTGCAGCAATTTCAGAAGAGCTAACCAGCAAAGCAATCGGAGGCAATAAATTTCTAAAAGGAAGAGTTGCTGCATTTTTTGGAGGAAACGCATACTATCTGATGATAACAAAGACCTACACCGACATTCGTTTTGTAGGAGCTCCCCCTTCGTCAATAGGTAAGTTCGGCGCCGATACCGACAACTGGATGTGGCCACGCCACACAGGCGACTTCTCAATGTTCCGCGTATATGCAGGCAAAGACAACAATCCTGCAGACTATTCTCCGGATAATAAGCCTTATCAGCCAAAAAAACACCTTACAATCTCTTTAAAGGGTGTTGAGCAAAATGATTTTGCAATGATTATCGGCTATCCGGGCAGGACAAACCGCTTTATGACCTCTGCCGAAGTTAAGGAAATGAGCGATATCACAAACTCAATCTCAATTTATGTAAGAGGCGTACGCCAGGATGTCCTTATGAAAGACATGGTGGCCGATCCTAAAATCCGCCTTCAGTATGCCAGCAAATACTCAGGTTCTTCAAACTTCTGGAAAAAAGCTATTGGCATGAACGAAACTTTTGCCAAACTTGGAGTTCAGGAGCGTCGCGCCGATGAAGAGAGAGCTTTTACAAAATGGGTGAACGAAAACAAATCCCGCAGTAAAAAATACGGAACAGCACTCAATGACATCAACTCTTCAATTGCAACAAGAGCAGAGGCATTGACACTTATGGCTTATACTCGTGAAGCACTTAACAACATCGAGTTATTTTCTGTTGCCGGAGCATTTTCTGCCTATGCCGATGCCGTTTCCAAAGGCGAAACCGAGAGAGCACAAAATACACTTAATATGGCAAAAAGAAGGTCGGAATCTTTCTATAAGGACTATTCTGTTGCAACCGACAAAAAGGTGGCAGTAGCACTTCTTAAGCTATATCGCGAAAAGGTAAAAGAGGGCGATCGTCCCGAACTATTCAGAACTATCGAAACTCAATTCGGCGGAAATATTGAGGCATATGTAAATTTCGTTTTCGAAAAATCTGTTTTTGTTTCTAAGGAAAAACTGATGCTTGCTCTCAATGAAAACAAAGACGCAATTGTTTCCGATCCTGCTATTGTTGCTTCAAAATCGATTTCTGTTGTTCTTGGTAAAACAATGGGAGAGTTGCAGGCAGTAGGAGGCACACTTGCAAAAGGACAAAAAGCCTACATTGCAGGTCTGCTCGAAATGAAAAAAGGACAGGCTATGTATCCGGATGCAAACTCAACAATGAGAATGACATACGGCCAGATTCTGAACTACTCTCCTAAAGATGGTGTTATATTTGAGAATATAACAACACTACGCGGCGTTATGGAAAAAGAAGACCCTAACAACTGGGAGTTCGTTGTTCCCGCAAAACTCAAAGAACTATACAAGGCAAAGGACTATGGCCAGTATGCAATGAAAAACGGAGAGATGCCGGTAGCATTCCTAAGCAATAACGACATAACCGGCGGTAATTCCGGAAGCCCTGTTCTAAACGCAAAAGGCGAACTCATCGGTACCGCATTCGACGGCAACTGGGAGGCAATGAGCGGCGACATCATTTTTGAACCGTCGCTGCAGCGCACAATAAGCGTAGACATCCGCTACACCCTGTTCATTATGGACAAATTCGGCGGCGCAGGCTACTTGCTAAAAGAG
>DOSU01000093.1 GCA_003513895.1 Rikenellaceae bacterium
CTTAAGCCACAGGAAAAGGGGTTTGTTTTTCTTGACAATTTCATATCAATAGTACATAGCCCAAAAATCTGGCTTTCTCTTTCAAATACATTTTTTGTTTTGGTGTTAGTCTTGGCAGGTACGATTATTCTTGGAACCATTTTTGCTCTAACCCTGAATCGTACTTCAAAAATTGAAGGTTTTTTATTGGCAGTAACCATTCTACCCTGGGCATTACCTCCGGTTGTAAATGGAATTTTATGGAGAGGTATTTTTCACCCGAAATTTGGAATTATAAATAAATTACTTTTATCAATTGGATTCATAAAAACAGAAATTCAATGGTTAACAGAACCATATTTGGTATTAACCATAGCAGCTTTGGTTGTTTTATGGCGAGTTGTTCCACTGGCAGCCATGATCATCTTATCTGCATTACGAGCAATTCCAAATGAGCTATATGAGAGTGCACAGATGGATGGATGTAACTCGTGGTCAGCTTTTAGATTTATAACTCTTCCGATTATCAGCCCTGCCATGGCGATAGTTTTAACCTTGACGTCAGTCTCGGCTATTAATCTTTTTGATGAGGTTGTTTCCCTTACTGGATTTTCTGTGCAAACTGAGACTGTTCTCATTGAGGCTTATACGCGCATGTTTACTTATCTCAATTTTGGTGAAGGCAGCGGTTTCATTGTGTTAATTATGTTAATCTCGGCAATTCCTACGTATTTTTACATCAAATTCGTTAATAAACAGGTTGAATACATATGAAAAATAAGATTTCTCTTCTTTTCATTATTGTAGTTGTTTTTATATTGATTTGGTCAGTTGGACCAATTCTATGGTCAGTTGTGATTAGTATTACTTCTCAAAAAGAACTATATGCAGACGACACAATATTGCCAAAGATGCCAACCCTTACGAATTACTTTACACTAATGGATTCAAGCTCGCGATACGGTCAGTCTTTTGTCAGAGGGATGAAAAACTCAATAACTTCCTCTTTAATTTCCATCGTCATCATTATCCCAATCTCAGTTCTTTCGGCATATGCATTTAGTCGGTTGAAATTTAAAGGAGAAGGAATTATCCGCATGGGATTATTGATTACTTTTGTCGTTCCTGTATTTGCCACCATTATTGCTCTTTATCAAATGTTAGGGGCTTGGGGTTTGCTAAACTCGCAGGTAGGCTTAATTGCTATTTATGCTTCTGCCTTTTTTCCGTTGATTGTCTGGATTATGATCAATTATTTTTCTTCACTACCAAGGGAATTAGAGGAAGCAGCCTGGATTGACGGATGTTCTCGTTTTCAATCGTTTTATAAAATAATTTTGCCTTTATCGTATCCAGTGCTTTTTACTGGAGCATTAATCATTTTTCTTTCAACCTGGAACCAATTTTTAATCCCATTAATTATGGCTCCTTCACCAGCAACCAAGCCGCTGACTGTTGTGATCACTGAGTTTGTTACAAAAAACTCACAAAATTTTGGCTTAATCAGCGCTGGTGGTTTGCTGGCGCTTATTCCACCAGCGTTAATTGCTATTGTTTTCAGAAAATACATTGCCAGTGGGTTAGTTGCTGGTGCCACAAAGTGAAAACTATCTCATTTCGGACTTGTTTTCGGCGAGACTTGAGGTCAATAGAATGAAAACGGAAGTCCTTTATGGAATTGATATTGGAAGTACATCAATTCGATGCTGTGTCTACGATTTACATGCAAATATGTTAAACCAGGCATCTCGACCGACTTACCTGATAAATAGTGCAAATGAAGGTCAAAGTAAAGGTAGTCTTTTATGGGATCCGGTGTTTTTATGGAAAGTGGTACGCGAAATAATCCATGAAAGCACCACTTGTTTACCAGTCGATCAATTTCATCCATTGGGAATTGCTACTTCAAGTGTTGGATGTACATTCGTTATCATTGATAAGGCAGGTAACAATCTCTTTCCTATTTTTCGATCTCAACAAAATGTTCCTAAACTCTTAAATCAATATGAAAAAAAATACAGTGGAAATGAATTCCAAAATATTACTGGATATCCGTTGTCGTCGACCAGTGCAGGATTTATTCTTGCTCAACTTAAAGAATCATATCCAGAAGAATTTTCAAAAATTGGAACTATTTTTCCTCTTTCAAATTATATTGCTTATCAAATGACCGGCGAAAAGGTTTCTGATCGAAGTATTGCGGCCTCATTTGGACTTTGGGATCATCGAATAAACTCATGGTTTACTGAATTATTACGTGATTTGAGTCTTGAACCTGAAAATTTTGGAACTTTAATTTCAGGAGGTCAAGTTATTGGTAATATCAACAAGAATGTTTCGGATATTACGGGGTTGCCGGTCGGTCTACCTGTATTTTCAGGAGGGCATGATTATCTTTGCGCGGCAATGGCAACAGGTTGTTATCAACCTGGGCAAATATTTAATATTGAAGGAACATTTGAAATTATCGCAACGTTCCACCAGACCCCTGTAGTAAAGACTCTCATGGATTCAACACGGTCATTATTAGATTTGCATATCATGCCACAAGTCTATAGTTTAATGGTCGAACGGGTTGGAGCCAGTCAAATCGAGTGGATGAAGAATTTACTTTTGCCTTCAGGTGAAGATCATAAAAATGATTGGGATAATATTTTTTCTAAACTAGACACAATTTATGAAAACACTACTGAAATGGAAATTTTTATTCCTCATGTTTTTGGAAAACTTTTTCCTGAATATGAAGAGGATCGCCGTGGTGCAATTATCGGGATTGGAGGCTCTTCAACCGGATCTTCTATTATGAAATCCGCAATTTTTTCTCATTGTTTTGAATCAAAACGGATGGTTGATTATCAACAACAATTCAGCCCCACACCAATTAATCAGATAATCACAGTAGGTGGAATTACACGTAGCAAATATTGGATGCAGACAAAGGCAAATATCCTCGGAATCAAGTTGCTTGTTCCAAAAGCTAAAGAACTTTCAGCCCTTGGAGCCGCATTTTTAGCAGGGAAAGGTCTAGAAGTGTTTACAAGCTTTCAACAGATTGGTGAAGTGGCACTTTCACAAGGGGTTTCGAAATATATACCGGACTCCGCAAAGGTTGAACTATATAGTGAATACTTACAAAATACCTATTTACCTGTTCTAAAAAGGATTGAAGAAATAGACAATATCATGAGTCGAAATAGTAAAAGGGAGTAACCAAAGATGTCTATAAAAATCAGTGTAATCGGTGGAGGAAGTGTTTTTACTCCAGAATTAATCCAACTTCTTGGAAAAAATACAAAAGTTACTGGGCCAGTTGATGTTTGTTTAATGGATATTTCATCAGAACGGTTACAAATTGTTGGAGAGATGTGTCAACGATTGATAAAAAAAACCAAAGAACCTGTAAACATTACCATGACGACAGATCTTCGTGAAGCTATACAAGGAGCGGATTATATTTGCAACCAGTTGAGGGCTGGGGGAGTACTTGCAAGGATCGAAGATGAAAAACTCGGTCGTAAGTACAATATTCCCTTTACTGAAACAATTTCAGTTTGTGGGTTTGCTACTTATCTTCGAAGCTTTCCTGAAATTGTTGAACTGGCTAATTTGATATTAAAGTATGCACCTGAAGCTTGGGTGTTGAATTTCGCCAATCCGGCGGGTATGTTATCAGAGACTTTTTTTAGACTTGGAGTAACAAAAGTTATTGGAGTATGTAATATCTCTGAAAAATTCTTAGACATAATATCTGAAGAACTGGCCGTTACTCCTTCTGATGTCTATATGAATTTTCGTGGACTCAATCATATGACCTTTGTTGACAAGGTGTG
>DOSU01000152.1 GCA_003513895.1 Rikenellaceae bacterium
TTTCCATAAACTTATAATACTTTCAACGCACCACCAAGTCAATGTACGCATCACATATTAGGAATGAGAGGACTTTGTTTTGTGTTAATTGTTCTGAATCAGGGCAATATACCCTCCATGAGAATATTTCGGCTTGATGTACTCTAAGTGGTGAAAATCTGATGGCATATTTTAATGACCATCATTCCCATATGTATCGCGACTTATTCATACAAACTAAACCAATGGGCTATTGGCTACGGTATTACAATTTATATATTCAAACTTATGCAAGTAATTTTAAAGTAGACAGAAGACAGACAAACAGCTATTAAAAAGAGACCAAATTTGATAGTTGTTCTCTTTTTTCTAGAGAAACTTCGATGAAAATTGGTGTCCAAATAGCTCTCCTTCAAGATCCTCCACCATGCAAGAAAGTAGCACCTCCTACAAACTTAATTTTATTGTCCCTGATTGCGTATCAATTTCTGCCTGTCCTCCGATTGGAATCGTGAACATTGGATCCGAGTGTCCGAAGTCGAGATCGTAGATTACGGGAATATTGGTATTACCAAAGACATCCTCAAGTATCATTTCTAGACTATCGTCACCTTTGAAACCACTTTGTTCACACATTCTACCAATACAAACCGCTTTTAATTTATTAATATCAACTACTTGAGACAGATGGGTAAGATAGCGATGAACCATTTCCGTATTTTCCTCTTCGGCTTCTTCAATAAAAAGTACCTTATTCTTAAGTTCAGGAAAATATTTTGTACCGGCAAGGACCATGAGGGTTTGAAGATTGGCAGCAATTATTTGACCACTGGCCTTACCATGGCGGAACACTTTTCTTCCACATGTTTTTTTGATTGTTCTTGTTTTGTTGTCTGGAAATTTCTTCAAAAAATAATAGTCATCGGCATACTCCGGAGAATCAGTGATTGTTATTTCTGGTTTCTTCTCAACAAACCATTGTTTAAAGTAATTCCATGTGTATTCCAATGGTTCCGGTTTGGAAAATGTAATTCCGGCAGGCCCGAGAAAAGTGGTACACCCGGAGATTTTGTGTATAGCAAGCAAAAGTGCCGTCGTGTCAGAAAAACCAATAACCGGCTTGTGGTTCTTCTTTATTAGATCAAAGTCAAGATATGGCAATACTTGGTTGGTATTGGCTCCGCCCCAAAAAGCCATCAACATATCAACACTCTTGTCGAGAAATAGTTCGTGAATTGCCCTGGCTCTATCCATAATTGTTCCAGCCAAATGTCCATTGTACTTTTTTCGGCACTGAGGGTGTTCAACGATTTTGATTCCTTTTGATTCTAAAAATTTATACGTGTCCAAATTTTTCTCCCCAAAAACTGGACTTGACGTAGAAATAATCCCAATTTTCAATTTATTTTGAGTCATATGAGTGAATTATATAATTTATAAGTTCTACCAACCATCGTTTCTAAAGAAAAATTATCGTTAGAATATTTATAGGCATTTTGACCGACAGTTATCCTGAGGTTTCCGTCATTAATTAGTCGGTCAAGAGTATCCTTTAATAGCCTCTTGTTCACAGAATACTTTCCGCGACATTTAACAAGGGGTACCTTAAACCCAGACTTCTTATCCTCGAAAAGCTTTGGTATATTGTTACCACTGGTAAACACAGGAGGCACTCCAAATAACATAGCCTCAACCACCGAAAGGCCAAAGCTTTCTGAGTTACTTGGTAAACAAAAAATATCACTCTGGCACAATATTCCAGACAGCCCCTCTCTGTTTAAATATCCAAGTAGATTTATATATTTTAGATTCATATTTTTTATCGTTTCAAAAAGTTCCCCCTCACCAACAATGTTCAATTGTAAGTTTGCATATTTATTATTTAAACTATTCACTACTTCAATTAAGGATAAAACCCCCTTGTCTCGAGTCAATCTACCTACAAATGTAATTCCAATTGTCTTTCTTATCTTTTTTGGAGAATGATTGTCTATTGGTATACCCTGAGGAATTACAAAAACGTTCTTATTTGATATTCGATAATTATTGAATAAATAATTACGTTGGTTTCCGGTAAAACATATGGCTGCATTGCAACTGTTAATCATTTCGGTTTCAATATCGACTATTTGTTGATGATAAGACGGAATTGGATTTTCTTGCATCCTTTCATATTGTTTTTGCAAAAAATGGAGGCTGCATACAATTTTTCCACCGATTTTTTCTTGAACAATTTTTGCTGTTATCCAAGACATCCAGTTGTGACAATGAAGAATATCAAACTTCACATCACTTACAATTATTTCGTCAGCTAGACGGCGATTCCAAATAATAAATTTTTCAAAATCATTAAAGATTTCATCCTCTTTTGGACTAAGAAGTTTAATGTCATCAAGAAATTTAGTAGTAATTACATTTTCATGGACATTTGCGCTTTTTGAGGACGTAGCAACGTAGGTAATGGTGTCTTTAGAAAACAATTTTTGGAATCCGTTTGTAATAAAACTGACATGCCAACCCATACCCCAAAGCGGTCTGGGTATGTAATCAGAAGTGATTTGAAGTATTTTCACTTAATATTTTTAAACAACGCTGCCAAATGCGAAAATCTTTCATTCAATACCCCAAAAGCTTCCTCGTTTCGAATTCCATTTTGAAGCGCATATTTTTTTAAAGATATCTCTGGGTTAGTAAATTTATCTCTTCCGCGATTAATTTTGTTTGCAAAATATACAAGTCCCTCAATACGTTTTTCGTGTTTATTTAGAAAATTAGCAACACTGGAAAGTTTCTCTTCCCAGCCAGGAAATTCCCTTAATTCCGAGTATTTACTGCTTGTATTTAATACCTCATTCAAATTTAAACCAAGGGATTTTCTAATCAAATTTATTGACTTCCAATATTGTTTATAAAGATGGTCAGCCTTTTTATCGCCTATTATGGCTCCTGCATTCATCATCTGTAAAGCGGCTTCCAAGTAAGTCACATATTTTTGATGGAGTCCTTCTTTATATTGCTCAACCTGTGAAATTACCGACATCCTTATCGGTTCAGCTACACCCAAAGCGGCAGAAAGCATGAACTCAATTCCAAAGCCAAATTCTATGCCTAATTCCACATTCTCAAAATTTCTAATCGAGACAATGTTGCCAACGTCCCACAAATTACCATCGGCAGGATTAACAATGTTAATCGATAGACCAATTCCGCTTACGTTCGGAATCCCATATTTCCAAGTATACTTTTTCCTGGAATCAAAGCGCACTGAAACATCTCTAAGAACCTCAGACTGTTGGAATGGTTGGACCAGATCATCATTTGTAGAGGTTGGAATAATTACAATTCTGGATTTTTCAATTCCCAACGTTCCCTCAATATACGCAATAGCCTCTTCACAAACATCCTTGTATCTCCCTGGACGTGATAACGTACAGACCATATTGAAGAAAGTTTGGCCAAATGGAATAACTTCATTATCAAATCCGTTTTTAAAATCACGCGTTCTTATACATGGTTGTATCACAAAAAAACCATTTCCTGGTATCTTTCCGGTCACAAGTTCTTCCTTTAAAGCGCTTATCGAAGCACCAGAAAAAATTACGGTACTATCTTTGTTTGAAATGAGAGACGCAGCCGTTTTTTCGATGTACCCATTCTTTATAAAAAAATTCCTAAAGCCACTCTCAACATTACCCTGAGCCGAAATAATTTCCCCTCTCAAATACTTTCCCCTAATGATATCTAATCCTGAAGATTGGTTTCCAATTCTTTCTATTTCTTGCATTTTTTATAGGTAAATAATTCAGGTTCTTCAGGATAAAGAGTTTTTCTAAAAATGGCTACCGAATAACCCAAATATCTGTGATTTTCATTGAATATTGTTAGATAATTCCTCCATTTAGTTCTTACTGCCTCTCTTTCCTCAACCGGAAGCATTGCAATATGTTTTTTAGCCAAAAAATATTCAATGTAATCATCAACTTCAGAACCTGGTTTTTCACAAAGTTCATTTGGTTCATAAAAATATAGTTCCAAATTTTTATTGCTGTTTTGAAATACACTTAACCAGTCTGATTCTGTGTATGGTTTTATATCAACGCCGATAACCTTGCTAAGCTTATTCAATAATTTCTTTGGGGGGTGTTTCCGATAATATAACTGAACTGTAGCTATAAAACCCCATGGTTTGGTGACTCTAATATATTCAGAAATTGCTGTTTCTTTGTCCTCCATGAATGAAGTTGCTCCACCTGTAATAACAAGATCAAATTCCTCATCTTTAAAGGGGATGTTATACGCTGATCCTACACGAAACTTCACTCTAGATTTAACATCTTTTGTATCAGCTTCTAATCTTTGTTTTGATTCTTTTACACATGAGGGCGAGATATCAATACCAAAAATTTTTGCCTTTACCAGATGTGCTACCTCAAGGGAAGTAAAACCAGTGTTTGAACCGATTTCTAAAATTTTACTTTTTTCGTTAATAAAGCTATTTTGAATAATTTTTCTAATTGATTTTTTTCCACCTGGGCATCGATTTGTTTCCTTAATAAAAGCAATAAAGTCCGTGTAACACATTCCTTCAATGGTTGCCGCATTTAGATTAATCATTTTTAAAAGTCTGATTTAATTCCATTAAAACGAGGAAGTAACTGCATATCTCTAATATCATCATGATTTAATAACCAGAGTAAATATCTTTCTACGCCCATTCCGAATCCAGACGTATGTAGTCTAACCATATTTTTCATCTCTACATACCATTCATATGGTTCAGCTGAAACATGATGAATTTTCAATGCCTCTTTAACCTCGCCACTGGTAGTATGTCTCTCCCCTGAGCCAACTGTTTCTCCAATACCAATCAATAAATCTGCATTTTCTGCACAATTTTTGTTTTTATCGGTAAATTTCTGATAAAAAGGCACCGATAAATGATCAAAATTAGTCAGCCACACGAAACCTCCAAAATGTTTCATTAATTCCCTTTCACCGGCAGAGCTAATAGTCCGATAGCTCCCCTTATCAATAATTAATTCTTTTTGTGGATTATTTTTAAGAATCAATACTGCCTCTTCAAATGAGCACCTCGGTATTTTGTTTAATAACAAAAATTTTTCAATATGTTCTGTGTTTCCGCATGATTCAAAAATTTCCTTTTGAAATTTTCTATATAGGTGATTAGTCAAATAAAATAAATATTTTTCAATTACTTCTATTACATCGTCTATGCCACCAACAATCTCAGCCTCAACATGAAAAAACTGACATAAATGTCTTTTATCGGCTGGCTCCCCACGGAAAGAAGGTGAAATATAGAAATTATTTTTCTTGTTTATTCTGCATGCTAATTCAAGGTAAAACTGCATTGAATCGGAGAGATAGGTTTCTACACCTTGAATATTGACTTTCACTGGAAGAGAATCACTTCCCAAACCCATTGGACTAGAAATTGAACCAGTTGTTAGAGGTAAAAGTTGATATTCATATCCTTCACCAAAAAAGAAATTTATTGTGTCTTTATATAACTCGCTTTGGAGGTTAGCTAAAAACTTGTACCTATCTGAATTGAGAATTGAGTCAAAACGATTCTCCGAAACAAACCAGGACTTTGATGATTTTACCATATATAACTATAGGATTATACCAAAGGATACTTTATACGTCAATGTTATGTACGTGTCACATACATATGGGAATAGGAGGATCTTCCCTCTTTTGGCGGAACCCAACCTCTTCCAAACAACCCCGGTGTGCCCGAATACTCCAACCTCATCAATTCTCACACAACACAATC
>DOSU01000041.1 GCA_003513895.1 Rikenellaceae bacterium
TTCAGCCGTACTCCAAGAGAAGGCGGAAATGACAGAAAATTCAGCCGTACTCCAAGAGAAGGAGGAGAAGAGAGATCATTCAGCCGTCCTCGCAGAGAAGAAGGCGGAAATGACAGAAAATTCAGCCGTACTCCCAGAGAAGGTGGAAGTGAGAGATCATTTAGTCGTCCTCGCAGAGAGGAAGGTGGAAATGACAGAAAATTCAGCCGCGCACCAAGAGAAGGCGGAAACGAAAGATCATTCAGCCGTCCTCGCAGAGAAGAAGGCGGAAACGAAAGATCATTCAGCCGTCCAAGAAGAGAGGACTCAAGACCATTCGGAGAGCGCAGGGAAGAGAGATCTTTTAGCCGCCCTCGTAGAGATTCATTTGGATCCGACGGTCCTAAAAGAATTGTGAAATCAAGAAGCACTAAACCTAAAGCCAAATCCGACGATGGAATGGTTAGACTCAATAAGTTTATTTCCAACTCAGGAGTCTGCTCACGCCGCGAAGCGGATGAATACATAGTTGCAGGATTAGTGAGTGTAAACGGAGAAGTTATTACAGAACTCGGCACCAAAATAAAACAAGATTCCGATGTGCGTTTCAACGGAGAACGTCTCAAGGGAGAAGAGAAAGTATATCTTCTCATGAATAAGCCGAAGGATTTTGTAACAACTCTTTCCGATCCAAATGCCGACAAAACAGTAATGGACCTTATTGCCGGCAAATGTGCCCAGAGAGTTTATCCGGTAGGTCGTCTTGATAAACAAACAACCGGCGTACTATTGCTTACAAACGACGGGGAGATGGCCGACAGGCTCACCCACCCTTCAAACATGCATAAAAAAATATATCATATTGTTCTTGACAAAAACCTAAGCGGAACCGATTTCAATGCAATTCTTGAAGGGATTACACTTGAAGACGGTCCTGTGAATGCCGATTCACTGGCTTATGTAGACGGAGAGAAAACTGAAGTAGGGCTTGAAATTCACTCCGGAAGGAACAGGGTTGTAAGAAGAATATTCGAACACCTTGGCTACAGAGTAAAGAGGCTCGACAGAGTCTTCTTTGCCGGCCTTACAAAGAAAAATCTAAGAAGGGGCCAGTGGCGTTTCCTTACTGAACAGGAGATTGCCATGTTAAAGATGGGAGCATATGAATAGCCTGCCTACGGCAAACAAAATTCATAAATCTGGATTTGTCAATATTATCGGTAATCCGAATGTTGGCAAATCTACGCTTATGAATGCCCTTGTGGGCGAGAGAATATCAATAGTCACAGCCAAGGCTCAGACTACCCGCCACAGGATTATGGGTATTGTAAACGGAGAAGACTATCAAATAGTCTATTCAGATACACCGGGTATTCTCAAACCTAGCTACAGGCTTCAGGAGAGCATGATGAATTTTGTAGAAACTGCAATAGGCGATGCCGATATAATTCTTTATGTTACCGATGTTGTTGAACAGAGTACAAAAAATGAAGAGTACATCGAAAAACTCAATAGAGTAAGTTCACCTGTAATTCTTGTAATTAATAAAATCGACATCAGCAATCAGAAGGACATCGAGGAGTTGTATGCAAGATGGAAGGAATTAGTACCAAAAGCAGAGATATTTCCAATTTCAGCCACAGAAAAATTTAATACAGACACTCTGTTCAACCGGATTCTGGAACTTATTCCTGAAAGTCCTGCCTGGTACGACAAAGATATACTCACAGACAGAAATCTTCGGTTTTTTGCCTCAGAAATCATAAGGGAGAAAATCTTGCTTAACTACGACAAGGAGGTACCTTACTCTACCGAAGTTGTAATTGAGATGTTTCAGGAAGAGGGTGGTTTGTACAAAGTGGATGCTGTAATATATGTAATGAGAGACTCTCAAAAGGGGATAATTATCGGGAAAGGCGGTTCTGCATTAAAAAAAGTAGGAACAGAGGCACGGAAAGATATGGAATCATTTTTTGAAAAAAAGGTTTTTTTGCAGATATTTGTGAAGGTAAATACGGACTGGAGAGAAGATAAGAGAAAACTCCGCCAGTTCGGTTACATACAAGATTAGATAAAGACAAAAAAAAAGAATGAGTACCCCCGATCTTGATTTTGAATTAGAAGCGACAGACGACCCAATCGACAACACCGAATCTTCCGAAAGCAGTAAATACGACAAACTAATTAATGAGGGCGACAAAAAGTACAAACTCACGGGTATGTACAAAGAGTGGTTCCTTGATTATGCTTCGTATGTAATTCTGGAGAGAGCGGTTCCTCACATCAATGATGGTCTTAAGCCTGTTCAGAGAAGGATTCTCCATGCGATGAAAAGGATGGACGACGGCCGGTACAATAAGGTTGCCAACATAATTGGTTCCACAATGCAGTTCCACCCACACGGGGACGCATCCATCGGAGATGCATTGGTTCAACTTGGCCAGAAAGATTTGCTTATTGACTGTCAGGGAAACTGGGGGAATACACTCACCGGAGACAGTGCTGCAGCCCCTCGTTATATCGAGGCAAGGCTCAGCAAATTTGCCAATGAAGTCGTTTTCAATCCAAAGACTACAGAATGGATGAACTCCTACGACGGAAGGAATCAGGAGCCTGTTAGCCTTCCCGTTAAATTTCCGCTTCTTCTGGCGCAGGGTGTCGAAGGTATAGCTGTGGGGCTTGCTTCAAAAATTCTTCCCCATAACATTAACGAACTGATAGATGCCTCAATAGCATATCTAAATAACCGTGAGTTTACAATATTCCCCGACTTTCCCACCGGAGGTTTGGCCGATTGCAGTAAATACAATCAGGGATTAAGGGGTTCTGTGGTAAAAGTGAGGGCCAAAATCAGCAAAATCGACAAAAGAACTCTTGTTATAACTGAAATTCCTTTCGGGCTTACAACATCCAAACTTATAGAATCAATTCTCAAAGCAAACGATAAAGGGAAAATCAAGGTCCGCAAAGTAGACGACAATACTTCAAGCGGTGCCGAAATTGTTGTCCACCTGCATAACGAAGTATCTCCCGACAAAACAATAGATGCATTATATGCATTCACCGATTGCGAAACTTCAATTTCACCTAATTCATGCGTAATCCGTGAAAAACATCCATGCTTTATTGGTGTGGATGAAATTCTAATTCACAATACCGAACATACAAAGTCTCTTCTTAAAAAAGAACTGGAAATACGACTGGAAGAACTGGAAGAGTCTTGGCACTATAACTCTCTTGAGAAAATTTTCTTCGAGCAAAAGATTTATCGCCTTCTGGAAGAGAAAGCTGCAAGCTGGGAAGAACAACTCCGAAACATAGAGGCAGAACTTCTCAAATATCAGGGAATGCTCAAAAAGCAAATATGTCGTGAAGATGTTCTCCGGCTGATGGAAAAACCTGTTCGAAAGATATCTGTCTTTGATGTGAAGGCACTTGAAGACAGTATACAAAAAATCGAAACCGAAATGGTAGAGGTTAAGACAAACCTGGAAAACCTCAACAATTACTCAATCAAATATTTCCAGCAGCTAAAGAAAAAATACGGTCAAAAGTTCCCTCGCAAAACGGAACTGTCGAATTTTGAAGCCATAGAAGCGACAAAAGTAATTGCCACAAATGCAAAACTCTACGCAAACAGGACAGAGGGATTTGTGGGGATGGATCTCAAACGCGACGACAACGCCGAATTTATATGTGAATGTTCCGATATAGACGATATAATCGTTTTTCTGACCAATGGAAAGTACATAGTTACAAAGATTGCCGAAAAGGCTTTTGTAGGAAGAGGTATCATCCATGTGGGCGTTTTCAAGAAGAACGATGAGAGAACAATATACAACACTGTTTACCGTCACGGTAAAAACGGCGAAGTATATGTTAAAAGATTTGCCGTTACAGGTGTTACAAGAGACAAAGAGTATGATCTCACTCAGGGAAAAGATGGTAGTTCTGTTCTTTGGTTTACCGATAATCCTAACGGAGAAGCCGAAATTCTTAAAATTTTCCTTAAGCCCAGGCCAAAACTCAAAAAGCTTATTTTTGAATACGACTTAGCTGCCCTTAACATAAAGGGAAGAGGATCCATGGGTAATATTCTCAGCAAAAATCCTATCCACAAGATTCAACTTAAATCAAAAGGAATTTCTCAATTCGGAGGGCAGGCAATCTGGTTCGATAAGGACATAAACCGCCTCAACAGCGACTCAAGAGGTATTTATCTGGGAGAGTATATGCCACACGACCATATACTTGTTTTATGCAAAAATGGTGAATACTACACAACCAATTTTGACCTGAGCAACAGATATCAGGGAGATATTCAAATAATTGAAAAACTCGATACTCATAAAATTTTCACTGCAGTTTATTTTGATGGAGAACAGAACTGTTTTTACATAAAACGATTTGCATTTGAACCAAATGACAATATTGTAACCTCTTTTATATCCGACAGTCCGGGTAGTTATCTTCATGAATTGTCCACAGATAAATATCCTCAGCTTGAGATTAATTTCAACGGCAAGCACTCAAAAAGAGCTTCTGAAATAATTGATGTTGGCGAATTCATTGCCGGCAAGAGCTACAGGGCAAAAGGGAAGAAACTTACAACATTTGAAGTAGGTTCAATAAAATTCATAGAGCCCCTTGAAAAGGAGAATGGACTCAACGGTAATGAGATTGAATTTGAGTTGGAAATTGACAACATCGATACCATACCTGATCCAGATCCAGATCCAGTTCCCGGATCCGGTCCCGATAAATCTCCCACACTATTTTAGTTCAAAATTATGATTATTTGCTTGACTGGTTTTATGGGTATAGGCAAAAGTACAATTGCCGAAAAGCTATCCAAACATCTCTTTTGCAAACACATTGACCTTGACAAAGCTATTGAAGCAGCTGAAAAATGTTCTGTTGAACATATTTTTGATACAAAAGGCGAGTCATATTTCAGGGAAGCAGAAGAGAGAAATTTGAGAGAGATAATCTTAAAAAACAGCGATAAGGTTTTGGTTATTTCTCTTGGAGGCGGAGCGCTCATTTCACAGAAAAACATAATCTTACTACAGGAAAATGCTTTTTGCATATACCTCAGGGCTTCAATTGAGACAATAATTTCAAGACTAATTCACACAAAAAAAAGCCGTCCTCTTATTAAAAACAAAACAGAGGAAGAGCTAAGTACAGAAATACGAAGACTATTCTCTTTGAGAGAGAGCGGTTATAATGTTTCGGCAAATTATGTGCTTCAAACAGACAATAAAAATGTCAATGAAATTCTGGGGGAGATTCTGAGGGTTATATAATCTCTTCTCTAAGTTTGATATCCCTTACCCTTAGCTGAATATTGGCTATACCCCTGTAGTAATTCTCTGCAATTGAGTAGCAAATATCCACGGGATTACCCGATCTTAGGTGGTCAAAGTGTTCCGACCTGTTAAATGCTATTGCCGAAATATGTCTGTGGGGTTCGTCTTCCTGAATAAGTTCCAGCTTAAGATGTCCTGCATCTGTTCCTACTCTCCTTCCATTGCCATTGTCATACACATTCTGAGTGAGGAAGACCGGAGACATGTTTCCGGGTCCGAATGGTTGAAATTGTTTGAGAATTCTGAAAAACTTAGGGGTAATTTGCTTGAATTCCAGGAAGGTATCAATATTGATAATTGGAGTGAGCAGTTCTGCAGTAATTTTACTCTGCACAAAACTCTCAAACCTTGTGCAAAAAATTTCGAAGTTGGACTCTTTTAAGGTGAGACCTGCTGCATACATGTGGCCGCCAAAATTTTCAAGAAGGTCTGCGCAGTTTTCAATTGCCTCGTAGAGGTCAAAACCGGGAATACTCCTGGCAGAACCCGTTATAAAACCATTGGATTTTGTGAGCACAATTGTTGGCCGGTAATATGTTTCTACGAGCCTTGATGCAACAATGCCCAACACACCTTTGTGCCATGTGGGATTATACAGAACGGTAGAATTTCTGGTAGCAAAATCGGACGCTGTTGCAGCCATTTCAATAGCCTCAAGTGTTATTTCGCGGTCAATACTCTTACGATCGTTGTTATGAGTATTTATTGTATCTCCAATGCTTTTTGCATCATCATCGCTTCGGCTGATAAGCAAATCCACAGCAGTCTTTCCCGACTCCATTCTGCCCGCTGCATTTATTCTCGGCCCAATTTTAAAAACTATGTCGTCTATTGTAATAACATGCTTTTCAAGCCCGGAAAGCTTGATTATGGAAAGCAGCCCTTTTCTGGGCGATTCGTTCAGTTGCTGGAGACCAAAGTGTGCAAGAATTCTGTTTTCTCCGGTCATAATAACCAGGTCGGAAGCAATGCTTACTACCAGCAGGTCCAAAAGGGGCATCAAATGTATAAAAGGGATATGCCTTACCGATGCAAGCGCTTGCATAAATTTGAATCCTACTCCGCAGCCGGAAAGATCGTCAAAAGGATAATTGCAGTCCGGCCTTTTTGGGTCAAGAACAGCTACTGCATCAGGGAGTCTGTCGTCCGGAAGGTGGTGGTCACAAATAATGAACTCAATTCCAAGTGATTTGGCATAGGCAACTTTCTCAACAGCTTTTATGCCGCAGTCAAGTGCAATTACCAAAGAGTATCCGTTTTCTTTTGCCCAGTCTATGCCTTTATATGAAACTCCATAACCTTCGTCATACCTGTCCGGAATATAATATCCGAGATTGCTGTGTATGTTTCTCAAAAAGGAGAATACAAGAGCAACAGCTGTTGTTCCGTCTACATCATAGTCGCCGTATACAAGGATTTTCTCAGATGTATCAAGGGCTACTTCAAGCCTTTCAACAGCCTTATCCATGTCTTTAAGAAGAAATGGATCGTGAAGCTCTTCGAGTTTGGGGCGAAAAAAAGACTTCGCATCTGCAAAAGTCTTAATACCTCTTTGGGCCAACAGATTAGCAAGGGCCATATCTACTCCCAGCTCAGTGGCCAGTTGTCTAACAACAGCCGGGTTCCCCGGTTCCTTTACTATCCATTTTTTTTCGATTGCCATATCTTCACAAAGGTACAGATTTTATTTCAAAAATTGATAAAAAAAGCTAATTTTGCCGTTTCAATCAATCTTTGATTATATGGAATTTACAGAGTTTAACGAGCAAGAGATAATACGGAGAGAATCACTCAAAGCCATACAAGAACTTGGCATTGACCCCTACCCTGCCGAGGCATATGAAATTAATATCTCAACAAGTGAGATAAAGTTGCAGTATAATCCGGAAACTCCAAATCTGGGCAACATTTCCATTGCAGGAAGGATAATGACAAGGAGAATTATGGGTGCAGCAGCATTCATTGAACTTCAGGACGAAAAAGGTAGAATTCAGGTCTATTTAAAACGAGACGAAATTTGCCCGGGTGAAGACAAGACTCTCTATAATACAGTATTCAAGAAACTTTTAGATATTGGAGATATCGTAGGAATCAAAGGATTTGCATTTATAACTCAAACCGGAGAACTATCAATCCATGCGAAGGAACTTAAAGTGCTTAGCAAGTCTCTTAGAGTTCTTCCTATTGTAAAAGAGAAAGACGATCAAAAGTATGATGCGTTTTCAGACCCGGAAATGAGATACCGCATGCGCTATGTTGACCTCATCGTTAACCCGGAGGTCCGGGAGACATTTATGAAGCGGTCAAAAATAATAAATACGATGCGTAACTTCTTTAACGATTACGGTTATATGGAAGTTGAAACACCCATTCTTCAGCCTATACCGGGAGGTGCAGCTGCTCGGCCATTCATTACTCATCACAACGCACTTGATATTCCTTTATACTTGAGAATAGCAAACGAACTATACCTAAAAAGACTAATTGTTGGCGGGTATACCGGTGTTTATGAATTTGCAAAGGATTTCCGCAACGAAGGAATGGACAGAACTCACAATCCTGAATTTACTGTACTGGAAATTTATGTAGCCTACAAAGACTACTTCTGGATGATGGAATTTGTGGAGAAGATGATTGAAAAAGTGTCTGTGGAGCTTCATGGGAAGACAAAACTTACACTGGGCAACAAAGAGATTGAGTTCAAAGCTCCGTACAGAAAACTTCCAATGCTGGATGCAATAAAAGAGTATGCGGGAGTGGATGTAGCCGGCATGAACGAAGAGGAGCTTCGCAAAGTATGCGAAAAGCTCAATGTTCCAATAAGCAAGAGCATGGGAGTGGGTAAGCTCATAGATGCACTGTTCGGAGAATTTTGCGAAGAACATCTCATTCAGCCAACATTTATAATTGATTATCCGGTTGAAACATCGCCGCTTACTAAAAAACACAGGTCTAACCCCGCTCTCACAGAGAGGTTTGAACTGTTTGTAAACGGGAAGGAACTGGCAAATGCATATAGCGAATTAAACGACCCTGTTGAACAACTTGAAAGGTTCAAGGATCAGGTTAAACTCAAAGACAAAGGTGACGACGAGGCCATGTTTATCGACATGGACTTTGTGCGTGCACTTGAGTATGGAATGCCTCCGACTTCGGGAATGGGCATAGGTATAGACAGGCTCACAATGTTCATGACAAATTCATCATCTATACAGGATGTTCTCTTCTTCCCGCAAATGCGTCCGGAAAACTAAAGAACATAATGTATATCGATCATCTTTCATCGGCACAAAACCTAAAAATTAAAAACATTATTGCCCTAAAGGAAAAGTCTTCCTTCAGACGCGAAAGCGGTTTGTTTGTTGCCGAAGGTATAAGAGAGATTGAAGCAGCACTTGAAGGAGGGTTTGAAATCGAATCACTCTATTTTGTTCCCGGTTTATTATCTGAACAGAGAGTACAACACTTCAAATCGGAAAAATACTTCACCTTGTCTGCGGATATTTACTCAAAAGTCGCATACAGAGGAACAACGGAAGGACTCCTTGCAGTGGTAAAACACAAAGAAAGAAGGCTTTGCGATATTAAGCTATCTAAAAATCCACTCATAATTGTACTGGAATCCGTAGAAAAACCGGGAAACCTCGGAGCAGTTTTACGAACTGCAGATGCTGCTAATGCAGATGCAGTAATTATTTGTGACCCCCTTACCGATATTTTCAACCCAAATGTGATAAGGGCAAGCATTGGAGGTGTTTTCACAAACAATATTGTTGCGTGCTCCTCGTCAGAGGCATTAGAGTGGCTTGAATCCAATAAAATACGAATTTTAACTGCAGAACTGCAGGCTTCGGTGAGGTATGACCTGGCCGACATGAAGGGAGCTATTGCAATCGTTATGGGCGCAGAATCCGAAGGACTTTCTTCTTTCTGGAGAGATAAGGCAGATGAGAGAATAATAATTCCAATGCGAGGGTTTCGAGACTCGTTAAATGTATCTGTTTCCACTGCAATTATCTGCTTTGAAGCACTTAGGCAACGTGATTTTAAATAAGAAAAATGAAATTCGGTCTCATTGGTTTTCCAATTACACACAGTATGAGTCCTGCTCTTTTTCGTGCAGGGTATCCATCTACTGAACACTCCTACGAACTTATATGTGCATCTGAAATTGAAGAGGCATTTCTAAAAATAGAGAAGGAAAATTTTGCAGGAGTAAATATCACTGCTCCATTTAAAGAATCCGTTTTGAAATTTGCTAATAGTACCGATTCGCTTGCCGGGCAAATTGGTGCATCAAATCTCATCTTGCGAAATGAAACCGGATTCACTGCATATAACACAGATTATTTTGGAGTTAGAGAGAGCATAAAAGAGTTTTATACTCCGAAATCAAAGCTAATGGTAATCGGTTGCGGAGGTGCCGGAAGAGCTGCCGCCTTAGCTGCAAGAGATCTTGGTTTTGATGTGACAATTATAAACCGCGACATTAAAAAAGCTTCCGATTTTGCATTAAAGAGTTCTATATCATTTGCCTCATTTGATCAATTCGTTCAACTGGCCCAAAGTACACGAATAATAATTGACACCTTACCCGTATTATCGGATTTGTACAATAGAATAAATGTAAAATCAAAAATTGTTTTTGAAGCCAAATATTCAACATGTGCACTTAAAACAAAATGCATCGATGAAGGAGCTGAATATTTGCCCGGGACACTTTGGCTTTTGAACCAGGCACTTCCATCCTTCCTGATGTTCACCGGCGAGAAACCGGACAGAAAGGCGATGGAATTGTTGACAGGAAATCGCTAATATTTTTTATCTTTGTAAACAATAAAAAAACATTAAAATGTCGCTAAACAAAGTCCTTCTAATTGGGAATGTTGGTAAAGATCCGGAGGTGAGACATCTCGAAAACGGATCCATGGTTGCCCGCTTTTCGATAGCGACTACTGAGAGATATAAAGATAAAAACGGGGAATTTCAGGAGCAGACGGAATGGCATAATATTGTCTGTTGGAGAGCTCTGGCAGAGAGAATTGAAAAGTTTGTAAAGAAAGGGAGCCAGCTTTTCATAGAGGGAAAGATCCGAACAGGCAGCTGGGAAGATAAAACCGGTCAAATAAGGTACACTGTAGAAATCGTTGCCGATAATATACAGATACTTGGAAGAAAACAAGAGTCGCAGGGTGTGCCCTCCGGTCGCAATAATATTCAGGATTTAATCACTAGCACGGAGAATTCTCCTGAGAATTCTGCCGATGATGGTGATTTACCATTTTAATTTATAATCAAGTATGAAAGTTGATGTTGTTTTAGGCCTTCAATGGGGCGATGAGGGGAAAGGTAAAATTGTTGATGTTCTTGCAAAAGGTTATCCTGTCGTGGCCAGGTTTCAGGGCGGGCCAAATGCAGGTCACTCTTTGCATTTCGACGACAAGAAATTTGTTTTGCACACAATCCCTTCGGGTGTTTTCCGCAAAAACACCATAAATATTATTGGAAATGGCGTTGTAATTGATCCAATTATTTTTCGCGAAGAGTGTTTAGAAATTGAGAAAACCGGCATACCGGTTAGAGAGAGGATCGCAATATCAAAGAAAGCGCACCTTATTCTTCCTACTCACAGGATTATTGATGCTGCATCTGAGGCTTCAAAAGGAGCATCCAAAATTGGATCTACACTTAAAGGCATTGGCCCTACGTATATGGATAAGACCGGAAGGAACGGTCTTCGTGTCGGAGATATACTCGCAGAAAACTTTATTGAACGTTTTCACAACTTAAAAAGCAA
>DOSU01000102.1:0-2641 GCA_003513895.1 Rikenellaceae bacterium
TTGATGAATTTTAAAGGATCTGTCGATCTCTTGTTGGTGTACCATTGTTCCGGTTCTATCTCGCCATTAAGCATCCGAACCGATCTGATAAGTCTATCTCTAAGTTCAGGTAGTGTTACTATCCCCGAAGTGAGCGGTATTGCTTTTTGAGTTTTTCTTGATATTACAATGATAGATGGAGTAAGTGTAATAGAGTATTTTTCCGCTATATCGGAGTGTTCTTTTATATCGAGCTTTTTGATATTCCAACCATGCGAAGCGTAAAACATATCAAGTATTGGTTCTTGAGCATCACAATACGAACATCCCTCACTCATAAATACCAATAATGCAAAATCGTTTTTCACACTTTTAAGATAATCCTGATCATCGGTCTTTATTTCGTTCCTCAATACATTTTGTCCAGGGACATTGGTCGGATAATTGTTTTCTCCAGAAAATTGAGGATTCAGTTGTGATACGTATCCCATGGCACCGGCAAAGGCCACACTCTTCCTTTTTGCAACGTCTTGTACCTCAAGGTAGCTGTAGACGTTTTCAACGGTTGGAAATTGAATTGCCAATTTCTGACGCCTATCCAGTTCTTTGGCAAATATATCGGGGTGTAAAACCCATAGTTGATCATAAGTGTAATTATTAATTACATTTTGTTCCTTTTGTACTTCTTGCGGTGGAGGGATAACGATTACTTCTTCTGCTTTTTCTTCAGGTAATTCTAGTGTTTCGTCCTCGTCTTCGTACCAATAGAAACCTTTCTTTTGTGAATTGTCGTAAAACTGAGGATCTGTTCTCGTATTTTCCAAAACGACACCGGAAGCAACAGTGCTGGAAAACAACAGAATCAAACAGCTATAATAGAGGTAGAAGGATCGCATTGATTTTGTTCTTGTCAACTAAACCAAAATATCGTGAATCATAACTGCTCTGATGGTCGCCTATTAAAAACACCTTATCTGCAGGTATAATGCCGTCTGTTACTGTAAAGTCTTCTCTAAATGCTTCACCTATCTGGTTTCCATTACAAAAGAATATTTTGTCCTTAACCTGTATTTGAGATAACGAATCACAGCCAACTCTTTTCACGATCTGACATGGTTTGCAATCTGCATTTGGTAAATCTATGTCTATTATTGCACGGATATACTTATCTTCCAGTATGATGTCGGATTCTATGCTGTAAGGAACTGTCCAGTACACACAGTATTTAACAGATTTAGTCTTGCATATTGTTATACGTCCTGGGATCTTTGAAGCAAAATATCCTGCGACAAGACATATCAATACAATTACAAGCCGATTTTTAAAAATGCTTGATTTCATGAATTAATCCTTCGTATTCATCCGAATCAATTATTTTAATGGCAGATGAGATACTGGTCGGTGAGTCAACGGCATATTTTCTATCGATTATTACCACCGGAACCTGAGTTATATTTAATCTGTTATAAATAAATGGATCAATTCTTATAAACATATCTTTATTTTCAGGGTTTATTTGATCACGAAACGTGTCAAGACCCATTTCCGGAACTCCCCGCAAGACGAAATCAACATTCGCCAATGCTTTTTCATGTATTTGAAAAGACTCTTCTGCTAGTTCTTTCAGTAAATATCTTGGCATGCTTGATGAAACAAAGACCAATATGTACGGTTTTTTCACGTCACACACTTTATCTGTTTCGTCGGTTTCAATCTTACCCGCTTGTATCAATCTTTTTGCAGCTTTAGATGCATCGCTGTTTTCGTCTAAACTCATGTGTTGAGACAATCTGGTTGCTGTTTTATATGCAACACTGTTTTCATCCACTGGCATGGTTTCAGCAGCAAACAACGATGATGTAAACATCAGATAACTGACCAATATTAAAGGACGTTTCATCGCTTCAAATTCTCTAACATATTATCTAATGTTTTTGTTCTGCCTTCAATTCCTTTTATATCGCTTATTCCTGGAGTATTTTCAGCTCCTGGTAATTTTGATAAATCCATGCTCTCTTTTTTCATCTCTCCTTGCCCCGCCGCTTCCGACACATTAAAAGATCCAAGGAACCATAGATCAATATTGCCCGATCCATTTACGAGTCCTGTAACTGTATCAATTTTGCCGGATCCATCTACAATGGCTTTAGTGACATTCTCGTCATCGTCTGTTTCCACTACGATTAATCTTTCTTGAAACATTTCCTCCAAGCTTTCTTTTCCTAATTCCCGATATTTTTCGCCAAGGGTAATTTCCCCTGTCTCGGTATCAACCGATCCATCGTCAGTAAAAATAGTTGATCCTGCTATTGCCTGAGAATTAAGAACGCAAAAAATAGAGAAGCAACAAAGAACATACGTTTTCCAATCTGAAATAGTTCTCATATCAATATCTCACCTTGCTGTTCCAATATTATTAAGGAAGACTCTTTCCGGTACCACCACCGGAACTGCCACTGCTATTGCTCCCGCTGTCACAACACGATCTTTTCCGCCAGAGTACCCAGGCAAAATTATCATTGCATGTTGATGCATTAAGCTCGCTTTCCCAAAGAGTAGCGCTTTGCCCTATATATATCGCGGACTTCCTTGTTGTAGGTTTGACCGGTTGAAATTTGAAATAGCTTTTAATCCATATCAACATCGGGAAATTGAAACAGTA
>DOSU01000102.1:2734-2925 GCA_003513895.1 Rikenellaceae bacterium
GAGGCAGTATCTAAAATTCTTCCGGTTCTCCCGCCAAGGTATATGGCTCGGGCGGCAGCAGCGATGCTTCCGGTGATGAGTTCGTTTGTTCCTACATGGCCGCCAATTGGATAAGTGCTTCCCCATGACCCCATGCACCAAAAAAACGGATCGATTGGAAACCCGAACTGCGAGGTCGTAGAATCCAACAT
>DOSU01000102.1:3025-3711 GCA_003513895.1 Rikenellaceae bacterium
AACAAGACTGCAGAGAGGTTATTTGCCGTGAATACTTCTGGATACATTACCGCAGCAACCGCCTCATCATTCCATGTTGAATCATCCTCTGAAAGATAGTCTGTTGTATCGCCCGTTCCGGTATGCCAACATCGTGTATTGTTTTCCGTCAGCGAATCCTGGATGAAGTCAGGGGTTGTTATGTGGGCATTGAAGAAAGTGGTCGGGCCTTCCGCATTGTCATTATCATGATCTGTTCCATACGTTGTTAAATCCGTGGGATCGCTCTCCCCTTCCCGCTCCCCTTCGCCCTGGCCTTCCGCCATCATGCAGTTGGGATCTTTTGTCGTTTCGATGATTCGGGCTGGTTCCCAGAAAGTATATAAGGTGCCTTGTCTGGTAAATTTCCCGTAATAACATGTGCATTGTCCATGTCTCTCTTCTTCCTTAAGTTCGTCCCACGCAACATCATCGCTTTCTATTTTGTCATCGCAGCATATCGCGTAGCATTTTGTAAAGCTGCAAAAGACAAATATGATTGCCAATGCGTATTTAAAATTTGAATTCATTAACAATCAATTCCTTCCCGTCTTGGCTTACTGTGCAGGGAATATGAGTGATTTGAAACAATTCCTGCATGTCATCCCTTAAACGATAAACATGTATTCCATGACGATTTTTCACATCTTTTGAAGATCCTTTCGCAA
>DOSU01000138.1:0-5528 GCA_003513895.1 Rikenellaceae bacterium
GCTCCCGCAAGACGCATAATCGCCTCAATTCTATCAGCTGCATTAAATTTTGCGCTGTTGATGGAACTTCTCTGGCTTGTACATACGGTAAAGAAACCTTTTTCTACCATTTTGATTGATGCTAGATTTGTAGATGTTTCTACAAATCCGGGGATTTCCTGACTCATTGCCAGAACTCCGTGCGGCAAACCATAGAGGCCAAAAAGCATCTTCCCGAACGATTCGTTGTCTGCTGAATATTCAAATGGAGGGACATTTTCGTATCGGCCTGTTAGATTGGGATCCGAAATCTTATGTTCAATTTGTGATTCAGAAACCACTTTTCCAAAAACGGAAACTATTTGATCGAGATTTTCCGGTTTAATGGCGATTGTTGCATGAGCCTCTCTGGCGATTGCATTTCTCTTATTGCCGCCGTCTATATGGCACAAAGAAAATTCAAATTTTCCGTATATTTCGTATAGAAATCTTAGTAAAAGCTGATTTGCATTTGCCCTGTTCTTTTCGATATCGTCGCCGCTATGCCCGCCTGTGGCTCCGTAAAAACCAAATTTTACAGCTGCAGTATTGAGTTGTGTCTTTGTCTGTTTGTATGGAAACCTGCCGGTAGTATCTATTCCGCCTGCACAGCCAATAAAAAGCTCTCCTTCGTCCTCTGAGTCCAGATTTATGAGAATATCTCCTTTAAGAAATTTTGGCGACAACGATTTAGCCCCTGTGAGTCCTGTCTCTTCTTCTGTGGTAAATAAAGCTTCAATTGGACCATGAGTGATATCACCGGCATCCAGAAGAGCGAGCTGAGCTGCCACACCTATGCCGCAATCGGCGCCTAGTGTTGTCTCTTTTGCTATGAGCCATCCATCTTCCTCAGTTACTTTTATTGGATCTAATTGAAAGTTGTGTTTGCTGTCGCTGTTTTTCTCGCACACCATGTCTGAGTGGCTCTGGAGAACGACAGTTGGAGCACCTTCCATCCCGGCAGAAGCCGGTTTTGTTATAAGTACGTTGCCGGCAGCATCTGTAATACAATCAAGGTTGCGCTCTTTTGCAAATTTTTGCAGGTAGGCGATTATCTTTCCTTCATTACCGGACTCTCTGGGGATTTTGCAAATCTCTCCAAAGAATGAAAATATCTTGTTGCTTGTCATTATGATTTTAGTTGTTTCTCGATATCGGCCACATACTTTCTGAAAGATCTGTTTGTATCAATAAGATCTTTTACAGTGTTGTATGCGTGGAGTACTGTTGCATGGTCCCTTCCTCCAATTTGGGCACCTATTGATGCGAGTGAATTGTTTGTGAGGTTTCTGCTAAGATACATTGCGATTTGTCTCGCCTGTACAAATTCTCTTTTCCTCGATTGAGACAGAAATAATTCAGGAGCAATCTTGAAATAGTCACAAACTATTTTCTGAATCTTGCCAACAGAAATTTCAATTTTGTTTTTGCTTACGAACCTGTCTGTAAGACTTTCTGCCAGTTCGAGTGTGATTTTTCGGTGAGTGAGTGTAGATTGTGCAAGCAGCGATATGAGAGTTCCCTCAATTTCGCGAACATTTGTAGTAATGCTGTTTGCAAGATAATTTATCACATCTTCCGACAGGGTAATTCCGTCGTTGTAGCTTTTCGCTTTTAATATGGCAACCCTTGTCTCAAAATCGGGAGGTATAAGCTCTGCCACTAAACCCCATTTGAAACGGGAAAGAAGCCTTTGCTCCAGATCGGCCATCTCAGAAGGTGCTTTGTCCGAAGTAAGAATAAGCTGTTTGCCGATATTGTGCAAATGGCTGAAAATATGGAAAAAGGCATTCTGCGTTCCGGGTTTGCCGGCAAATTCGTGAACATCGTCTATTATGAGCACATCTATCATTTGATAGAAGTGGAGAAAGTCAGTCAGTTTGTTTTTTACATTAGCTGCGTCCATAAACTGAGTCTGGAACCTGTTTGCGCTAACATACAAAACTATTTTGTCGGGGTATTTTTCCTTGATGTCAATTCCAATAGCCTGAGCCAGATGTGTTTTTCCCAATCCGGAACCGCCATAAAGAAACAGAGGATTAAATGTGTTTTTACCGGGATTCATTGCAATGTTTAACCCGGCAGCCCTGGCAAGCCTGTTGCACTCACCCTCGATGAAGTTGTTGAAATTGTAGTTGGGATTCAATTGAGGGTCTATTTGCCTCTGTTGAAGACCCGGAATAACAAATGGGTTGGCAAACTGCCCGTTTTGATTTGGAAACGGAACCGACCTGTTTGTAAGCTCCTGAAAATTTTGTTGCGGCAGGGTAACTGTCTCTTCATTTGAAACGACTCTTACATTGTACTCCAGTTTTGCTTCCTGACCAATCACTCTTCTAAGAGTTTTACCTATAAGATCAATAAAATGCTCTTCCAGATACTCGCGAAAAAAATGCGATGGAACCTCAATTGTTAAAACTGAGTTAAAAAATTTAACAGCCTTGATGGGATCGAACCACGTTTTAAAACTACTTGGAGGAATAATGTCCTTTATTATCTGGAGACAATTATTCCATACAAGAATATGTTTCTGGTCTGGCATTTTGAAGTATTATAGATTAGGTAGGTTGCCTACAAAATTGGGGATAAATTCTGTAAAAAAAAATCTATTTTCTATTGTAAAATTCAATAATTATTCAATTGGCTGAATTTCAGCAATAAATATTTATAAATATTTTTTTTTAAAAATCTATCGTATCCTTAACTACTTGATTTAAAACACACTAATCTTAATATATTTTTTTGGATCTTTATTGATATTTTCAATAAGTTTGTCCAAATCCATTACAAGCGTATTTATTGAATTGTGGAGAGAATCTGTTGTTAGAAGACGACCGATTGAGCCTTTTGGATCCTGAATATCAGTTAAAAGAGTTTTTAGCAATTTGATTGTTTGAGCAAGATTTGCCTCCTTTAATGTGTCGGTTAATTGTGCCAGATTGTTTACTGTCTTTGCAAGAGGAGTAGCTGCTTCATCCAACTTTGCCGACAGGGCCTTAAGGTTTTCAAGTGTAGAGGTTATTTCCGGGCCATTCGAGTCAAGATTTTGTGTAATTGCTTCGGCGTTTTTTATTGTCTTGTTAAGATTTACAAGAGTTTGGGCAATGTTTCTTTTTGCATTGCTGTCGAGAACATCATTTACATTTACAAATGTTTTATTAAGTGAAGAGATGAGCATTTGAGCGCTATCTTTCAAGGGGAGAAATTCACTCACAAGTTTTTCAACTAATCCCTCCTCAATACCGGACTTAAGCGTATCCCTTCCTTCCAGCATAACAGGATCGTCTCCCAAAACAATTTTAACAGCTTTACTTCCTAGCAAATCGGCGCTGTATATCATTGCTACGGAATTGCGGGGGATAGGGAATTTTGATTTTATCTTGAATTTGGCAAGAAAAGTGCCTTTAGCGGCATTGTAATCAATTGTCTGCACAGTTCCCGCTTTTAATCCTTTAATATATACGGGGCCTGTTGGTGTAAGTCCTTCAACATTTTCATAAACGACAAAATATGTGCTATTTTTGTTAAAAAAATCCTGCCCTTTAAGAAAGTTGATTACGAAGTATGCAGCTATAAGTGTTACTAGTGCAAAAGCTCCTATTTTTTGTTCTTTGGTAAGTGTAAATTTCATCTTGTGTTCTAATTATTCATTGGTACAATTATACCATTTTCTATTTTAATTATGAATGCCAGAGAAAAGCTTTTCCTGATTTTAGTAAGCTCTTTGGCGGCATCGTCCTGTGTAGGATACTTTCCTATGTAATATTTGTAGAATTTTCCAATTCTTACATATTGTGCATCTTTTTGCCCTTTGAGGTCAGGAGAACCTTTTGGGAGAATCCTGGTAACAGCAAGTATTTGTATTGCATAAAACTGATTTAAAGGAGCCGGCTCCGGACCGGTAATTTTTTCTTCAACAACAGGTTTTATTTCTTCTGCGTCCTTTGATGCAGGATAATTTGCAGTAAATGATGTGTTTTTCCCTTGTTCATAAACAGTTTTGTATTCCAGAAAAGCATCAAAAATAGCATTTGCAAATTTATCATGATTTTCGTTGCGAACAAGAATATTATAATCGAAAGTGTTTGAAATAAAGCCCAGTTCTACAAGGACTGCAGGCATTGTTGTACGCCATAAAACAAGAAGTCCAGCCTGTTTTATTCCCCTGTTTATAATTATCGGTCCTTTAGAGATCCTGTTCTGAACCATAGACGCAAATGTAAGGCTATGTTCGAGATGGGAATTTTGTAAAAGTGAAAAGATAATGTATGATTCGGGAACATTTGGGTCGAAGCCCTCATATTTTGAGCTGAAATCATCTCCTTCCAGTACAATTACACTATTTTCCAGCTTAGAAACTTCCAGATTTGAACTGCTTTTATCCAGCCCCATTACAAACGTTTCCGTGCCGGATGCCGACCTGGCTTTTGCTGCGTTCACATGAATCGAAATAAAAAGATCTGCTTTGTTTCTGTTTGCTATATCGGTTCGCTGGTTGAGGGGGATAAACACATCTGTATCTCTTGTGTAAATTACCTCAATTTCCGGAAATCTTTTTTTGATTTGGTTGCCAAGTTTTAATGCAACAGAAAGAGTTATGTTTTTCTCTTGTGTTTTTCGGTTGAGACTCACTGCTCCAGGGTCTTTTCCTCCATGCCCCGCATCGATTACAACCTTTCGAATACTCACATATGAATTGTTTTGTGCTACGGTTGGTATAAATGAAAGCAGACAAAAAAATATCAAAAGTATCCTGTAGGGCATTTTTTGTTGTTATTTATGATTAATTTTGCGCTTTGCAAAAGTAGCAATTATTTTGTTTTTATAGATAAACCATTTAACCTTGCAAAGATTCCTGTCTATTATTATGCTCCCTGTTTTAATCCTGATAAACTCAGGTGAAGTGCTTGCATTAAATCTAAAACAGGATCCTTTGAAGCTTCTAAGTGATACAACTAAGGTTAAAAATGCTGCCTCTCAGAGGATAGACAGTTTAGCCGCTAAAAGAAGTGCCGACTCTCTTAGCAACGAAAACACTTTTGACAACCCTGCATTTTCAACCGCAAGAGACTCAATTATTGAAGATTTTTCGAATGGTAAGAAGATGCTTTATTATTTTGGGGATGTAACCGTGAAATATAAGGATATTGAACTTAAGGCCGATTATATGGAGTACAACCTCAAAACTAAAACAGTTTTTGCATCCGGGGTCAAGGACACAAGCGGTGTCCTTCAGGGAAAGCCGGTGCTTAAGGATGGAAACCAGACATATACGATGGAGAGTGTCAATTATAATTTTGAATCCAGAAAGGCCAGAATTACAAATATGATAACCCAGGAGTCTGAAGGTTTCCTGCATGGTACTAATATCAAGAAAATGGCAGATAATTCCATAAATATTTCAAAGGGTAAATACACAACATGCGATCTTGACCATCCTCATTTTTACCTGAGAATGACAAAAGCCAGAGTAGTCCCAAACAGGGTAACGGTTTTCGGACCTGCCTATT
>DOSU01000138.1:5587-13789 GCA_003513895.1 Rikenellaceae bacterium
TAAACCAAACAGGGTAACAGTTTTCGGACCTGCCTATTTAGTGATTGAGGATGTTCCCACTCCTTTTGCCCTGCCATTTGGATTCGTTCCGGAAAAACCCGAGAGGTCCGGAGGATTGCTCATCCCTTCATTTCAGGAAGAGGCTGCGAGGGGTTTTGCTTTAAAGGGTCTTGGATATTATTTTGTTATTGGAGAATATTTTGATGTTGCTATAACTGGCGACTTATATTCGCTTGGATCGTGGAATGCGATGCTTACTGCCAGATATAGAAAAAGATACAAGTTTAACGGGGATTTTGGCATAAACTACTCCAACAACCAGACCGGGGAAAGAGGAAGTACAGATTTTTTCCAGTCAAAAGACTTTTCTGTTAGATGGAGCCATTCTCAGGACCCAAAATCGATGCCCGGTGCTTCATTCAGGGCTTCTGTGAACTTTTCGACTCCACTTAATAATCGCTTTAACTCGGAAGATATCCAGCAGAGCCTTCAAAATCAGGTTTCCTCATCAATCTCCTATGCAAAAACATTTGCCGGAACACCATTCAGTTATTCAGTAAACCTGCTTCACAGCCAAAGTTCTATTGATAGTTCTTATGCTCTTACTATCCCAAATTTTACTTTTACCATGAACAGGATATACCCTTTTAAGAGGGCAGAGAGAGTGGGGAAGGAGAGATTTTACGAATCCTTGTCTTTAAGTTACAATACATCCTTCGACAATAAAGTAAACTTTAAGGCAAAGGATTTTGGACAGCCGAATTTCCTTTCAAAGTTCCGAAGCGGGATGAAACATAATTTTTCTATAGGTCTGCCTTCATTTACATTGCTGCGCTACCTGAATTTTTCTCCGGGCGTAAATTACGGAATGACCTGGTTTTTCCAAACCAATGAAAAACAGTACAATATTGAAACAGACAGGGTTGAAAGTACTATATCAAACATGTTCAGCCATTTTGGAATAACACAGGATTTTTCGGCATCTGTTTCGATGAGTACAAGGTTGTACGGGAAATTCAACTTTGGTAAAAATTCAGCTATCAGTGCAATACGCCATATGATGACTCCATCCCTCTCTTTTAGTTACCGGCCGGAGCTTGGCACACCTGCAAACGGGTACAGAACTCTCTCTTATGTAGATGTAAACGGCATTCAGCAATCACTGGACTACAACAGATACGACGGATTGCTTTACTCTCCACCCTCAAGAGGCAAAAGCGCAGGCTTGAGTTTTTCTCTTGGAAACAATCTTGAAGCAAAGGTGAGGGACAAGGAAGACACAACCGGAACCGGCCTGAAAAAAATAAAACTTATAGACAATCTTTCAATAGGCGGTTCATACAACTTTCTTGCAGATTCACTTAAGCTTTCCAATATAATGGTAAATATGAACACTACCATTTTTGGATCGCTGGGTTTTAGCGCCAATGCAAATTTTAATCCATATGCAGTTAACGAAAAAGGGCAACTGATTAACCAGTTTAATATTGTAAGAGAAGGAGGCATTAAACTTGCACGACTTGAGAATGCCAGCCTCACTTTATCTTATCAGTTTTCCGGAAAAGGCGAGAGAAGGCTTTTCGGGGGTAATGCTCCGGTAAAAAGGGGAAGAAACATTCCCGATAGCGATATTCCCGGGGAGGGAGAAGGACAATTCGGAGGTGTAAAAACAGAGCAGCATGATTATACTAGGGTTTACTACCACCCCATAACCGGAGAGTATATTCCCGGAGGATGGGTTTATTACCTTGATCCAAAAATCCCCTGGTCTGTGAATTTAAATTACAACTATTCATATAACTTAGGCTACAGCTATTCTAATGAGGAGTTGCACACTCTTCATAACCATATGCAGACGCTGGGCATCTCTGCTCAGTTGAGGCTTACAAAAGCCCTAAATTTGAACCTTAATACAGGCATTGACATATCAAAATTTTCAATTACAACAACACAGCTAAGTGCCACATATGATTTACACTGTTTCCAGATTTCAATTTCCTGGGTACCTACAGGACAGTGGCAGAGCTGGAGTTTCCGCATAAATGCCAAAGCATCTGCTCTGGCAGATCTGCTAAGATTTAAGAAAAGTTCCAGCTACTGGGATAGATAAAACTAATAGAATAAATATAACAGACATATTATAATGAGTAAAAGAGTAATTTCGACCCCGAAGGCCCCAAAAGCAGTTGGGCCATACAACCAGGCAATAGAAGCGAATGGATTTCTTTATGTTTCCGGCCAGCTCGCACTTGATGTAAACACCGGCGATTTTGTCCCCGGAGGAATCAAAGAGCAATGTATACAGGTATTTAAAAACATTGGGTACATACTTGAAGAAGCCGGCTATGGCTTTGAAAATGTTGTAAAAACAACTGTTTATTTAACGGATATGAAAGATTTTGCTGTAATGAATGATGTTTATGCAACATTTTACCGCGAGCCCTATCCTGCAAGAGTGGCATTTTCGGTATCAGGACTGCCAAAAGCAGGTCTAATAGAGGTAGATGTAGTGGCTGCCAGATAGAAAAAAGTGGATGCAAATCCACTTTTTTTGTTTGGATAACACTTTTTTAATTATCTTTGTAATTAATTCATACGATTTTCTTTTCAGATAAATCAATACTTTCCCAAATCAGTTCGATGTACGACATATTAAATTTAAGCAGTAAAAGTCAAGACGACTTAGTTGCAATTGCCAAGGAGCTTAATATAAGCAAATTTAAAAACCTCTCCAGAATGGATCTTATTTATGCAATTCTGGATGAACAGGCTCAGGTAGGGAGCAAAACACAGGATACTGCAAATCCAATCCGGAATACAAAACCTGTAACCCAAAAAATACCCAAAAAGAGGGTAGAGATAAAGAAAGACGAAACAATTCACGAAGACAAACCTGTTTTAGAACTCAAAACTTCCGATCAAACGCCACATGCTGCAGAATCTGCTACTCCTGCGAAAAAAAGAGGACGTCCTTCCAGAAAGAGAACAAGACCGGATTCAAAAGATGCTGCTAATACAGAAGAAAAAAACACTACTGAAGCAGAAGTTGCTGCAATAGTGGCTGTTACGCGTGAACTTAAAAAAGAGAGCAGGCAGCCTCAAACTGTTAACGAATTTGTGAGAAATCAGAATGACGACAAGTTAAGGCCTCAGCAAGGTTTAAATTCTGCTCAAAATCCTAATCCTAATCCTAATAAAAATCAGAACCCCAACCCCAATCCCAACCATCCTCAGTTAACCAAACCTATTCAGAAGTTTAATAAACCGGAAGAGAGAAGGGTTGTTGAAAAAGAAATTGATACAGAAGCCACTCAGTTTGAACAGACTGAATTAAACGATGTTATTCAGGAAAATGTTCCTGTGATGGACGTTAGGGAGAAGAGAATAAAAGAGGCTCAGTCAAGACCAAAAATTGAGTTTGAAGGTGAGGTTGAAGCAACGGGTGTACTTGAGATAATGCCCGATGGCTATGGTTTTTTAAGATCGTCCGACTACAATTACCTGAATTCTCCCGATGATATTTACATTTCACAATCTCAAATAAAACTCTACGGCTTAAAGACTGGCGATACCCTTGTTGGCGAGATAAAACCCCCAAGAGAGGGAGATAAATATTTTCCGCTTGTAAAAGTAAAACAGATAAACGGAAGAAGTCCTGAATTTATCCGGGACAGGGTTCCGTTTGACTTTCTTACCCCTTTGTTCCCTGAAGAAAAATTCAATATTACATCCAATGGACACAATAACCTTTCCACAAGGATTGTAGACATGTTCGCTCCAATTGGAAAAGGCCAGCGCGGGCTTATAGTTGCTCAGCCAAAGACAGGTAAAACAGTCCTTCTCAAGGATATTGCAAACGCAATCGCCGACAACCATCCTGAAGTCTACATGATTGTTCTTCTCATTGACGAACGTCCGGAAGAGGTTACAGATATGCAAAGGAGCGTAAAGGCAGAAGTTATTGCCTCTACCTTTGACGAACCGGCAGAAAGGCACGTGAAAATAGCAAACATAGTTCTTGAAAAGGCAAAAAGACTTGTAGAGTGTGGTCACGATGTTGTAATTCTGCTAGACTCAATTACCCGTTTGGCAAGAGCTTTCAATACAGTTCAGCCTGCATCGGGCAAGGTGTTGAGTGGTGGTGTGGATGCCAATGCGCTTCATAAACCAAAACGGTTTTTTGGAGCTGCAAGGAATATCGAAAATGGCGGATCACTTACAATAATTGCTACAGCGCTCACCGATACCGGTTCAAAAATGGATGAGGTGATTTTTGAGGAATTCAAAGGCACCGGCAATATGGAGTTACAACTGGACAGGAAACTTTCCAACAAACGAATTTTCCCTGCAGTTGATGTTACTCTCAGCAGTACAAGAAGAGATGATCTCCTGTTCGACAAGGAGACACTAAACAGAATCTGGATTTTAAGAAATTATCTTGCAGACATGAATTCAGTGGAGGCAATGGACTTTATGAAGACAAGACTCCTGAGAACTGATAACAACTACGAGTTTCTTATCTCCATGAACGGAGAATAGTAGGTATTCGTTTGGCGGGACTAAAATCCCGCCAGATGAACACCAATTCCTATAACAAATCCCAAAACAATATTAATGGCTTTTGCCATAAAGAAACTCTTTTTGCTCTCTGCAAGAAGTGGTAAGGCAGTGTGACCGTCTTGCGCAATTGAACTGGCCAGCAGAACAGAAAATGGTACAAACCCTCCAATAAAAAGGGTAATGAAAACCATATGAGGTCCCGATTCGGGAATAAATCCTATTAAAACTGCAAGCAAAATCATCCACATCACATTCTCTTTTACCCAGCTTTCTATATCGAGATACTGAATACCAAAATGAATAACAAGCAGAGCTCCGGTTGTCCATAGAAAAATTGACTTGAAGTGTTTCCGGATTACATGGTTCCACAAGTGCTCCCGAATAAAGTGTTCGTTTGCTCTTGCAGTAAGAATAAGGGTTAGCAGGCTGACACCCGCAAAAATGAGGTTGATCCATCTTTCGCTAAAAATATCAAATTTTGCATTGAGGCCCTCATCGGCATGAATCTCATCTGCGTGAGTATCTTGCTCAATATATGTTATTTCAGTGCCATGAGTTTCATGTTCGGCGCCTGAATGCTCATGTTCGAGAAGGCCAAAAACAACGGCAAAAATAAAGACGGCTATTCCGGCCATTATTGATAACCTCTCTTTAGACCATTTATGAGGAATTTTTCCATTCTCTGTGCCAAAAACTGTATGACTTTTTTTCTCTTCGCAACACTCGTCGTGAAGCTGGTAATGTTCCGGAGGAAATGGCCTTTTGCTCCCTTTGTAAACTTTATCCACAACAATTCCTGCAACAATTCCGATTATAAACAGAACCACAAAAAGTAAAATTGCGGTTTTGGGTATCATTGCCATAATTAGAAATGCTTCATCGCCTGAAGATGCAATCATCATTGCCACCAGCGATCCGAAGCTAAGCAGATTGTGAGTATATAAGGAAACTACAGCGAAACCGCCAACGCACCCGGGGATTAGACCAAGAAGAGCCGCCAGAATTACCTGTTTAACAGGAGATTTTTTCAACTTGTTGAAAGTAGCTCCGTGTGAGTGAATGTTAATATATTCTATAAGTAGCATCATAATCATTACCAGGCCGGTAATGAGTATGCTGTTTTTTATTGCATCAATGAGTATATTCATTTGCTGTTGTATATTTTCAGAAGTTCCGAGGCTGCTGCGAATGAGCCAATTTCTCCATTCATTACCTTCTCTTCAAATTTTTTTAGTTGCCCCTGAATCTGCGTGTCTTCAAAGAATCTGTTTCGCAATCCCTCATTAATAGTTTCATACATCCAGTACTTGGATTGCTCTCTTCTTTTGTGCAAATAATAACCATTTGATTCGGTCAGACGGAAGTAATCAAGTATTTTGGCGAGAATCTCTGTAAGTCCTTCTTTTGTAACTGCCGACGATGTCATGGCAGTAGGAACCCATGAAGATTCGGTGGGAGGAAATAGGTGGAGTGCATTTGAATACAGTGCTTTTGCGAGAGAAGCCTTTTCTGTATTGCTCCCGTCTGCTTTTGTTATCGCGATTAAATCGGACATCTCCATAATGCCTCGCTTGATGCCCTGAAGTTCATCTCCTGCACCGGCAAGCATGAGAAGAAGAAAAAAGTCGCTCATTGAGTGTACGGTTGTTTCCGACTGGCCAACGCCAACTGTTTCAATAAAAATGACATCAAATCCCGCTGCTTCGCATAAGACAATGCTTTCTCTTGTTTTTCTAGCTACCCCGCCAAGTGATCCTCCTGTTGGGCTGGGGCGAATAAATGCATTGGGATCGGAACAGAGTGTTTCCATTCTTGTTTTATCTCCAAGAATGCTTCCTTTACTCTTTTCGCTGCTTGGATCAATTGCCAGAACAGCCAGTTTATGTCCGCTGCCCGTAACGAGTCCTCCGAAAGCTTCGATAAAAGTACTTTTACCTGCACCCGGAACACCTGTTATGCCTATCCTCATAGATTTTACGCAATGAGGCTGGCATGACTCAATAATTGATTGTGCTATAATTCTGTGATCTTGACGATTGCTCTCTACAAGAGTAATTGCCTGACTTAAAATTGTTGTATCCCCGGCAAGAATACCATTAATATACTCGTTTGCCGAAAAATTTCTAGCCTTGTTCTTTTTGTAGAAATTTTTTATGTACGGATTAGTAATGGGTGGTTGTTCAACTCCCTCATTTACAATAAGTGCACTTTTATGAATTTCCTCCTTCTTCATTCTCGCTATTTTGAAATGTTGCCGGATACAAGCAGATTTACAACCGGCCTGGATGGTGAGTTTGTTATAAGAGTAATTTGAATGGTCTTGTCGCCCTCAAGAGTTTTTGTGTCAATTGTAACGTCAATTTTACCTGTTTGGCCAGGTTTTATTGGAGAGTTATATTTTGTCTTTGCACTATTTTCGTTCGACTCTGCTTTATAAATAATCAAATCTCTCTGGCCAAGGTTTTTTAATTCAAAAGTGCGGTTAATGAATTCACCGCTTTTTACAATACCAAAATTAAAGGCACTGCTGTTTGCCATTGGTAAAGCAGCATGATCTCTATCCTCTGTGGAAAGGGATGAGAAGTTATCAAGAATTCTTGCCTGCACAGTAAGTAATGAGCCGAACACTTTGTTTTTGTTTACGACAAAGCCTGTGGTATACTTTGTAGTACCCCAGTTTTTTGTTCCAGATGTATTGACAGTTATGTGTAACTCCCCTTTTTTACCGGGGTTAATAACGGGAGGTACTGCTCTAATTGAGAGCCCTGGTGTAAGATCGTAAAACCCAATTTCCACTGGGGTACCGGAAGTATTTGCCACTTCTATCACATCATTTTTTAATTCACCCTGAGAGATAATACCTATTTCTATATGATTTTTTTTAAATGCAAGTTTTCCAATTTTAACCGGAAACAACTGGCTGAGCGATTTTGGCTTTTCATGGACTACTCCTTTGATTCTTAAGATCACCGGTCTGTTGAGACCGCTTACATATACCGTAAGTGATTTGTCAAAGGGGTAAGGTCCCTGGTCGTTTAAAAAAGTTACATCTATTTTCCCGTTTTCACCGGGCAAAACAGGATTTTTTGTCCAAACGGGAGTTGTACACCCGCAGGATGAAATGACAGTATTGATAATTATAGGTTGTTTTCCGATGTTTTTAAAAATGAATGTGTAACTGTGATTACCGGAACTTAAGCTTATATCGCCAAAGTCGTGAATCATCTTGTTGAATTCAATAATTCCATTTACGGAATTTTGACCTTTTACTGCGGAAACAGAAAAAAGAAATGCAAAAAGAATAAGAGATTTAACCATCATTTTGCTTCTCATATTACTTCAGTTTTTAGTTAATTTGATACTACAAAGATACATTTGAATTTGTTCATTCCAACCTAATTTATACCTTTGCAAATAATAAACCAATTTTAAAACTTTATATAATGGCTTACAAAATTTCTGAAGATTGCACCGCTTGCGGAACTTGCATTGATGAGTGCCCTGTTGAGGCTATCTCTCCGGGCGATATTTACAAAATTGACCCAGACATCTGTTCCGATTGCGGTACATGTGCTGATGTATGTCCTGTAGGAGCTATCAGTCAAGCATAATTTTCATTCAATAAAAATAATGAGCTGTCAA
>DOSU01000138.1:13874-18523 GCA_003513895.1 Rikenellaceae bacterium
GCTGTCTATTTTTTAGGCAGCTCATTTTTTTATATCTCTATTGAATAGAAAAAGATATATTTTCCTAACTTTGCCGCTCGAATTATATATAATCTTATGCTTAATATTAAACTTTTAAGAGAGCAGCCGGAATTTGTTATTGAACGGTTGAAAGTCAAAAATTTCGATGCAGTATCAATAATTGAAAGAGTAAATGTTCTTGATCAGATTCGCCGTTCTTGCCAAACAGAACAGGATTCTGTTCTTGCAGAACAAAATTCTCTTGCAAAGGAGATAGGGACCCTAATGAAAAACGGGAAAAAGGATGAGGCGGAAAAGGCAAAAATGAGAGTATCTGAACTTAAAGAGATATCAAAAGGATTGGAAAACAAACTACAGGAGAGCATAAGCGAACTTAATGAACTTCTTGTTCAACTCCCGAACCTACCTCATAGTTCTGTTCCTGTCGGGAAACTTCCCGAAGACAATGTTATCATACGAGAGGGAGGGTCTGTTCCTGTGCTTAAGAATGCAATGCCACACTGGGATCTGGCAAAAAAATATGATATTATCGACTTTGATCTTGGCGTAAAACTTACAGGCGCCGGTTTTCCTGTTTACAAGGGGAAAGGAGCTAAAATTCAACGCGCATTAATATCTTTTTTTCTTGATATGAATATCAGAGCCGGCTACACAGAAGTTCAGCCTCCTTTGATGGTAAATGAAGCTTCTGGTTATGGTACTGGTCAGCTTCCCGATAAAGGAGAGCAAATGTATTTCGTTGGGCTGGATAATTTTTACCTTATTCCAACAGCCGAAGTTCCTGTAACCAATATTTACCGTGATGTAATTCTCTCTGCAAATGAACTTCCTTTAAAGGTTACAGCATACACACCTTGTTTTCGCAGGGAAGCCGGTTCATACGGAAAGGATGTAAGGGGTCTTAACAGGCTTCACCAGTTTGACAAAGTTGAAATTGTGCAGGTTTCGCATCCCGATACCTCTTACTCTGCACTTGAAGATATGGTAAAACATGTTGAGAGCATTGTTCATGCTCTTGGCCTTCCGTACAGAATTTTAAGACTCTGCGGGGGTGACATGAGTTTTACATCTGCTCTTACATACGACTTTGAAGTATATTCTGCAGCACAAGGAAGATGGCTGGAGGTTAGCTCTGTTTCAAACTTTGAATCATTCCAGGCCAATCGTCTTAAATTACGATATAAGGACGAAACAGGTAAAACACAGTTTGCTCATACCCTTAACGGGAGTTCTCTTGCACTTCCAAGGATTCTGGCTGCAATTCTGGAAAATTACCAGGAAGAAAACAGGATCAGAATTCCGGAAGTACTTAGAGATTATTGTGGATTCTCTTATATTGACTAACACAGAGATCCTTACTGATGGTTAAAAATAAAGTAATACTTGGAATCGACCCCGGTACTCAAATTCTCGGATTCGGAGTAATTGAGGTGGCTGGGAAATCGCCAGGGTACATCGACATGGGGGTTGTGGACTTAAGAAAGGAAAAGGACCATTTCTTAAAAATAAGGCAGATATTTATCGAAGTTACAAACCTTATTGAGTATTATAAACCGGATGAACTCTCAATTGAGGCCCCTTTTTACGGTAAAAATATTCAATCCATGCTAAAGCTTGGCCGTGCCCAAGGCTCTGCCATAGCAGCTGCTCTAAACAGAAATATGCCAGTAACAGAGTATGCTCCAAGGAAAATTAAAATGGCAATAACCGGAAAAGGAGCTGCATCCAAAGAGCAGGTTGCAACAATACTTAAGAACATACTTAAAATTGAGCAAATGCCTGAGTTTTTGGATGCTACCGATGGTCTGGCGGTTGCACTTTGCCACTATTATCAGCTCACTACTTTTTCATCTTCACAGGGGACTTCCAGGAGCTGGGAATCATTCGTGAAATCAAACCCCAAGAGAGTTAAATAATTTATTTTTCAATTCAATTTAACCTTTTCCCCCTTCGATTGTCAAAGGGTAGTTATTATATTAAACGAATTGACATTTTAATACAATTATGAGATTTTTAAGATTAATTTTTTCTTTGGCTGCATTTTTATCACTCAGTGCAGTAGTAACAGCAACAACAATTACGGAAGAGGCGAAAGAGTCCAAGGTAAAATTCACGATTGTGGACAGTCTTAGGAGAGAACCCGTTGAATTTGCAACGGCTTCTATTACACTCGTTGGCGCGACCACTCCCGCAAAATATTCACTTTCCGACAACAGAGGTAAAATAGAACTGACCGGTATGGCTGCAGGTAATTATACCATCCGAGTCGAATACATGGGATATGAAACATTTACAAAACCAATAAAAATCGAAAATCAAAGAGTAGTTGACCTTGGGGAAATTGCTCTTAAAGAGCAGCTTAACACTCTTAATTCGGTAGTGGTGCAGGCAGTTGGAAATCCTATAGTTGTAAAGAAAGATACTATAGAGTACAATGCTTCATCTTTTAAAACAACTGATAATGATATGCTTGAGGAGCTCCTTAAAAAGCTTCCGGGAGTGGAAATTGATTCCGATGGCAAAATTACTGCGAACGGAAAAGAGATCAACAAAATAATGATAGACGGAAAGGTATTCTTTCTGAATGATCCCCAGCTTGCAACAAAGAACCTTCCTGCAAAAATTGTGGATAAAGTAAGAGTAGTAGAGAGGAAATCCGAGCAGGCACAGTTCACCGGTATTGATGATGGAAACGAAGAGACTGTAATTGACCTTAGTATAAGACCTGGTATGATGAACGGATGGTTTGGCAATGTCTCCGCGGGTTATGGAACCGATGACAGGTATCAGGCTGCAGGGATGGCAGGTAATTTTAAACAAAAAAGTCAGATTACTTTTATAGGCAACTTAAACAACACAAATAACAGGGGTTTTTCGGACATTGCAGGCTCAATGATGTCTTCAATGCGAGGTTCAGGCGCTGGTGGTGTGAGGGTGGGTGGAGCAACAATGCGATTTGGCGGAAACGGAATAACCACTTCGTGGATGGGAGGTGCAAACGGTAACTATGAAACTTCAAACAAAAAGCTTAAGATAGGAGGAAACTATCTTTACAGCGGAAGCGACAATATTGCAACAAGCAAAAGTTACAGACAAAACTTCTTGGCCGACAGCACTTTTAACTATTCTCAGTCTTCAAATTCACAAACTTTTACAGACGGACACCGATTTGCGCTTCAACTTGAATATCAGCTAACCGATAAAGCTTCGATTTTGTTTCGCCCGAATGTAAGTATTGGCAAAGGCCGCTTTAACGATACAAAGGATTTCTGGACCAAGGGAGGTACAGGTACAAAGATAAACGAAGGTAACAGTATTTCATATGGCGAGAACAGTTCTCAGTCTGTAGATGGTGACCTGCTTTATCGCCAGAAACTCAATAAAGTGGGAAGAACATTTTCTGTTAATGTGAACTATAGTTTTTCCAATAATGACATATTCAATGCGAAGAACTGGTCAAAAACAGTGACCGGAAACAATGTAGACTCTACTGTTATCAATCAGGAATACAAGATGAACACTCTTGCATATTCACTTGGGGCAAGAGCATCATACACAGAACCTCTCGGAAAGAATTACTTCCTTGAACTTGCATATCAATATCGTATCCGTTTAAATAAATCGGACAAAGAGGCTTTTAATTTCAATAGCCTTACCAACACATACAATCTTAGGGACAGTTTATATTCAAACTCTTTCGAAAATAACTTTGTCAATCATACTGCCGAAGCAAATATTCGCAAGACAGGAGAAAAGTATAACCTAATAGTGGGCTTCAATGTTCAGCCGTCTACTATTAGAAGCATAGGCAGCAACAGAGACATTAGCAGGTCGGTTGTTAATTTTGCACCTATGGCCATGTTTGAATATAACTTCAGCGAAACAAGAGACCTTAGACTTAGGTATCGCGGAAATACAAGGCAACCTTCAATAAACCAGCTTCAGCCTGTTCCCGATAACTCTAATCCACTTTATATTCCTTTAGGCAATCCCGATTTGCTTCCTGAGTTTGAGCATTCATTGAGAATTGAATACAGCGATACTAAAAGAGAAAAGTTCCGCACCCTTCGCGCAGGACTTAACTCCAGTTATTCAATGGACAAGATTGTAAACAAAAGATGGTACGACAACAACGGCGTTCAGTATACAATGCCTGTTAATGAACAGGGGGCTTTTAATGTGAATGGGAATTTAATGTACAATTCTCCTATTGCAAAATCCAAGATATCAATAATGAGCTTTTCAAGAGCCGGTGTTAATAAAGGTGTCAGCTTTTCCGGCAGGACAGAGCAGAGTTTAGTTAAAAATTTCACAACAACCCTCTCAATTAACGAGATGTTGAGGTTTATGTACAGAGGCGATAAGCTTCAGTTAAGCTTAGGTGGAAGAGTAGGGTACAATTACGCATGGTATACTGTTCAGCAAACAACCAAGCCGGCAACATGGAATAATGCTATAAACGGTTATATCAACTGGACGCTTCCGGCAGGGTTTAACCTTACATCCGATGCGGACTATAATTTTTATATAGGATATGGCGAAGGGTACAATACTCCGGCTATTGTGTGGAATGCCGAGATTTCAAAATTAATGTTCAAGAACACCGGAACACTCCGTTTAAAGGTGTA
>DOSU01000138.1:18618-18794 GCA_003513895.1 Rikenellaceae bacterium
TCCGTTTAAAGGTGTTTGACATCATGAAACAATCTAAAAGTGTTTGGAGAACCACTACCGACAATTACATCGAAGACATTGAAAACAATGTGCTTCAGCAATACTTTATGTTAAGTTTTACATGGAGATTCGGAACATTCGGCGGAAATACCAGAGGAGACAGAGACGGCCGTAGC
>DOSU01000138.1:18931-19550 GCA_003513895.1 Rikenellaceae bacterium
GAGTAAACTCTCCACCTCTCAATCACAGAATTTAAATCGGAGGGAATCTCATTTTCAAAAAAGAGGTTCCCTTTTGTTTTGGGGTGAAGAAATCCCAGAGTCTTTGCATGAAGAGCATGTCTTGGCATTAGTTCATAGCAGTTTTCGATGAATTTCCTGAATTTTGCCGATAAGACCCACTTCGCAATCTTTTCTCCACCGTATCTGTCGTCGTTGAAAAGCGGATGGCCAAGGTAGTCCATATGAACACGGATCTGATGAGTTCTGCCTGTTTCCAGTGTACATTCCACAAGAGTTGTGTATCCGAATCTTTCTAAAACCTTGTAGTGAGTAATGGCGCTTTTGCCCACTCCTCCCTCGGGAAATACTTTAAATCTTAATCTGTTTGAAGGATCTCTTGCAATATTGCCCTCTATTGTTCCGGAGTTTTCTTTAAGATTTCCCCAAACAAGAGCTATGTATTTTCTTTCAATAGTATGGTCAAAAAATTGCTTGGCAAGAAATAGTTGTGATTCATCGTTTTTGGCAACCAATAAAAGCCCCGATGTGTTTTTGTCAATTCTGTGGACAAGAATTCCCATCCTTTCGTCCGTTGCGTCTTCTCCCTGGGACAGGCCCA
>DOSU01000138.1:19644-21378 GCA_003513895.1 Rikenellaceae bacterium
GTGAAATGCAAGTGCATTCACCAGAGTACCTGAAAAATGACCGTGCCCGGGATGTACAACCAGTCCCGCAGGTTTGTTAATTACAAGCAAATCTTTATCTTCAAAAACGATTTCAAGCGGAATGTTTTCAGGACCAACCTCAAATCCTCTTCTTTTATAAGGAAGAACGATAGTGATTACGTCGAAAGGCTTAACCATGTAGTTGGCCTTAACTACTTTGTCATTTACGAAAACATATCCGGCGCCAATAGCAAGTTGAATCCTGTGCCTGGAGGTTTTCTCCATATGAGATGTAATGTACTTGTCTACCCTTAGCGAACTCTGGCCCTTGTCTGCAACGAATCTGTAATGTTCAAAGGAGCCTCCGGACTCTTCATCGTCGCCAATTTCGTCGATATCAATATCCTCGTCGTCTTCTTTTGCCATTACTCCTCTTTGTTCTTGATGTTATCGAGTTTTGATTTGTCAACAGAAACAGTAAGTGCAACTACCGACCCAAGAGCGTATGTAGAGTTTCCCGAAGGCACAGGGCTTTGTAAAATAACAAAACCGGAAATTGAATCGGAATAATTTATTACAGATTCATCGTATATTATTCTTCCAATATTGAGAGAGTTATCGATTAAAATATCTCTTGCAGTTGTAATGGGAAGCCCCCGGACATCCGGAATAAACGTTCTCTCGTCATCACTGCTTATCCCAAGCTCTAAATCAATTTCGCTGTCTGTCTCTACCATGGTGCCAGGTGATATGTAACTTCCTTTATACCTTTGGGAGAGAACATTGTTCGTAGCCATGTCCGAAACATAGATAAGCCTTCCTACATGGAGTTGTTTTGCAACAAGCTCCGCCTTGGCCTGGCGAAGTGAGAATCCTGTAACGGATGGCATTGATACCTTCTTTGGCTGCAGAGAGTTGATAGTAAGTAAAATTCTTCTGTTTTTCTTTACAAGACTGCCAACCTGAGGGTTCTGGCGAAAGATGCTTCCTCTTGCCATTCTTGGAAGAAATACAGAGTCGGTAACTTCAAGTTTGAGATTGGCATCATCTGCTATCTCCTTCGCCTGTTCGACTGTCATACCGGAAAAATCCGGAACTTCCATCTCTGAATTGTGTCGGGTAATTATATTGAGAAAAATGATTATTAGTATGAGCCCAACAATGAAGATTCCGGCTGTCATGTACAGCTCTCTTGAAAACCAGTGTTTCATCCACTCCTTATCTTTTATCAATTTTTTCATAACAATGTGTGTTAAGTAAAAATACTATTTTTTTGACAATTCATTATAAAAACTGTCGCGCTCAACTGCAACATAACCTGCCTCTTTGGCCAGTTTCTCAAGATCGCCGGCAGTCATAACCGGGTTTTCGTCTTTAGCGCCTGCCATGCTGTAAATCCGTGTAGAATCATTTATCGTTCCGTCTACATCGTCTGCTCCATAAAGAAGGGAGAGCTGGCATAAATCCTTCCCAAGCATAGGCCAGTAAGATTTTATATGAGGTATGTTATCCAGTACTATCCTGCAAATTGCAAAAGTTTTAAGAGTTTCAATTACGCTTACCTCTCCAAGGTGTCCCATCGGGTTGTTTGCTTTCTTGAACAGAAGCGGAATAAATGCATCAAAACCATTTGTCTCGTCCTGAAGATCGCGAAGAGCCATAAGATGTTCAATTCTGTCTCTTCTGCTCTCTATATGCCCGAAAAGCATGGTTGCATTGGTTCTCATTCCAAGC
>DOSU01000138.1:21469-22165 GCA_003513895.1 Rikenellaceae bacterium
GGTGTGCTGCTTTATGGATTTCCAGCCATCTTTTTGCATCTGTTTTATCGGGGCAGATAATTTTTCTTATCTCGGGATTAAATATTTCGGCTCCTCCTCCGGGCAGCAATTCAACCCCTTTTTCTTTAAGTTTTTTAAGAACCTCGACTGGAGAGAGTCCGGAAGATTTGGTCATGTCGTCAATTTCAACGGCTGTAAATGCCTTGATTGTGACACTTTTCGGAAGTTCTTCTCTTACTGCCTGAATGAGTGCCAGATAATAATTGAAATCTCTGCCGGGATGTACGCTTCCGACTATGTGGACTTCTGTTTCGCCGTTTTTGAATTTATCACGGCAGTAGTCCTTTACCTCATCTATCTCCATTGACCAAGCTCCGGGCTGATTCGCATCATTTCTGCGGTATGAGCAAAATTTGCACCGGTGCAGGCAAATGTTACTGGGTTCTATGTGGAAGTTTCTGTTATAGAAAACTTTATTGCCGTTTTTGGCTTCCCGTATATCTGTTGCAAGTTTTGACAGGTAGTTGAGGTCTTTGCTTTCATATAGTTCAAGGGCCTCGTCAAAACCAATTCTGTTTGTCATCGATGATTTGGTTTTAGGCTGCAAATATAAGAATAAAGTAAGACAATCGTGTTGTGCGAATCTCCGGCGGCGAGTTGTGTTTTATCTTTGCCATTTACACACTGCCACCTAAT
>DOSU01000025.1:0-3150 GCA_003513895.1 Rikenellaceae bacterium
ATTTAGCTTGTCCCGGAGCTTTAAGGATTACATCGAATTGGGTTTGCTCTACTTCAGCAGGAGCAGCAGCAACAGACGGTGCGGCAACTGCAACAGCAGCAGCGGCAGGTTCAATACCATATTCGTCTTTTAGAATTTTTGCCAATTCTTGTACATCTTTTACAGACAGGTTAACTAGTTCTTCTGCAAATTTTTTGATATCTGCCATGGTTTTAATTATTTAAATGATTTTTATTATTTGTTACTCTTTTTCTGATAGTGTCTTTACAATGCCTGCAATTTTACCGCCGCCATTTGCCTGAAGGGCAGATATAACGGTTTTCGCAGGTGATTGAAGAAGACCAATGATGTCTCCAATGAGTTCTTCACGAGACTTAATTGATACAAGTGCATCCAGAGTTTCAACTCCGATATATGCACATTCCTGTACAAAAGCACCTTTAAGAACAGGCTTGCCTAATTTTTTGCCAAATTCCTTAATAAGTTTTGCAGGAGTACTCACCGTTTCAGTGAACATTACTGCGCAAGGTCCTTCAAGTATAGGGTAGAGCAACTCAACTTCGGCATTGCTCTTTTTCTCGAGAGCTTTGCGAAGCAGGGTGTTCTTTACAACAACCAATTTTATCTGTTTCTCGAAGCAAGCACGGCGCAATTTAGCGGTATTATCGGCGTTAAGGCCGGAAATATCGGTTAAATAGAAATCGGGTGTTTTCTCTAATTGCGCTGCCAGGCTTTCAATAATCAGTTTCTTTTCTTCTTTTCTCATAAAACATTTGTATTATTCAGCAGCACTAAAAGACTTGCTTTCAATATTTATACCTGGACTCATTGTCGAAGACAAGAAGATGCTTTTTACATAAGTTCCTTTAAGCGCCTGTGGTTTAAGTTTCATAATGGTATTGAAAAACTCGATAGCATTTTCAGAAAGTTGTTCCGGTTCAAACGATACCTTACCGATTGAGGCATGAACAATACCTTGCTTGTCTACTTTAAAGTCAATCTTACCTGCTTTAATCTCTTTAACCGCATTCCCTACGTCCATGGTAACAGTACCAGTTTTAGGGTTTGGCATAAGGCCGCGAGGGCCCAGGATTCTTCCAATTGCACCAATCTTGGCCATAACAGAAGGAGTACATACAATAACATCCACATCTGTCCATCCACCCTTTATCTTTTCGATAAAGTCATCCAATCCGACGAAGTCGGCTCCTGCCTCTTTTGCTTCGTTCTCCTTGTCGGGAGTACAAAGTACAAGAACACGAACTGCCTTGCCTGTTCCGTGCGGAAGAGTCACCACGCCACGAACCATCTGATTCGCTTTACGTGGGTCAACACCCAGGCGGACAGCAATATCAACAGATGAGTCAAACTTTGTAAAGGTTGCTTCCTTTACCAGTTTGCATGCATCTATGAGCTTGTATTGCTTGTGTTCGTCTACCTTTGCGTATACTAATTTTTGATTTTTTGTCAGCTTACTCATTTTCGCAGGATTTTTAAATTACATCTTCAGGAAATGTGCCTGAAACAGTTATACCCATGCTGCGTGCTGTACCTGCTACCATACTCATGGCAGACTTAAGTGTAAATGCATTCATGTCGGGCATTTTGTCATTCGCTATCTCACGGATTTGCTCCCAAGTTACAGAGCCCACTTTCTTACGATTTGGTTCTGCCGAGCCCGATTGCAGTTTGGCAGCTTCTTTCAGCTGTACAGCCACAGGGGGTTGTTTTACAATAAATGTAAATGATTTGTCACTGAAAACAGTGATAATCACGGGCAGAATTTTACCGGCTTTTTCTTGGGTACGAGCATTAAACTGCTTGCAGAAATCCATTATGTTAACACCCTTCGAACCTAAAGCAGGTCCTACAGGTGGTGAGGGATTAGCTGCACCGCCTTTGATCTGCAATTTAATGAGTGCGGCAACTTCTTTAGCCATAATTATTATTTTTTATTAATCTTTTACTACTTGAACAAAATTCAACTCCAGTATAGTTTTTCTTCCAAAAATCTTTACCATCACTTTCACTTTTTTCTTGTCTTCGTCAATCTCTTCAACAGATCCGTCGAACCCGTTGAAAGGACCGTCAACAACTTTTACCGATTCCCCAATAATAAAAGGAGTAATGTTTTCTTCCTCTCTCTCGGCCAGTTCGTCTACCTTCCCTAAAATACGGTTAACCTCTGCCATGCGGAGAGGAACAGGGATGTTGTTTTTGCTGGTCTTGTCCGTAAGGAAGCCGGAGATGTGCGGGATATCCCGGATTATATGTTGAATCTCGGGAGTCAGTACGGCCTCAATAAGGATATAGCCGGGGAAAAAGATACGATCCATAGATACTTTTTTACCATTTTTAACCTGGTAAATTTTTTCCGTTGGAATCAAAACCTGAGAGATCTTGTCTTGAAGATTCAATCTCTTAATTTCGCTTTCGATGTACTCTTTCGCCTTTTTTTCCTTACCGCCGGCAGCTCTGACGACATACCAATTTTTGGAAATTTCACTCATAAGTTTAATACAGCAAATTATATATCGTTGTCATTATGTTCCTGAACCCAAAGTCCATAACAAAAATGACTACAGCAAAAATAAGCGAGGCAATCATAACAACAATTGCCGAACTCTGAAGCTGAGACCATGAAGGCCAGCTTACTTTTTTTACTAATTCGGTGTACGATTCCTGGAGGTACAACTTTATTTTGTTCATTTTTATTTAATTATCGGTCTTTACATGCGGAAGCTTTGTGTATCGGCCGTATTTTAATTATATCGGTACGTAACCACCGATATTGCAGGGGCAGAGCGATTCGAACGCCCATCAACGGTTTTGGAGACCGCTATTCTACCCTTGAACTATGCCCCTATTATATAGTTAGTCGCCTTTTTTTGACGACTAACTATTAAGGTAATTAGTCGAGTATCTGAGTTACCTGACCTGCTCCAACTGTACGGCCACCTTCGCGGATTGCGAAACGAAGACCTTGGTTGATAGCTACAGGGTAGATAAGTTCAACAGTAATCGTAACGTTATCGCCAGGCATAACCATCTTGGTTCCTTCCGGAAGGAAGATTTCTCCTGTAATATCAAGTGTACGGATGAAAAACTGAGGGCGATATTTATCATGGAATGGAGTGTGACGTCCGCCTT
>DOSU01000025.1:3252-3388 GCA_003513895.1 Rikenellaceae bacterium
TCTTTCTTCAATACATAAATTTCTGCTTTAAACTTCTTGTGAGGAGTTATAGTACCTGGTTTAGCAATAACCTGGCCACGTTTGATATCTTTTTTGTCGATACCGCGAAGAAGAAGACCAACATTGTCTCCGGCTT
>DOSU01000025.1:3456-3654 GCA_003513895.1 Rikenellaceae bacterium
AAGACCAACATTGTCTCCGGCTTCACCTCTGTCAAGAATCTTGCGGAACATTTCAACACCTGTAACAACAGATTTCTTTGGCTCTTCGCCAAGACCGATAACCTGAATTTCTTCGCCGGTTTTGATGACACCTGTTTCGATACGACCTGTAGCAACTGTACCACGACCGGTGATAGAGAATACGTCCTCAACCGGCAT
>DOSU01000025.1:3736-3930 GCA_003513895.1 Rikenellaceae bacterium
TCAACCGGCATTAGGAATGGTTTTTCGTTTTCACGAGGAGGAATTGGAATGTATGAGTCAACAGCATTCATAAGCTCCATTACTTTGTCTTCCCACTGAGGATCTCCGTTAAGAGCACCTAGTGCAGAACCGCGGATAACAGGAGCGTTATCGCCATCATAGTTATAGAAACTTAGAAGTTCACGAACTTCCAT
>DOSU01000014.1:0-16407 GCA_003513895.1 Rikenellaceae bacterium
CCAAAAAGGAAGGGGGCATAGCCGCCTCCTTCGGGAAAAATTGTCGCCACGGAAGTAAAGGTAGATTCGTTGAATATCAAGCCGTAGAAAAGGCTGTCAACAACATTTCCTGCTGCACCAACAAGAATAAGAGCCATCCCGGTGAGTACTCCCCGCGGCGAATCCAGCTTCAAAAGTTTTACTATGTAGTATATAATGAAACCAATTAATACAATCCTGAGGGAGCTTAGCAAAAACTTGCCAAATGCGCCGCCAAGTTGCATACCAAATGCCATTCCATTGTTTTCAATGAAATAGATTTGGAACCATGAACCAAAGACAGGTATACTTTCGCCAAGAGTCATGTTGGTTTTAATCCACAACTTGACTGCCTGGTCTATAATCAGTAGTAAAATTACTATTAGTGTTACCTGCTTACCTTTGGATAGGCGCATCGAATTAGTCTCTGCTATTTTTAGCCTCAACGCTTAGAGTTGCGTGAGGTACTATTAAAAGACGTTCTTTGGGTATTAGTTTGCCTGTATCGCGGCAAATTCCGTAGGATTTGTTCTCGATTCTCACAAGAGCAGCCTCAAGTGATCGGATAAATTTATATTGTCTCTGAGCCAACTGTCCGGCCTCCTCTTTGGATAGTGCAGAAGCTCCCTCTTCCAAAACTTTGAATGTAGGAGATGTATCCTCGGTATCGTTACTGGAACTGTGTGTTACAGCAGACTTCAGTTGCTCATATTCCACCTGAGCTGCTTGCAGCTTTTGTTGGATGAGCTCTTTAAACATTTGAAGTTCACTATCGCTATAGCGAACTTTCTCTCTAACCTCTTCTGCCGGTTTCCCTTTCTTTGTCATAGCCCGTTAATTTTTTAGTCTGTAAAGATAGTAATATTATATCTATATTATTCAATATTTAGTAATGAACCTTCTTATCATTTCGCATCCATTCGTCAAAAGGTTCTACACCCTCATTCTTAAGAATTTGTTCAATTGGAATGCTTCTCTCGGACATCTGTTTTGAAAACTCATCATAGATAAAAGCGTCGCTGAATCCGGCTTTTTGGGCATCATCCCTGCCGGCAGAATAGTATATTTTGTCTATGTGCGCCCAGTATGCAGCCGAAAGGCACATCGGACAAGGTTCGCAAGATGTGTAAAGCGTACAACCGGTAAGATTAAATGTCTTAAGCTTAGCGCAGGCAGAACGGATTGCATTTACTTCGGCATGAGCGGTAGGGTCGTTGTCTATTGTTACACTGTTTGACGCAGTAGAAATGACTGTTCCGTCTTTCACTATTACAGCGCCAAACGGCCCTCCGGTAACAGAACCGGCATTTGACAGAGCAATTTTCACAGCCTCTTGCATGAATTTCTCACCCTTATTTGTCATAATATTTCCCTTATTTGCCTTATACTTGTCCTTATCTGTCATATTATCACTTTTGCCTGTCATAAAACACTTATTGTTAATTGTATGCGCCAATATTTATGATAAATTCAGATCTTTGTTACCTTGATTTTTATTGTTCCTTCGTCCCATTCAATGTCAAATCCACCTACGATCGAATCGTTAAGAGTAATTTCATTTGAAAGAGTCTGGTTGCACACATAATCGCCAAACTGTTTGAGTGAATCAACAACTTCCTGCTGTGGTTCAATTTCCACAACAATTCTGTCTGTTACGTCAAAATGGCTATCTTTCCTAAGGTTCTGAATGCGGTTGACAATTTCGCGAGCTGTACCTTCGCGGCTCAATTCATCGCTCACGGTAATGTCAAGAGCAATCGTGAGCCTGCCGTCCATTGCAACAAGCCAGCCCGGCATGTCTTCAGACATTATTTCATAATCCTCGGCAGAGATTTCAATTTCTCCCGATGCCATTGCAATACGGTAAATCTCGGAATTTTCGATTGCATAAATTTCTTCCTGTTCAAAAGAGGCAAATACTGCAGAGATATCCTTCATCTGCTTACCGTATTTTTTTCCGAGAGTTTTAAAGTTCGGTTTGATCTTTTTAACAATAAGACCTTTTGTGTCGTGAATGTATTCTACTTCTTTAACGTTTACCTCTCCAAGAACAAGGTTTTTTATCTGCTCAAACTGCTCCTTAAGGGAGATGTCCAGCACGGGAATCAAAATTTTTGCAAGCGGCTGACGAACTTTTATGTTCACTTTTCTTCTAAGGGCAAGAATCATTGAAGAGGCCCTTTGCGCAAGCTCCATTCTCTCCTCCAGATCTTTGTCTATTGCCTTTTTCGAAAATTTGGGCATCATTACAAGGTGTACAGAACTCTCTTTATGTCTTTTTGATACGGCATTAAGGTCGAGAAAGATGCGTTCCATAAAGAAAGGCGCTATAGGAGCCGAAAGAATTGCCACTGTCTCTAGAGCGGAATAGAGGGTTTGATATGCCGAAAGTTTGTCGCTATCCATCTCTCCCCCCCAGAATCTTTTTCTGTTTAGGCGGACATACCAGTTGCTAAGGTTGTCGTTTACAAAATCCTGGATTTTCCTGCCTGCCAGAGTGACATCAAAGTTCTCATATGCATCACATACCTCTTTAACAAGTGTGTTTAGCAAAGAAATTATCCAGCGATCTATTTCCGGTCTTTTGCTCAGTTCTACCTCTTTTTCGCTATTGTCGAAGTTGTCTACATTGGCGTATAGTGAAAAGAATGAATAGGTATTGTACAGAGTTCCGAAAAATTTGCGTCGTACTTCATCCACCCCGCTCACGTCGAACTTGATGTTGTCCCAAGGCTGAGCGTTAGTGAGCATATACCACCTCAGTGCATCTGCGCCGAATTCATCAAGTGTCGAAAACGGATCCACGGCGTTGCCCAGTCGCTTGCTCATTTTGTTTCCGTCTTTGTCGAGAACAAGTCCGTTTGAAATAACTGTCCTGAAAGCAACTTTGTCGCTTATCATTGTTGAAATTGCATGGAGAGTAAAGAACCATCCCCTTGTCTGGTCTACGCCTTCGGCAATAAAATTGGCTGTCCGGCCAAACTCTTCACTGCCGGCTTTTTCAAGGCCAACCTGGGCATAAGGCATTGCGCCTGAATCGAACCAAACATCAATGAGGTCACTTTCGCGTATCATCTTCTTTCCGGTTAGAGAAACAAGAATAAAATCATCGACGAATGGTCTGTGCAAATCTATCTTTTCGTAATTTTCCTTTGAATAGTCTCCGGGTATAAAACATTTTTCCTTTAACGGATTGTTTTTCATAAATCCGGCAGTTGCCGATTTTTCAAGCTCATTAAAGAGCTCCGATGCCGAACCTATGCACATCTCCTCGGTACCATCCTCGCTCCTCCATATAGGCAGAGGTGTTCCCCAGTAGCGACTCCTTGAGAGGTTCCAGTCCTGCAGGTTCTCAAGCCATTTCCCAAACCTGCCGGTTCCTGTTGCTTCCGGTTTCCAGTTTATTGTCTTGTTCAGTTCGGTCATTCTGTCCTGAACGGCAGTAGTTCGGATGAACCAAGAGTCGAGAGGATAGTAGAGAACCGGTTTGTCTGTTCTCCAGCAATGCGGATATGAGTGGATGTGCTTTTCTATTTTAAATGCAAGACCCTGTTGTTTCAACATTACAGAAATATCAATATCAACAGTTGGATCACTTTCCGAGAGTGAACTGTCGTAGGCATTTTTAACAAATCTCCCGGCAAATTCACGGTAAGAATCCATAACGCGCTCCTTAACAAAAGAAGAATCAAGATCCTCAATTTTATAGAACTTTCCGGTTCTATCTACGAGTGGCTGCATCACACCGTTTATATCTTTTACAAGAAGGGCGGGAACCTTGTTTGCTTTTGCTACTTTGTCGTCATCGGCACCAAATGTTGGCGCTATATGCACAATTCCGGTACCGTCGCTCGTGGTAACAAAATCACCTGAAATAACTCTTAGCGCACCTTCTTCGGGTTTTACCCAAGGTATAAGTTGTTCGTATTCTATGCCGCAAAGCTTTGCTCCTGTTATATGTTTGCCTGTTACGCGGAAAGGAATAAGTTTATCTCCGGCTTTGTAATCTTCTATTGCAATTTCTGCAGCCTTTGGGTTGAAGTGAACGCCAAGCAGCTCTTCTGCAACTATATATATGACTTTTTCGTGAGTATACGGATTGAAAGAAAGAACTCTTATGTACTTGATTTTTGGACCAACGCAAAGTGCCGTATTGGAAGGGAGCGTCCAGGGTGTGGTTGTCCAGGCAAGAAAGTATAGAGGCAGCTCTTCGCCCAACTCTTTTACAGTCTCTTCAATAAGACTTTTGGATGCATGGTTGTTTATAACTTTGAACTGAGCCACAGCAGTTGTATCCTTGACATCCTTGTAACATCCGGGTTGATTTAGCTCGTGTGTGCTGAGTCCTGTTCCGGCTGCCGGAGAGAATGGCTGAATTGAATATCCTTTGTATAGCAGACCCTTTTCGTAAATTTTTTTAAGCAGATACCAGAGCGATTCAATATATCTGTTGTCGTATGTTATGTATGGATTATCCATATCCACCCAGTAGCCGATTCTTTCAGTAAGACTCTCCCACTCCTTTGTATATTTCATTACCTCCCTGCGGCAGGCTGAGTTATACTCCTCTACAGTGATACTCTTCCCAATGTCTTCTTTAGTAATTCCAAGCATCTTCTCAACACCGAGTTCTACCGGAAGGCCATGAGTGTCCCATCCTGCCTTGCGTTCGACCAAAAAACCCTGCTGAGTTTTGTAGCGACAAAACACATCTTTAATTGCTCTTGCCATTACATGATGAATGCCGGGCATACCATTTGCCGATGGCGGTCCCTCATGAAATACAAACCTCTTTGCACCCTCGCGCTCCGAAATGCTTTTCTCAAAACATTTTTCATCTTTCCACTTGTTAAGAACAGATTTGTTTATCTCAACTAAATTCAGGTTTTTGTACTCGGCAAATCTCATTTTCATACTCATTTAGAATTTGCAAAGATACGATTATTCACTACTTTTGAAAAAAATTGATTTGCTATGGCACTCAACGCTGCAGATATTGTTCTTTTATTATGTTTTATTCCGGCAATCTTTGGCGGACTCATAAAAGGATTTGTTCGTCAGGCGGCAGGTCTTGCGGCACTTTTACTGGGAATTTGGGCAGGATATCACTTTTCCGAACTTCTAAGCACAAAACTGAATACCTGGATAGACACTTCACCACAGTGGATGAATACAATATCGTTTGCAATAATTTTCATTGTAGTTCTTCTGATTGTCACACTTATCGGGCGTCTCTCGGAAAAAGCAATAAAGCTTGTTTTGCTGGGATGGCTGGACAAACTTTTAGGGCTGGTTTTTGCACTTGTTAAAACTGCATTTATCCTCAGTATAATTATATTTCTCCTGGCATCAATGGACTCCCTGATTCCGTTTCTCCCACATCAAACTTTAGAAAATTCTAAAATTTATACTTTTTTGGCTTCTCTTGCGCCAAAGTTTTTTCCTTATATTAGAAATATCGTCTCTTAAAGCTTTTTTTCTAGATTTTAAATTCTAAAGTCGTCAAAAAAGATCATTCCCGTCAAATTTCAAACATTCGTACCTTTTGACACACAGGTTATTACATGTGTGTTTAATTTTGCTTACGAACAGAGGGGGGGCTGGTGAAGTTGGTTCTCTTACGGGGGCAAAAGAGTTAGTGGTGTTGGAAAGCCTCCCTGTCTGTTTTAATTAAAAACAATGAGGAGAGAGGAGTATGGGATATTCGGTAAAAATTAGACAACACGACATAAGCGACTGCGGAGTTGCATGCCTTGCATCAATATCGGCCTATTATGGTCTTAAACTTCCTCTTGCGAAACTCAGGATATTCAGCAACACCGGCAAAAACGGGACTACAATAAAAGGCGTTGTTGAGGCAGCGAAGAAATTCGGTTTCGATGCTCAAGGATTTAGCGGCAGAAAGTCTTCTCTTTACAAGGTACCCAAGCCAACAATACTTCACCTTCAAAAAAGTGACGGTCTACTTCACTTTATTGTTCTTTATAAGATTCACAACGGACTCCTTCATATAATGGATCCTCTGGATGGAAACATGCACAGGATTAAAATGGAAGAGCTTCTGGCAGAATGGAGCGGAAAGCTGATTACTCTCTCTCCCGGCAATGAATTTGTAAAGGGAATTTCCGGCACTCCGGTTTTAGAAAGGCTTTTTAAGATAATTACTTCAAACAGAAAATCTCTTTTTAATGCGCTATTACTCTCAATTTTATATTTGACAACAGCATTCAGCATTACAATATTTATAAAGCAAATAATTGACAGCATTATTCCGGACGGCAATGCAGTTATGCTCAACACTTTTGCAGTTGGAATGCTTGCTGTATTTCTTATGTCGTTTTTTCTTTCATGGATGAGATCGGTGTTGCTTTTAAAAACAGGAACAGCTACAGACAAAAGGCTTATTGGAGAGTATATCAGGCATATGGTTACTCTACCCCAGCAATTCTTCGATTTGCGTACAACGGGGGAGATTACTTCGAGAGTCTCCGATGCATTTAAAATCCGATCCCTTGTTACAGAAACTCTTATTGGTATCGTAATATCATTATCGACACTAATAATTTCGCTTGCAGTTATGCTTGTGATCTCTCCAAATCTGGCATTTGTTGCAATTCTGTGTGTACCTGTCTACTATATAATATATATAACTTATGATACTTATAACAAACGGGTACATCGAAAGATTATGGAGCAGGGCTCCCGTTTCGAAAGTTCCCTTATTGAACTGGTCCGTTCTCAAAAGGCTTTAAAATATTTTAGCAACGAGGAGTTTGCGGCTGGCAGGACAATTGGCAATCTCTCGGAATTATGTGACACATTTTTTAAATCGGGAAGATTTGGTACTGGTGCGGGAGGCGCAGCAGAATTTGTATCAAGAGTTTTGACTGTTTTGATTCTATGGCTGGGAGGGAGATCCATGATGGCCGGAGAGATCACTTTGGGTGAGTTGGTCTCTTTTTTCACAATCATCTCCCTCTTTTCCTCTCCGCTTTCGGAACTGATTGGCATAAACTCAGTTATCCGGGAGGGAATGGTTGCGGCAGACAGGCTGTTTGAAATAATGGAGCTTGATCCTGAGCCTTTGTCTGAAGGGATAACTCCGGATCTCTCTGCTCCTGAATGTTTAAGCCTGAGTGGAATCAGATTTTCATATCCCGACAGGCCTACGCTGTTTACTGAAATGAACATGGAATTGAAAAGGGGAAAAATTACCGCCCTTTCGGGCGAAAGCGGATCGGGAAAGAGCACTGTTGTTTCTCTGATTTTAAGAATGCATCAGGCCCAGAATGGCACAATTATGCTCAACGATATAAATATAAATCACATCAATCTCAGACACTGGCGTTCATCGGTTTCTGTGGTTCCACAAAATCCCGAATTATATGATGCAACAATACTGGAGAACATTGCACCCGGTGAGGAAGATCCGGATATTGAAAGGATTTTAAGATTGTGTGAAGAACTTAACATTTTGAATTTTATTGCAGCACTTCCCTCGGGCTTCGAGACGAAGACAGGAGAAAATGGCACTTAGCTTTCAAGAGGTCAGCAGCAAAGAATTGCAATGGCCAGAGCTCTCTACAGAAACAACGGGATTCTTATACTGGACGAGGCTACATCTTCTCTGGACAAAGAGAGTGAAGAGATAATCATTAATGCCATTTTAAAGGAAAAAGAGAAGGGCAGGATAGTTCTTATAATTTCACACGGCGAAAGAGCAGGCAGTATTGCCGACAAAAGATATAAATTATAAAAAGGAGGGTGCACACTCCGGGTGAACTCTGTACACCTTTATTATACAGAGAATATTTAAATTTAATAAGCTATGCAAAGTGATGTGTTTGAAGGATGGGGAATGGTTCCCCTGAGCGAGAGAGACCTTCTTCTTAGAGGAGGGATTGGTAGGCTTAGAAAACTTGCAGAAATTATCGCCGCCGCACTTGAACTGCTTGAAAAAGCAGAAAAGTACTGGCCTAATTTCAGGGATGGTTTCAAAAAAGGATGGGAGGCTGCATAATGGAAAAAAAACATTACAGCAGTATGTTGGTTGTTCCGCTTTCGGATGCTGAGTGCATTCGTACAAGAGGTGGAGCCGGAGACTGGGACAAGGAGGTTGCCGGATACATTGGAGTGGGTGTTGGATACGGATTGAAAAAACTGTGGCGGGCATTTAAGTTTATGAGTGCAAATCTTTATACGCTACAGACAAGGGTGCAGATTATCCAATAGACATCAAACCCCCTTAAAATCTTTACTTACGGGGAGTTTTTCATTAAAAAAAATATATCTTTGCAACTTATGAAAAATATTTACAAACTCCCCGTTTTTATCCTCATCTTAATCCCGACCCTGCTATCTGCCCAGCAGAAGCTCTGGAGTCTTGAGGAGTGTATTAAATATGCATGGGATAACAACCTAAGAATCAAGCAACAGGAGCTTGTCATTGAACAAAGCGACAACAATCTGCTGCAGTCAAAACTCAACTACATTCCATCTTTGAGCGCATCTGTGAGTCATAGCATGAACTGGGGCCGTTCTGTAAACATGAATGACCTTCAGATTATTGAAAATCAACTTAGCCAGAGCACAAGTGCCTCTGCAAGGGCTTCAATAAATCTTTTTGAGGGAATGGTTAAGAACAACGACCTTAAGAGCAAGCACGTTATGCGTGAGATATCTGTTCAGGAGGTCAGCAGAATCCGAAATGAAATTTCCATCGAAATTGCCAGGTCATACCTTCAGGTTTTACTGGCAAAAGAGATACTAAATACCGCAAAATCCAGCCTCTCAAGTACCGAAGGCCAGGCACAAAGAACAAAGAAACTGGTCGATGCCGGAAGCCAGGCATACAGCTCTTTGCTCGAAATTGAGGCGCAGCTTGCCGGAGAGAGAGTTCAGCTTGTGAATGCAGAAAATCAGGTAACAAGCAATTTACTTTCGCTTAAACAACTTTTGGATCTCTCTACCGAGAATGAGTTCGACATATCTCTGCCAAACCTCGATTATGTTGTTACAGAGTTTAAAGGAGAATCAATTGAAGCTCTCTACAACGGATCGCTTGATTTGCCACAAATTAAAAGTGTACGCCTGAGCCGCGACAACTCAGTTCTACAGCTTGCTATTGCAAAAGGAAGAAGTTATCCTTCGGTCTCTTTTAGCGCAGGGTATGGTTCATACTATGCCGACAGCAGAGATGTGGATTTCATGACCCAGTTTAACGAAAACAGGAATCCATCCTTAACCTTTGGGCTTAGCATCCCTATATTTAACTCCTGGAGGACCAATACTGCTATTAAAAATGCCCGTATTGGCGTGAGAAGCTCAGAAATTGACGTAAAAAATCGTGAGCAGTTTCTCTACAAAGAGATTCAGCAAGCAGTAAACGATGCATACTCCTTCTTTGCCCGTTTTAAGGCAACTGAGCAGAATGTAAAGGCGACAGAAGAGTCTTTCAGGTATGTTCAGCAGAAATTTGATGTAGGTGTCCTTAATGCCACAGATTATACTGTTGCAAAAGCGAACCTCTTCAAGAGCCAGTCCGATTACTATCAGGCAAAGTACCAGTTTATTTTCCAGCTGAAGATTCTTGATTTTTATAAAGGATCCCCTATTACGCTTTAATTAATTTTGATTACAATTTCACCCGCAATAATATGAAAAAGAGTTTTAAATGGATAATCGCAGCAGCGGTTTTGTTAATAGCTGTTCTGATTTTTTTCGGCACTAAGAACAAAAACAAAGAAATCGAGGTTTCTTCAGAAGTTATCTCTAAAAGGAGTATCACCGAAGTTATCCCTGCCAACGGAAAAATAAGGCCGGTGGTTGAGGTAAAGATATCACCCGATGTTTCAGGGGAAATTATTGATCTCAATTTTCAAGAGGGAGATTACATTAAAAGGGGTGAACTTATCATCAAAATCAAACAGGATGTTTACATATCCATGAGAGACAGAGCAGAGGCGTCGCTCAATTCCATTAAAGCCCAGCTCACTCAGCAACTTGCTCAGTTCACCCAGATTGAACAGTCGTACAAACGAAGCAAAACGCTTTTCGACCAGAAAGCAATTTCCGAAGCCGAATTTGAAAGTGCATCCTCTCAGTACAATGTTTCCAAAGAGCAGATAAAGGCTGCCGAATTTAATGTAAAGAGCGCATCTGCTGCTCTTAAAGAGGCTAATGAAAATCTGACCAAAACAACTATCTATGCTCCTATGGACGGCATTATTTCAAAAATGAGCGTAGAGAAGGGCGAAAGAGTTGTGGGAACAAGCCAGATGGCCGGAACAGAATTGCTCCGCATTGCAAATTTCGACCATATGGAAGTACTTGTAGATGTGAATGAAAACGATATCATTCGTATTAAACTCAACGATACAGCATCTATTGAGGTTGATGCATATCCGAATCGTAAATTCAAGGGTATTGTTACACAAATTGCAAATTCTGCAAAGAACATTGGATCTGCAATTGACCAGGTTACAAATTTTGAGGTTGAAATTCTTATTCTTCCGGAATCGTACTCCGATCTTATTGTCAATGGCAAAAATCCGTTCCGTCCGGGAATGTCGGCTACTGTCTCAATTCAGACTGACAAAAAATATGATATCCTCACTGTTCCTCTTCAGGCCATTACAACAAGAACAGACCTAAAAGGCGATACAACGAAAAAAGTTAAACTGGCAGATGATATGCTGGAACAGGTTTTTGTTATAAAAGCCGATAATACTCTTGAGGTAAGAGAAATTACTACAGGAATTCAGGATATTTCCAACATCGAAGTTCTTACCGGACTTAAAGAGGGGGAAAAGGTTGTAATAGGACCTTACTCCGCTATAAGCAAAACACTTAAGGCAGGCGCTAAAGTTATTGGCAAGAAAGAAGAAGAAAAAGCCAAAACGATCGTTAAAAAAGACAAATAATGCCCTCTCCTCAATTACTTTTAATTGAAACAAGCACCGAGGTTTGTTCTGTTGCTCTGAGCATTGGCGACAAAATTGTTTCGGAAAGAATTATCAAAGAGCCAAAGGCACATGCAAGAATAATTGCCGGTTTTGTTGAGGAGGTTCTGGAAGAGGCCTCCTCTTCTGTTTCCCTTTGCAGTGCTGTGGTTGTAAGTGAAGGTCCCGGTTCCTATACAGGACTGAGGGTTGGAGTATCTATAGCAAAAGGATTATGTTTCGGTTCAGGAATTCCGCTCATTGCTGTGAGTTCTCTTGAACTTCTTGCAAGATTATGCGCACAGGAGGGAGAAATGCCCTATGGAGCGCTCATTATTGCTCCCATGATTGACGCCAGAAGAATGGAGGTATATACTTGTCGTTTTGACCGGGATTGTCATGCTGTTTCGAAAACCGAGGCTATGGTTCTGGATGAAAACAGTTTTTCTTCCGAGCTTTCTGAGGGGCTTGTTATTTTTACTGGTGACGGAGCAAAAAAGGCGATGGATGTGATAAAACACCCTAATGCCTTGTTCAGAATTCTTGATGCCTCTGCCAGAGGAATGCTAGAACCGGCTCTTGACAAGTTCAATAAAGGAGAATTTGTAGACACTGCCTATTTCGAACCTTTTTATCTTAAAGATTTTATTGCCGGGGTTTCAAAGCGTTCTCTGCTCTGATTTTTCACTGTTTTCTTACGAGTGATGAGATGAGCGGCTCAAGTTTTGAGTCGAACATGTCTTTAGCTGCAATTACGCCACTTTTGTCTATAACATACAGAGTAGGAACTTTATCTACATTGTAAGTTATAACTGCCTGTGAAGAAGAACCAAGTCCGTCGCATACGTTTATCCATGGCAATTGCTGCTGGGCAACTGAATTTGCCCACAATGTCTTGTCGGTATCAACTGAAACCTGATAAATTTCCAACCCCTTCTCACTGTATTTATCGTAAATATCAAGCAATTCCCTGTTGAATATTTTCTGTTCTACATCATTAACCGACCAGAACAACAGTATTATCACTTTGCCCGAAAGATCCGAAAGAGTTCTCATTTTTGCTTTTGTGTCAGGCAAAGAGATATCCGGATAACCTACTTCAGATGCATTCAGAAGTTTTGAAGTAAAGGCATCTGATTGCCCTCTCGATGATATTTCGGATAAAAGTGCAGGAAGCAAATTTGAATTAGGATATATCGGCTGCAGAGAGTCGTACACCCTTTGGAAAAGCAATACATCTCTTACATCTCCGAAGAGAGGAAGATCGCCGGGAAATTTAAAATAGAGAAGAGGTACATTTGTTATTGAACCCGGGTTTGAATAGAGGGATTTTATGGCAGCCTGCTTGCTTTTAACATAAAGAGAGCCCAATTGGTACCCGAGCGAGTCTTCAAGAGCTTTGTCGCCTGCAAGAACTGCATTCTTCCTTAAAACAGACAGAGAGTCGAACTTGGCTGTTGCAACTGAAAGGTTTTTCTCAATTTCAAGTAGAAGTATGCTCTCTCCGGACCCTTCAATATTCTGGTTTTTCCCTAGTGTATCGGTGGTTAAGTAAATATTGTCGCCCTTCATGAGAATCATTGAGGCGATTTTTTGTTCTTTATAATACAAATAATAGAAGTTTGGAGAGTCTCCCTTAATTTTTGTTGTGAATTTCAGAAGCCCGTTCTCGTCTGTCTTAAGAGTATCAATAGTTACTTGGGTATTAATGTCTAACATCCTAAGAACTACTTCACCCTTATTGAGTCCTTCAATTTTTGCCTTGAGGGTTGCCTTATGAGAGCTGCATGACATTGTAAATACCGAAATAAGAACAAAAAAGAGAATTTTTCTCATTATTTTAAAGTTTAATTTTTGAAGAGATATTTTGTGCAATCGCCTCCATCTCCTCTTTGGCAAGTTTGAGTTTTGGCTTTCTAAAATCAAGATCGGACTCGTTGTTCAAGGGCAAAAGATGAACGTGGGCATGGGGTACCTCAAGACCTATTACAGCTATGCCTACCCTTTTGCATGGAATAGCCGCATCGATGCCTTTTGCAACCTTCTGTGCAAAAAGCATCAGTTCCGAAAGATCTTTACTCCCGAGATCAAAAATGTAATCGGTCTCCTCTTTTGGGATCACCAGTGTATGTCCCTTTGAAATTGGGTTAATATCGAGAAATGCTAAATATTTATCGCTCTCGGCTACCTTGTAGCATGGGATTTCCCCTTTGGCAATTTTTGAAAATATGGATGACATTTTATTTTGAAATTTCAAGAATTTCAAATTTCACAGTTCCGGATGGAACGCTCACTTCAACTACATCACCTTTTTTCTTTCCAATAAGAGCCTTTCCAATTGGAGTGGCTGCAGCCAGCTTTCCTTCTCTAAGGTTTGCTTCTGCTTCTCCTACCAGAATATAATCGACAACGCTGTCGCTGGTGAGGTTTTTGAGCTTTACCTTGTTCATTATCTGAACCTGGCTTGTGTTAATCCTCGACTCATCAATAATTCTGCCATTGGCAATCATGTCTTCAAGCTTCGAAATCTTTAGCTCCAGAAGTCCCTGAGCTTCTTTTGCAGCATCGTACTCTGCATTTTCCGAGAGGTCTCCTTTATCTCTGGCTTCTGCTATTTGTTTTGATATTGAGGGACGCTCCACCGAAACAAGATGTTGAAATTCGGCTTTCAGTTTGTCTAAACCTTCTGAGGTTAAATAGTGAATTTTTGACATAATAGTATTTAAAAAAAATTAAAAAAGAATCCTGCACAACAGGATCCTTTGTTACAAAGATAAAAAAAATTAACTACAAAAGAAATTATCTCATTTGTATGTTTTGATTCAGTAGGTAGTTAAATGAGTTATCCCTGTCCTTGAACAGTTGTGACTTTAGCTCTTCGAGCGACGAAAATGCAACCTCATCCCTCATCTTTGCGACAAACTCAATTTTGATTGTAAGACCGTAAATGTCCTCATCGAAATCCAGTATGTTTGTCTCAATTGTTCTTTCGTTATTTTGACCCACAGTAGGTCGAATGCCAATGTTTGCAATACCTCTGTAGGTTTTCCCCAAAACATTTGCCCAAACTGCATATACTCCGTCGCCGGGTAATAGTTTAAGCGGCTCGTATAACCTCATGTTTGCTGTTGGGAATCCTATTGTTCGTCCTATTCTCTTCCCTTCCACAACTGCGCCTTCAAGACCATATCTGTAGCCCAGGTGTGAGTTGGCATTTTCAATTTGGCCGGATGTAATAAAATCTCTGATTTTTGTAGAGCTAATTACAAGCCCGCTTTCTCCTTCGGTAAATTCATCTACTCTCACAGGGGTTATCCCCATGTTACGGGCAATTTCAAACATTTCATCCTGCGTTTGGTTCAAGTCGCTTCCTACTCTGTGGTCGTATCCGATGACCAGCGTAGTAACATTAAACCTGTCCTGCAAATAGTTTTTGAAATACTCCTGTGTGGTCTGCTTTGCAAAGTCTTTATCAAAATGAAGAGTGTGCACATGTTCTATTCCATATGAACGGAGCAGTGCAATTTTTTCGTCGAGAGTAGTAAGCAGCCTGAATTTCGCCGCATCCTGCTGAAGAACGGCACGTGGGTGAGGCCACAGAGTTATGATAGCAGAACCCATCCCCTGCAATTTTGAAAGAGAGGTTATTCTCTCTATCACTGCAAGATGTCCTTTGTGGACTCCATCAAAAAAGCCTGTAGCTGCTACAACCATTTTACTAAATCAAAGTCTTGACGGTTAGCTAAATTCGGGTTCTTTGCATATATTCTTCCGGCAATTGTATATACTCCGGCATCGTCGGGTAACATATTGCATACATATTTTGCAATACCATTTTCGAAACTTTCCGTTTTGAATTCGTATCTCTTTTTTATTATTGTTTGTTTATTATTGTCCTGCCTGGCAAGAACAATTTCGACACCTATGTCCTCGGGACTAAGATCTCCTATTGACAGTTCAACCTCAGAATGATATTCATTGCCAAGTGTTATGTTCACTCTTGAGTTGTCTGGTTTTACAAAACTTTTAACCTCAATATGAGGCCATTCGCTTCGAACCCTTTTTTTCCAGAATGCAATCTCCCTTGCAAGAGCAAAATCGCCGGCAATAATGCTTTCGTGGCGTTTCGCAAGAGGATTGTAATATTTTTCGCAATAGTCTGAAATCATTCTGTTGGTCGTAAAGTTTGCTGCAACCTTAGCAATAGTGTTCTTAATTATCATAACCCAATCCATAGGAATCCCTGTTCCCTGATGTGTGTTGTAAAAGACCGGAGCTATCTCGTTTTCAAGCATATTGTATATTGTTGCGGCATCCAGATCATCCTGATAACTTTGATTCTCATATGTGCGTTCCATTGGAAGTGCCCATCCTGCTCCTTCTTTATAACCCTCTACCCACCATCCGTCTAAAACAGAGAAGTGCATTACTCCGTTCATAGCCGCTTTTTCACCGCTTGTTCCCGAAGCTTCTAGCGGTCTTGTTGGAGTATTCATCCAGACATCAACTCCCTGAACTAGTCTTTTTGCCAGAGTCATATCATATCCGGGAACGAAGACTATCTTTCCTGTAAACTGAGGCATAAGTGATACTTCAACAATATGGCGTATCAAATCCTGTCCCGCTTTATCGGCAGGGTGTGCCTTGCCGGCAAAAATAAATTGTATTGGTTGCTTGGGATTGTTCACTATTTTGTCCAGTCTTTGCAAGTCTTTTAAAAGAAGATGCGCCCTTTTGTACGTAGCAAAGCGGCGGGCAAATCCAATTGTAAGAATATCGTCCCTAAGTGATTCTTTGATCGCAACAACCTGTTGGGGTGTATAGTGTGTTGTTTCAGAAGTGTTTGAAAGTGAATTTTTGATTGTCCGAATCAGTCTGGTTCTAAGCTTGCTTCTAACGGACCATATTCTGCTCTCTTCAATGTTGTATATCCCTTCAAAAATGCTCTTGTCGTAGTTATGAGTTGCAAAATCGTCTCCAAAGGCATCGGCATGCACATCCTTCCACTCGGCAGCTGTCCATGTGGGGTAGTGAACTCCGTTTGTTACATAACCTACATTAAGTTCTTCGGGGAGATAACCCGGCCACAGTGGAGACAGTATCTCGCGGCTTACTTTCCCGTGCAGCCAGCTTACTCCGTTTATCTCCTGAGAAAGATTACAGGCAAGGTTGCTCATCGAGAACTTTTCATTGGAGTTGCTGGGGTCCAGTTTCCCAAGCGACATCATCATTTCCCATGAGATCTTTAGCCTCGAAGGGTAATGAGACATGTATTTCCTTAAAATGTCTTCTCCAAAAGAGTCGTGTCCTGCAGGAACAGGGGTATGTGTTGTAAAGAGAGATGAAGAGCGCACCACTTCAACTGCTTCTCCAAAAGTAAGATTCTCCTGTGTTACAAATTCCCGGAGCCTTTCAAGACCAATAAATGCAGCGTGGCCTTCGTTGCAAT
>DOSU01000014.1:16477-31879 GCA_003513895.1 Rikenellaceae bacterium
GTGGCCTTCGTTGCAATGATAAACATCGGCCTCTTTGTTGAGTGCTCTCAGAGCCCGGATTCCTCCAATGCCAAGGAGCATCTCCTGCTTAAGCCTGTTCTCCCAGTCGCCTCCATACAAATAGTGGGTTACAGACCTGTCTTCCGGCAAATTGTCTTCGAAATCGGTGTCCATTAGAATGAGTTCAGTTCTTCCCACATCTGTTCTCCACAATCTGGCATTTAAATTCCTTCCAGGCAGCGCTAAACTCACTGTAACCCAGTTGTCGTTCTCATCCCTCACCGGCGTTACCGGAATTTTTGTAAAATCCTGAGGTTCGTACTCTGCAACCTGATCGCCCTGAGCCGACAACTTCTGAGTGAAATAACCGTATTTGTACAAAAGTCCAATTCCGGTCATTGGCACCATCTTGTCGCTGGACTCTTTGAGGTAGTCCCCTGCAAGGATACCTAGTCCTCCGGAGTAAATTTTTAGAGAAGGATCAAGCCCATACTCCATACTAAAGTAGGCAACTTTCGGACCTTTCATGGAACCGGCTTCGGCCATGTATATCTTGAATCCTGAATAAACAGAATCGAGCTTTTTAAGAAATTTGGTGTCGTTTTCCAACTCTTTGGCCTTGGACAGACTTATGAAGTCCAGCATGAGTATCGGATTCCCCAGAGTAGTCTTCCAGAGTTGTTCGTCAACCATTTTAAAGAGCTCAATTGCATCTTCATTCCAGCTCCACCATAAGTTTTTCGAAATGATATCCAGAGACTGAAGCCTCTCCGGCAATTGCTTGTTAATTATCAAAGTGGACCAGTTAGGTGAGTTAACTGCACTTGCCTTAGAACTCAAATTTTCTCTCTCTTCCAAAACAGAAGGAAATGCTCCTTTGTTTTCAATTATTTTATTTATTCCCATTGAATAAGCCTCTTTATAATATTTTATCTGATTGTCCCAGAGTGCTATTCCGGATACATCTTTTGCGTTGTTTCTGTACTCTTTCTCTTCGCCTGAGGGCAATGCAGAAACCTCAGCAATTTTTGATTCTACATCTTTAACTACTTTTTCATAATTATGGTCATTCCTTTCCACAATTTGAATACCTGGGTGGATATTCTTGTAGTGTTCCTGAACCCACAACCCGAAACCGGCAAGAGTAGTAGTGATTGTCGGGACGCTGAATGCAAGGCTTTCCAAAGGAGTGTATCCAAAAGGTTCGTAATACGAAGGAAAAATTGTAAGATCCAGCCCAACTAAAAGTGAATAATATGTTTTGTTGAAAATTCCGTCATTTCCGTTCAAATAAGAAGGAATAAAGAATACCCTTACTCTGTCGCCTTCCCTGTTAAGCAAATTAAGTTCACTCACTTTTTTTACGACCGGATCCCAGTCCGGATCCGACAGGTAATGAGAGCAGTTTGTCCTGTAATTGCCTCCGTTTTGAATCTTGTTTATAAGATCTTTGTTTGGTCCGTGATGCGCTGCAGGAACAAAAATATATGCAATAACCTCTTTTTTAAGATTCTCATTATTGTTTAACCTGCCCAAAGCATCCAGAAAAATGTCAATCCCCTTGTTTTTGTATTCATACCTGCCGCTGATTGCCAAAATAAGGGCATTACCGGCAACAGGATAACCCGACATAACAGATGCCATTTCGAGCAGTAATTTTCTTGAAGAAGCATGAACTGATTCATATTCCTCAGCTGAGGGCGTAAAGCTGTTTTCAAAACCGTTTGGAGTAACAATGTCTACCTTTCTGTCCAGAAACTGTATACACTCCTTTGCTGTTATTTCACTTACGGTTGTAAATACATCTGCTTCGGTGGCAGAAACTTTTTCAAGAGAATGCTTTGCTGTTACGTTAAACTCTTTTGCCTTTTCGTCGGCATTGTAATTCTCCATAAAATCATAGAGAGGAAGGCCATTCCCGGCAATTGAACGCCCTATAACTGTTGCATGAGTAGTGAATACAGTCGCAATGGGGAGCCCTGTGCTTTTGATATACAAAAGTCCCGCTCCGGTCATCCACTCATGAAACTGAGCAACAACTTTGTGGTATGGCAGCAGATTAAACTTCACGAAGCTTTCGATAACCAGTCCGGACGCATAACCGAAAAGTGCGCTTTCGACATAGTCCCATTGTCCGATAAGGGAATCAAGATTAAATTTTTTCCAGAATTCGGTAAGGATTTCGTCCTTCTTTGTTATATAATGGCTAAAATCTACAAGTATGGCAATTGGATTTCCAGATATATCCCATCTTCCGACTCTTATTCTCAGACCATCTGCCGCAGCCTTCATGCGCCACGCACGGAAAAGGTTTGGATCTTCGGTAAATTCAGGATTTTTATCGGTCTCTCTCCACACATCGGGCCCCAGAAGTATATGATTATTCTTAAGTTCCTTTGATAAATTGAGCGCTTTTGTAGCAATTACGGTATGTATTCCACCCACTTTGTTACACACCTCCCAGCTAACTTCGAACAAATAGTCGGGGGGTATTATCTTTTTCTCTGGCATATATTTATCTAAGTTTTAGCTTTTTTCAAGCCCTTTTTTGCTGCAATTTTTGTTCCACTTTTGATTTTGTCTTCGGCCATAGCTTTATCTACTCTCGACAAAAAGTCGCTCAGAACATTCATGTAATTTATAAATGCTTCGTAAGGTGTGTCATACGGGTTGAAATATTTATGAACGGCCCCGTCCGAAAAGAATTTTGTACACATATAATAAAAGTGGTCGCTTTCCTGAAGTTTGTAAAAATCGGACAAAAGTGCCGGATCTCCCAACTTAAGTATCTTTTCCCTGGATTCATACAGCTTGCCGAATGCTTCGTTTTGCAACTCGTTGCCTATCCATGCAGAAACATCCCTCTCTTCATCGGCCCAGGAAATAGCATACGGAACATGAAGAGGGGCAACAGGCTGATGCTTTTTACATACTTCGGAAGGCGTGCAAAATTCAAAATTTGTTTGAGAAAGGATTGCACCGGGAAGATGTTTAAGAAACTGGAAGATACCTGTGGACGATTGCTGGTGTTCGCCAAAAGTTTCATAATCCATAAAAATATTTACAACATCGTCTTTCTCTAGTGATTTTGAGAGCCATGTGACATATTTGTCTGAAGTTAGAGGCCAGTTGGCCCAAGATCTGTCGGAAAATCTGAAAGCTATATCGTCGCTTAGCTGAAAGTTTTTGAGAAGAAGTTTTAATCTTGGATTTATTGCGTTTGTATATATATAATTGGGACTCTTCCAGCCGAGAATATGTTTGGCTCCCTCTGTGAGCATTCCCTTAAATCCCATTTTTGCAATGGTAGCTCCAATAGTGTCGGAATAGATGAGTTCTGTATTTCTGAATACTTTCGGTTTCTGGCCAAAAAGCAATTCAATTTTATCCGAATGGTTCTTAATCTGAAAAACAAACTCTTCTTCCGAAATGAGTGAAGAAAGTGAATGGGCATATGTTTCGGCAAGAAATTCTACACATCCTGTTTTTGCAAGTTCTTTGAAACTATCGATTACTTCGGGAGCAAACTTTTCAAACTGATCAAGTGCTACACCTGAAATTGAGTAGGCAATTTTAAAAGCTCCGTTGTGCTGGCGGATAAGATTAAGCATTAGCTCATTTGCAGGAAGATAACACTTCTCGGCAACTCTTTTGAGTATTGTTTTGTTTGCAAAGTCGTCGTAATACCATGAGTCTTTCCCAATGTCAAAGAATCTGTATAACCTCAGCCTGTCTGGCTGATGTACCTGAAAGTAAAAGCAAATTGTCTTTTTCATATGCAGATTTCTTTATTTTCCTTTAATAACTTCTGAATAGATCTCTTTTATGTAGAATGCCGCATTGTCCCATCTGAGAGCGTTTACCTCTTCAAGTCCGTTTCTTACGGCCATTTTTGATAGTGCAGGATATTTGAGCAGACCGTAAATTGCATCTGCGAGTGCGTCAATATCCCAGAAATCTACTTTGATTGCGTGATTTAGCACTTCCGCAACGCCCGATTGTTTTGAAATAATTGTAGGAACATTTGACCTCATGGCTTCAAGCGGAGAGATTCCAAATGGCTCGGAAACTGAAGGCATAACATAAACATCGGAATATGAGAACATTTTTTTTACATCTTCACCTTTAAGAAATCCTGTAAAATGGAAGCGGGTGGCTATTCCAAGCTTGGCAACCCTCCGGATTGACCTGTTGAGCAAATCGCCGGATCCTGCCATAACAAATCGCACATCGGGGTATTTTTTAAGAACTTTAGCTGCAGCTTCAATAAAATATTCCGGTCCTTTCTGGAAGGTAATCCTTCCAAGGAATGTCACAATTTTTTCGTCTACGCCTCTTGAGATGTTCACCTGTTCAAATCCGTCGAAATCAACTGCGTTATGGATTGTTACCACTTTGTCCGGATTTATTCCGTATTTGTTTATTATAATATTTCGTGTGAGGTTGCTAACTGCAATAATTTTATCGGCCTCTTTCATCCCAAGCTTCTCGAGATCGTATACTAATGTGTTGATATTTGTTCCGCTTCTGTCAAATTCTGTTGCGTGAACATGGATAACCAGCGGTTTGCCGGAGAGTCTTTTTGCAGCAATTCCGGCAAGATATGTGAGCCAGTCGTGTGCGTGGATTACATCAAAGTTATTTTTGAGCGCAATTTCCGAAGCAACCATCGCATATCTCGAAACCTCTTCCATTAGATTGGAACCGTATTTCCCTGAGAATTTGTATTTCTGACCCAGATATGTTTTAAAATCTTTGATCTGGCCTTTGCGGTTCTTTTCCACCATCTCGGTGAATTGTTCGGGAGTGAGATAAGGAACAAGGTTTGACCCAACTCTTAGAAACTGAACTTTTTCCAGAAAAGTCCGCACGTCTTTACAAGTTTCGGAAACGGCAACATCACTGGCATTTATAATTTTAACAGCCGACTCATCTTCATCTCCCGATGACGAAGGCATTACAAAAAGCACCTCCACATCCATGTTTGCAAGACCTTTTGTGAGTCCGTAGCAAGCTGTACCCAAACCTCCGGAAATATGTGGGGGAAATTCCCATCCAAACATCAGTACTTTCATAATCAGCTTTTTTTGATATTCTCGATGATTCTTGTTGCTCTCATGAGTGCAGCAACACTAATTGAGTACGAAGTACATCCGTGTGGCTGGTGAGGAGGGTCTCCGTCGTAAACTTCGGAAATTGAGCCTATGCAGTGTATCTCAATGTCTTCTTCAAATGCTGCAAGTATCTCTTCTGCTCTTGTGAGAAAGGCCTTCCTGTGCAATTTAAAATTGGATTCAATATAGAAACTCAGCAACCATGGCCTGGCTGTTCCCTGATGGTATGCAAGAGATCTCGAGTTCTCATCGCCGTCGTATTCTCCCATATATTGAGAGTTTTGCGGAGAGAGCGTTCTGATTCCTCTTGAGGTGAGGAGCTCCTGTTTAATTTTCTGAAGTACTTTTGCCTTATGCTCATCGTCTATTGGTGAATATTCAAAAGCACATGTAAACAACTGATTTGGACGGACGAACTTATTCTGCCCCTCCGACCCTACATAATCGGCAAGGAACTCTTTACTCTCTATCCAAAAAGCCTTTGTAAAATTCTTCTCAATTTCTTTGACTACCGGTTCCCACTCTTTTATAAAATCACCCTCATTCGATTTTTTTTCCATGGACATAGCAAACATTATTGCGTTATACCATAGAGAATTGAGTTCTACCTGATAGCCACTCCTTTCTGTGACCGGCTTTCCATCTACCATAGCATCCATCCAACTGAGAGCTGTTCCGCGTTTTTCTGCCCATAATAGTCCATTATCATGCAATTTAACACTTGAGCGGACCCCGTTTTTAAATGATGTCAGTATCTCCATTAACAAAGCTCCGTACTCTTTCCAAACTTTGTTTTTGTTTTCCGAAAAGGCAGAATAGTGTTGAAGTGCCCAGAAAAGCCAAAGTGGTACATCGGGCTGGTTGCTCTCGCCGGTAAGAAGCTGCTTCTCTTTTTTGATGACGGTATCTATGATTGCTCTAAAACGGCTAAAGTCGCCTGTAGCGTAAAGTGTCAATCCCGGAGCGGCTAGCAGTGTTTCTCTTATGTTTCTGTCCAGCCAGGGGTATCCTGCATAAATATTCAAATCTTCTCCGGTTTGAATAATAAATTGTTTTGCAGCTATTTTAAGGCAACTTTCAAAGCTGTCTCTGTGACTTCTTTGTTCTAAATATTTATCAAATTTATCGGCCAGTTTCAGAGGTTTCTGTTCTTTTACCGATGCCGAAAATATTATTGACTCTCCTTTTTTGATAGGCATCTCAAAATAACCGGGTATAAAAAGGTCTTCGGCAGATTCATATCCTCTGCGGCGCTCTTCCTTATATTCGATGTTGTAGTACCAGTCCGGGCAAGAGATGAATTCATTCTTGACGCTCAACTGAAGGTTAAGGTCGGGAAAGCCTTCATACATTCGGAATGATTGACCTTTATTTATCTCTTTTGATGCTGTGTTTGCATCCATGTTTGCCTTCGAAAGAGTATGAATATGCCTGAAAGCAAGAAATGGCTTTAGTCTTAATGTTGTAGGCGAGTTTGCTTCCAGCAGCGTATACTTTGCGAAATACTGCTCTTCGTTGTGTGAGAGCATCATCTCTTTTTTGAATACCATTCCCCCAACTCTGTATGTAATTGATACGCATTTATCAATTTCAAATTCTCTTATATATTTATGTCCCCTGGGTTCATATACATCGCCGTAGCGGTGTATGCCCAGGTTGAAGGATTTGTCGTGTTGAACCAGTGTTTCATCCAGTGAAGATAGAAGGATAAATTTCTCACAGTTGAAGTTTGAAATTGGAAGAACTAAAAGTCCATGGTATTTTCTCGTGTTACAACAAACGATTGTAGTGTTAAGATAACCCCCTGCATGATTGGTAGATAAGAACTCTCTTTTAAGAGAGTACTCCAGATTAACCAGCTCCTCTTTGTTAAACTGTAAGTAGGCCATATTTTAGATATTAATTGTGCAATATAGCGAAAAAAATGTTAAGAAATTATTATTATCTCCCTTTTTTGAAGACTATTGCGCTACGACTTGGAAGGTAAACAGAAAGCATATTGTTCTCTTTTTCCACAATGGTAAAGTGGTCTGTTTTTGCAGAATTTCTTCCAAATCCACCGAATTTTAACAAGTCTGTGTCCAGAACAATTTCGTATCTCCCCGGAGGAGCGTTGAACCTGAAGTTGGGATACGACTCGGAAGGGTTGAAATTGAACGCAAAGAGGTATTCTCCCCTTGCAAATATGAGTACTTGTTGCTGGACATGCTGATATAGCGATTGGGGTCTCTCCTTATAGATTTTTGATTTTTTTATAAAGTGGACCATCTCTTTGTCGAAGTCCAGCAGGTATTTGTATTTAAGCTTATTATCATCGGCAAGTGACCACAGGCGCCTTGCATAATGAAAAGACCAGTCGTTTCCCTGTCGCGGAAAGTCTATCCATTCCGGATGACCGAATTCGTTTCCCATAAAATTGAGATATCCGTTGCCCGATGTTGCGATAGTTATAAGACGAATCATTTTGTGCAGCGCAATTCCTCTGTCGACAGTGAGGTTTTCAATTGACCTGCTCATTGATGTATACATGTGTGCGTCCAGCAATCGGAAGATTATGGTTTTGTCGCCCACCATTGCCTGGTCGTGGCACTCGGCATAACTTATGGTTTTTTCGTCAATCCGTTTGTTTGTAAGTTCCCAGAACATATCACCCACATTCCACTCTTCATCTTTTAACTCCTTTATCCACTTTATCCAGTGATCGGCCACTCCCATGCTCATCCGGAAATCAAACCCAATTCCACCGGACTCAAATGGAGCAGCAAGCCCGGGCATTCCGCTCACATCTTCGGCAATAGAAATTGAAAAAGGATTTATCTCCTTTATCATCATATTTGCAAGAGAGAGATAGACCATGGCATCGATGTCCAGATTATCTCCAAAATAGCAGCTATAATCGGTAAAATCCTTGCCAAGCCCGTGATCGGCGTAAATCATGCTTGTAATTCCGTCGAAGCGAAAACCATCGAAATGGTACTCCTCCAGCCAGTATTTACAATTTGAAAGCAGGAACATCAGAACTTCGTCACGGCCGTAATTGAAGCATCGGGAACCCCACGCAGGGTGGTCGCCTTTGGCGCCTTCGTGGAAGTAGAGGTATCTGGTACCGTCAAACTCCGAAAGGCCTTCGGCAGTATTGTTAACTGCATGTGAATGGACAATGTCAATTATGACTGAAATATCGTGTGAGTGTGCCTCGTCTATAAGCAATTTGAGCTCTTCCGGAGTCCCGAACCTTGAACTGGCTGCAAAAAAGCTTGAAACCTGATAGCCGAATGACCCATAGTACGGGTGCTCCTGAATCGCCATCAACTGAATTGTGTTGTATCCCAGCTTTGATATCTTCGGAAGAACATCCCTGCGGAAGGAGTTGTATGTCCCAACTCCGTATTCTTCTGTACTCATCCCAATGTGGGCTTCGTAGATAAGCGGGTTAATGATTTTTTTCGAAACTTTGTTCTTCCATTCGAAAGGAGCCGGATCCCATATTTGTGCCGAAAACAACTTTGTCTGAGGGTCCTGTACAACTCTGGTTGCATATGCAGGGATTCTCTCTCCTTCTCCCCCGGCCCATACCACGAGCCATTTAAAAAGGTCTTCGTGCTTTAGTGTGTTGTTTGGCAGGATAAGCTCCCAGTTTCCGTTTTCACCCTTTTTAAAAGAAAAGTTTTCATCTTTTTTCCAGTCATTCAGGTCGCATATAAGGTAAATTGCAGTTGCATTTGGAGCCCACTCACGAAAAGCAGTTCCACTTTCTGTCTTGTGAACGCCGTAGTACAAATGACCATTTACTGCACTGCTCAATGGTTTACTGTATCCGGCGAGTTCGAGCTTCTTTATCTGTGTCCTTTCATGCCTTCTCCAAATCTCTCTTTTATATGGTTCCAGGTAAGGATCGTCGATCCAGAGTTTCAATTCAGTCATGACTTTCTTTCTTAGACAATTTATCTATCTCCTCTTTGTATGAACGAAGTTGCAACTGGCAATAATTTACAAGTTCCAGAGACCTTTTTACATATGAGGATATCTCCTCGATGTTGGTCAAAGGATCTTCAATTTTTGCAACCAGCTCTTCAAGTTCGGCAATAGCCTCTTTATAGCTTTTTTCACTTGTGTCTTTACCCTTTTTCATAACTTATGCTCTCTATAATGCAATTAAGCGTACCATTTTGTACCATTACTTTAATCTTCTCTCCCTCCGTTACCTCTTTTACGCTGTTAATTCTTTTACCGTTGCACAGTGTAATGGTGTATCCGTTTTTTAAAAGAGATAGTGGATTGACGGATAAAATTCTTTGATTAATAAGTTCAAGCCGGTGTAATTTATTCTGTATGTTCGACTTGTAGCCCTCTAAAATATCTCTCTTTATGTTTTCAAGCCGGCTGGTCTCGTTTACAACTCGGTTCTGAACAGCTATCGAAAGTCTTCCCTGCAGGTAAGTGAGCTGTTGCTCTTCGGCCGCAAAGATATCTATAAGAAAATCTGCAGCTGCAGTTGGTGTTTTAACTGAGGTGTGAGCAACCATATCTGCAATGTGAAAGTCGTGGTCGTGGCCAATTCCGGTTAATACAGGTAAAGGAAACTGAGCAATATTTGCTGCAAGCTCGTAATCGTCAAAGCAAATAAGGTCCTGCACCCCTCCTCCTCCTCGGATAATTACGAGCAGGTGAAATTCATGTGCTCTTTGCGCAATTTTATCCATCGCCTCAATTATTCCAGCTGGTGCCAAATTTCCCTGCATTGGCGCACAAAACAGCTCTGTCCGGAATTTGAATCCGAATTCATTTTCGTGGAGATGTTTTACAAAATCCCTGTAGCCGGCAGCCTGTTCAGAGGAGATTACTGCAATGTTGCATGGCAATGAGGCCATTTCAAGAGTTGAGTTCATGTCGAACATTCCTTCTTCTCTTAGCCTTAAAATTGTTTTTTGCCGCTCAAGCTCTTGTTCTCCAACGGTATATGAAGGATCGATGTCTGTAATTATGAGAGAAAGTCCATAGAGGGGAGAATATTGAGGTTGTGCAAGAACAAGAACCTGCATTCCCTTAGAAAGTTGTTGACCTGTTGTGCTTTCGAAAAAAGGCCTGATCATTCGGAATATTGTGGCCCAGATTATTGCCTGGCATCTTGCAGAGACCTGACTCTCTTCAGTTTTTCTGTCCACCAGATCGATGTAGCAATGCCCGTTTGACTGGTAATTTATGTCACTTATCTCGCCCTTGATCCAATATTTTTTATCCAGCTTGCTTTCAATGGAATCCTTTATTTTTTCCTGCAATTCAAGAAGGGTTATGCTGCTCTCTGTTCTCATTCTGCCATTTTTTTAGCCCCGCACCATACAAATATAAGCATAATATTGTACCTTTGCCGCACAAAATCTGTTCTATGAAGATAATTAAGGCGATATTCTCCGGAAGCTCCCAGAATGTTACCGGTAAACCTGCACAAAAGCTGCCGGAATTTGCATTTATCGGGCGGTCAAATGTGGGAAAATCATCTTTGATAAACGCTTTATGCCAGCAAGGCAAGCTTGCCCATACTTCCGGAACACCTGGAAAGACACAACTTGTAAATCACTTTCTTATAAACGACTCCTGGTATCTCGTCGACCTTCCGGGCTACGGATATGCCAAGATTTCAAAGGCAGACCGTGAGAAACTGGCTGCTATAAACAAGAACTACATAAATGAATCGGAAGAACTCAAGGTTCTTTTTGTGCTGTTGGATTCAAGACTTGAAATTCAAAAAATTGACCTTCAATTTCTTATTACTCTTGGAGAGGCAGAAGTGCCATTTGCATTAATATACACAAAATGCGACAAACAAGGTGTCACTTCTTTGAAGGAGAGAGTGGAGAATAACAACAAGGTCTTATTTGAATACTGGGAAGAACTTCCCCCAATTTTTCTAAGTTCTGCCGAAACCGGCAAAGGGAGAGAGGAAGTGCTGGACTACATAGAGAGTATAATTAGTAAAAAAAAAATAATTAAATAGTTATGGATCACCAGCATAATTTTAAAATTTTTTCCTGTAGGAGTTCAAGATATTTGGCCGAGAAAATTGCCGATTCGCTAAAACTGGACCTTGGCAAGTCTTCAGTTACTGTTTTCAGCGACGGAGAGTTTCAGCCTGCGTTTGAAGAGAGTGTTCGAGGTGCAACTGTATTCATCGTTCAATCTACGTTCCCGCCTGTTGACAATATTTTTGAATTGCTGCTAATGATTGATGCCGCAAGAAGGGCGTCTGCATACAAAGTTATTGCCGTTATCCCTTATTTCGGATGGGCGCGCCAGGACAGGAAAGACCGCCCGAGGGTTCCAATAGGAGCAAAAATGGTTGCCAATCTACTTGACGCTGCCGGATGCGACAGAGTTATGACTGCCGATCTTCATGCCGACCAGATTCAGGGATTTTTCGATTTCCCTGTAGATCACATTTATGCAAGCTCCATCTTTCTGCCATACCTCAGAGACCTAAATCTCGAGAACATGTCTATTGCAGCACCTGATATGGGTGGCGCAAAAAGAGCCAATGCATATTCAAGAATACTTGGATGTCCGCTCATTATTTGCCATAAATCCCGCGAAAAAGCAAATGTTGTTGGTTCAATGACAGCCATTGGGGATGTTGAAGGAAAAAACATTGTAATCATAGATGATATGATCGATACTGCCGGAACAATTACAAAAGCAGCCGACATGCTCCTTGAGAGAGGGGCCATAAGCGTTCGGGCTCTTGCAACTCATGCCGTTCTCTCGGGACCGGCATATGAACGCATAGCCAAATCGGCTCTTCAGGAGGTAATTATATCGGATACCATTCCAATATCAAATGACCCGGGCTTAGATATGTCCAAAATTAAAGTGCTTTCGGTTGCAGATATCTTTGCCGATGTAATCGACAAAGTTTACAATTACAAATCAATAAGTACAAGTTTTATTTTTTAAATATGTTTAGTACAGGAGCAGATATAATCCACGACAGACTTGTGGAATCCATCAGAACATTTTTTCGTGATGCAGGGAAAAGCAGTGCTGTCGTTGGCTTGTCCGGCGGAATCGATTCGGCTGTTGTCCTGGCTCTTGCTGTTGAAGCTCTTGGGAAAGATAATGTGCAGGCAATACTAATGCCTTCGCCCTACTCGACCCTGCACTCTGTCACAGATGCTGTTGAACTTGCCGAAAACCTTGAAGTGAAGTACAATATTGTTCCTATAGAAGGTGTTTTTAACAGGTTTGTTAAGGAACTGGACGATCTGTTTGACAATGAGACAAAAAGGATTACAATTGAAAATCTTCAGGCAAGAATAAGAGGCGTAATATTGATGGCCATTTCAAACCAAACAGGATCACTTGTGTTGAATACTTCGAATAAAAGTGAAGTTGCTATGGGGTATGGAACACTATACGGAGACCTTACCGGTGCTTTGATGGTACTTGCCGATGTATATAAATTGCAGGTATACAGCATAGCAAATTACATAAACAGCCATAATGCAATTATCCCTCATGCGATTATTACAAAAGAACCTTCTGCCGAATTGAGCGAAAATCAAAAAGACAGCGACACACTTCCGGTATACTCTGTTTTGGATCCAATTTTGCATTCACTCATCGAAGAGGGGAAAAGCTCCGAAGAACTAATTGAGTGCGGAACGGACAGAAATCTCGTAAACAGGATTCGCCACATGATGAATTCTGTTAAATTCAAGGTACACCAACTGCCACAAATGATTCAGACAGGCAGCCATCCGATCCTCCCAAAAGAAAAGTGTCTCTTTTACAATCTTTAACATTATTTGAATTTTTTATGGAAATTATACTTTTATCGTTAGTAATTGTTGGCCTGAGTGTCTTCCTGCTCTCTTTTAATGTTATCTTCAGGAAGGATGGCAGGTTTCCCGATAAAGAGATCGGGAGTAACAAAGAGTTGCGCAAAAAGGGTTTGATGTGTGCAAAATCGGAGGAGAAGATCCTCTGGAAGAAAAAAAAGAGTGGGTCTCTGAATATTAAATACGACCCTTTATCAGGCGGCTGTTCAAGCTGCTCAACATGCAGTTCGGACTGCGGAGATATATAAGATTATGAGTATTGTTGCTATTGTAGGACGCCCAAATGTGGGTAAATCTACCCTTTTCAATCGTCTTGTGGGTATGAGGAAGGCTATTGTGGACGAAATTTCCGGTGTTACCCGCGACCGTCATTATGGAAATTGTGAGTGGACAGGCAAGGAGTTTACGGTTATCGATACCGGTGGATATGCTATGAACACCGATGATGTGTTCGAAGTAGAGATAAGAAAGCAGGTTCACCTTGCAATCGAGGAGGCCGATGTTGTCCTTTTTCTTTGCGAAGTTGGAACAGGCATTACAGATTTTGACGGCATGATTGCTGACATTTTGCGCAGAAGCAGAAAACCTGTAATTATGGTTGCCAACAAAGTAGATACCGGAGATAAAATATTTGATACTCACGTTTTCAACTCACTGGGTCTCGGAGAACCATTTGCGATTTCATCGGCAAGCGGCGCAGGAACAGGCGATCTTCTGGACAAAGTACTGGAACTTCTTCCGGATGAGCCGGAACACGACGAGAACAAACCTGCAATTCCGCATATTGCAATTGTGGGTAAACCGAATGTTGGTAAGTCTTCCCTTACAAATGCACTACTGGGCGAAGAGAGAAACATCGTAACCCCGGTAGCAGGAACGACCAGAGATTCAATTGCAACCCACTATAACAAGTTCGGTTATGACTTTATGCTTGTAGACACAGCAGGCCTGAGGAAAAAGAATAAAGTAAAAGAAGATCTGGAGTTTTACTCCGTTATGCGTTCATTAAGGGTTATTGAAAGCGCAGATGTATGTATCCTCATGATGGATGCAACCATGGGAGCAGAGGGGCAGGATATGTCGATTTTCAACCTGATTATCAAGAATAAAAAGGGTTGTGTTATTGTCGTAAACAAATGGGACATGATTGAAGACAAAAACTCTAATACAATGAAGGAGTTTACTGCAAAAATCATGGACAGGATTGCACCTTTTACCGATGTACCTCTAATTTTCACATCTGTTATAACCAAACAGAGAATTCTTGATGTGCTCAAGGCAGCTGCAGAAGTTCATGAAAACAGGGCTCGCAGGATTCCAACTTCAAAGCTTAATGATGTTATGCTTGAGGAAATTGCTAATTATCCGCCACCTGCAATCAAAGGAAAGTTTGTGAGAATTAAATATATGACTCAACTTCCTACTCCATCTCCCTCTTTTGTGTTTTTTTGCAACCTTCCCCAGTATGTTAGAGAAGATTATAAAAGATATCTCGAGAATAAACTCCGTAAACACTTTAACTTCACAGGAACTCCCATTCAGATATTTATGAGGCAGAAGTAGTAATGCCTGTCCTTGGTATTCTCACTGTAAAGTTCGCTCCTCCCAGATTTTCCGAACGGCTGTAATCTATTAATCCCTGACTCTGTTCCATTATACTCCTGCAAATTGCAAGGCCAAGACCTGTTCCGCTGCTCTTTGTAGTAAAGTTTGGCTTGAACAGCCTGTGGGTTAAATTATCCGGAACTCCTGGGCCATCATCTTCTATTGAGATAATATAGTATTTTTCATCTTTTCTTAACAAAACAAGTATTTCGCCGTTTGTTTGCGACTCAACAGACTGCACTGCATTCGACATCAGATTTACGAGAACTCTTGTAATCTGTGTCTTTCTGGCAAATATATTTGCTTCGTAATCATCGCTTTTGAAGCGAATGGAGATGTTGTCGTTTGTATTGAACAAGATTATCTGCTCCCGGATGAGCCTGTTTAGTTCTGTATTTGACAACTCTTCCGAGAAAAATCTGGAGAAACTTGAAAATTCACCTGCAGCATCGGAAAGAATATCAATTTGCTCCATTAAGGAGTGTGCAAGCCCATCGAATTTCTCCTGCCATCCCTCAACATTTTGTTGCTTAAGCCTCATAAGGTGTTGTATACTGAGTCTCATAGGAGTAAGTGGATTTTTAATCTCGTGGGCAATTTGCCTTGCCATCTCCCTCCAGGCCTGCTCCCGTTCGCTCTGAGCCAGCTGTATTGTACTAGCTTCCAGATCGTCCACCATTTTATTGTATGCTGCCACAAGAATTCCAAGTTCATCCTTGTTGTTGTAGTCAATGTGTTCCGGACGCTGTGAAATATCCAGCAACTGCATTTTTCGGCTGATCTCTGCCAGTGGTTTTGATAGTGAATTCGAAAGAGCAATTCCTCCAAAGACAGCTGCAAGCAATAACAAC
>DOSU01000014.1:31954-41933 GCA_003513895.1 Rikenellaceae bacterium
TGCAAGCAATAACAACAGATATATGTTTATTATTGCGGCTATAATGCTGGAGGCATCGTTTCTGATTTCGGACTGTCGGGAGAAATATGGTATGTTGGCAATTGCAATCAGTTTCCCGCTTTCGTTGAAAAGTGGCGCATAGAGCGAATAGTAGCTGAGTTTTGCAATGTTTTCTCTGTTTACAAATTGCTTCTTCTTATTGTAGACTATCTCCTTGTATGCTTTTGGATTCATTCTGGCGCCAATGAGAAATCTGTCATAAATTTCCGGTTGGGTTGTCCGTAGCAACAAACCATCAGGCCTGTATATATTGATGTCTATCTGAGTATTGTTGGAGAGACGGGTCATTGCATCAAAAAGCCTTATATTGTTGAACTGGGGGTCATTGAACCGTTGTGCAGACTTGCTGTAGTATGAGAGAGTAGACTGCACGGACTGCATCTTCTCTTCCATTTTACTGCGGTTGCTTTCGTTAAAGTAGTTCAGCGAAAACCAAATGCTTCCTGTACCCATTGAAAACAGTGCAAAAACCAGTGACGACAAAATGAGAACAGTAATTTTCCACCGGAACGACTCCTTTGGCACCTTCGGGAAAAACTGTTTGCGCCTTGTTCTTATGAGCCCGAATATCATGAGGGAGTAAAAAAGTACAATGTATGAGAATGTGACAATGTATGGAAACACGCTTCTTTCCGGGCGGCTTATTATTATAATATTTTCAGGTGATGCTTTGTTTACAAAATGTATATACCCGTCTTTTCGCAGAGTCGAATACCCTGTAGCATATATGTCTTCCAGCGTGGTCGAATAGTTATACTTCCCGCTGTAGGAAATCATTCTTAAATTAAGATATTTGGCATAAGAATTACTGGAAGGAATATTCAGGTTGTCCATTTGATTATGGTCCAGAAGCAGTTCCGGGTATCCGATTGCCTCTTTCATGAATTTTGAATCAAATTCCAGGTATAAATTAAGATCTCCGTTAAACCCGGGAAATTTAAATACACCCAGATAGCTTATTCTTCCATTGTAGTTGTTCATGAAATAAAAACCGGATTTACTGTACAATGGAATACCAAACCTGGAAATTTCACTGTCGAAGTATTGACCGCAAGGGAGCGGGGCCATTTCGGAATCAACAATCAGGGGATCGGTTTTCTTACAGATAGTAACCTTCAGATCGTATTTTTGCATCAGGCTCCAGAAGTACTGTTCTGTGAGTATGTTGGTCACCATCTCGTTGCTTTGGTCAATCTGAATCCACAACGAGAGAACCGGGTCATTTTCAATAAGCTTTTCGGAACCCCGAAGAATGAGCTCAATATTCAGGTCCCTCTCAACCGACATTTTTGTTGTGAGAACCCTGTTTCTCTCATATTCATTTGAAAATCCAAAGTAACTTACTGTTGCCAGCGAATATAAGGATATTAAAGAGATGAAAATCATCATTGGCCTCATCTTTAGAAAAGAGAAGCTAGACCTTTTCTTGATTACCGGCCTTAAAATCTGGAGTGAAAAGAGCAGGGAGGTAAACAGAAGTGCATACAAAACATATGACAAAATTGTATAGACCGATATTTCATCAATCTTGTAAAGCTCCAGTACAATATTGGAATTAAGGATGAGAGACTTGAGACTGATATGAATATATGCCATTATTAGAAACGGGGTGGCAATAAATATTCCTTTCATTATCCCTTTTTTCTTTGGAGATGCTTTTAAAAGAGTAAGTGCAAGACTCTTGCGAATCATAAAAAGCCCGAGAACAACAAGAAATACATACAAGTGATTGATAAGCAAATCGGCCATTGAGCCAAACAAACCAAAATCGGCATAAAGATTCGGAGAAAAAAGGTCTATGTTTCCTCCAACATTTTGAGCAAAATATATTGCAAAAAATCTTAAAACAGTTAGACCGGCAAAAACAATAAAAAACTGTTTGATCCTTTTTCTGGTCTGCAATTCGCTAAAAAGTGCTGTTATAATGAAAAACAAAGCGATCCACCTCAAGGAAGAACCTGCTTCACCTCTGTTGCTGGGAAGGTTCTTAAGAACAGAAAAAAGTACTCCTCCGTTTTTACCCTTGATAATATAGGATTCATCCTGAGTTACGGGAACAATTGAAAGACGTTTGCTAAGGGCCAGGTTGGGATTGATTTCGCTTTTTAAAATTGAATTGTCGGAAGGATAGTCTGTTTGGACAAGGAGTGCGCTTACAACAGTTATCTGGTTCTTCGTATACATGTTTACAATGTACCAGGCAGAACCCAAACTAAGATATCTTTCAAACTGACCGATGTATGCAAGCGGTGTGTTAGAAACACCCCTGCTGGTCAGGTGGTTCAGAGTGTAACCAAAAGGGAAAAAGTCTATATCGTCATTTGATATTGGCAATTGATTCACCCAGGAATGGAGAGTATCTGAATAGAATTTATAAATTGCCATATCTTCGGGCAATTCAGGGAATTCTAAAAAAATTGAATCTGGAGTTTCTATCGCTTTCCGTGAGTACTCTTCCAGAACTTGCTGCCTCTTGTGTATTGTACTTTCCAGATTTTTAACCTCTCTGTCCAGAGAGTCGGAGGTGGAAAACTCCATAAATGAAATTGCAGCAAGAATGAGCGCTACAATCCACAGGAATGGTGTACGCCATTTTAACATCTTATCAAAATACTCATTCATTATCCGTGGTGATATGGTTCCCCTTTTATTATAGTGAATGCACGATATAGTTGCTCAAGGAAAATAAGCCTTACAAGTTGATGCGAAAAAGTCATTGACGAAAGCGAAAGTTTGTAGTTTGCCCGTGAATACACCGAATCCGAAAATCCATAAGCACCTCCTGCTACAAATACAACTCCTTTAGTTCCGTAAACTCCCCTCTTTTCCATAAATGAAGCAAATTCTTCCGATGAGAGACTTCGTCCCTCAATATCGAGCAACACCAATTCGTCCTGCGGTTTTATCTGCTTAAGTATCAAATCTCCCTCTTTTTCCTTTATCTCACTTTTACTCAAAGATGATGCCGATTTTAACTCCGGTATCTCAATTCTTTTGTAATCGGAATAGCGCTTTATCCTCTCTTCGTAGAGAGTCATACCGGCCAGCAGAGATTTTAAATCTGTTTTACCTACCAACAAAAAAGAGATCTTCATAATTACAAAAATAAGATTATTTTAAGAGAATCATTAATTTAATTATCGTGTGTTATGGCTTGATTTTTGCTTGCTTAATCTTAAGTAATTTAAAGAAGAGATATGAGATCGGTTCTTATTTCATTATTAACGATAATCGTTTCAACTGCAACTTTTTTCGGACAAAACCGAACTGAGCAGGATGTTTTCGTTCCAATAGCAAAATATATCCAGTCCGGTGATTCTGAAAAACTCTCGGTTTGGTTGGCCCATAACCTGGAGATCGATGTATTGGGAGATGTGAATGTGTGCAGCAAAGCTCAGGCCAAGCAGATTCTTAAAGAATTCTTTACAAATTATACACCTAAGAGTTTTGCTATAACATATAGAAGCGGCAAAGCACCAATGAAATATGCAGTCGGTAATCTCAGTGCCGGAGGAGAAAAGTTTCGGGTTACATTGTTTGTTAAGACCCAGGAGGATGGAAATTTCATCCAACAGTTAAGGATTGAGAAGGAGTAACCACTCCTTTTCTTCTCGACATCCTGGAAATTCAATTGGGGAGTGATATTTAAACAATAGTTTGAATATCACTCCCCTAAGTTTTACCGGAATATCGGTTTTGCATAGGCAACAACATCTGCCTTGGATATTATACTGTTGCTCAGAATCAGCAATCTCTCCATCACATTTCTCAATTCACGGATATTCCCGGTCCACGGATAAGTGGCAAGTTCGTCTAAAGCCTCTTTGTCAATCGCTCTCAATGCCATTCCGCTCTCCTCGCATACCTGTTCGATAAAGTGTTTTGCCAGCAGCGGGATATCTTCAGTTCTCTCTTTTAGAGTAGGTACGTGTATTACAATTACACTTAAGCGATGGTAAAGGTCTTCGCGGAATGTTCCGCGGGAAATTTCTTCGTCTATATTCTTGTTTGTTGCTGCAACTACTCTTACCCGAACAATGATGTCCTTGTCGCTCCCTACTCTGCTGAGCTTATTTTCCTGAAGAACTCTGAGCACTTTTGCCTGAGCGGCAAGGCTCATATCTCCTATTTCGTCCAGAAAAAGGGTTCCGCCGTCGGCTTGTTCAAATTTCCCCTTGTGTTGCTTTACAGCCGAAGTAAACGCTCCTTTTTCATGTCCGAACAGTTCACTTTCAATAAGTTCTCCCGGTATGGCAGCACAATTTACTTCAACGAAGGGCATATTGCTGCGGCTGCTTTTCTCATGAAGCCAGCGGGCAACTAGTTCTTTTCCTGTGCCGTTTGACCCGGTTATGAGAACTCTTGCATCTGTTGGCGCCACCCGATCTATCATGTCTTTTATCTTGGATATTGCAGGAGAGACACCAACTATTTCGGGAATTTTGGATACTTTTTTCTTGAGAATTCTTGTCTCTTTTACAAGTATTGTCTTGTCTGTTGCGTTGCGAAGAGTAATTAATATACGGTTAAGGTCAAGTGGTTTCTGGATAAAATCGAATGCTCCTTTCTTTATGCATTCAACAGCAGTATCGATTGAACCGTGTCCGGAAATCATAATTACCGATGTATCAATATTTGCTTCGGCAAGTTTGTCGAGTAATTCCATGCCGTCCATGTTTGGCATCTTGATATCGGAAAAAATTACATCGAAACTGTTTGCTGTTGCAAGCGCCAGTCCCTCTGCTCCATCCGAAGCAACACTCACTTCGTGGCCCTCAAATTCAAGTATGTCTTTAAGAGTATTTCTGATGCTCTTCTCGTCGTCGATAATCAATAACTTCATTTTTGTATGCTATTTATCATTTAATGATTCTGCAATTTCAGTCATGTAACCCTCTTTTAGCGAGTATGAAGACTGGTAGATATCTTTTATACCTGTCCGTTCAATTATATAGTTAATCAAAACCGATCCGGTTACGATATAATCTACCCGGATTGGGGACATCCCCTTCATCCCGGCTCTCTCGCAACTCACCGATTTAAGCAGGCTTTCGTGCAGGTTCGATAGAAGATCCATATCAAGTTCGTGTGCAGGAAGGCTTCCGTCGTCTTGAGTATATAAAAGTTCCCTTAGTGTGTCGAAGGAACCGGAACAGCCAATCAACAATGTCGGTTTGTGTAACCGGCAAGCCTCCCAGAAAGTACTCATACTCTCCTCTATGTAGCGGGTAAGAGAATCTACTTCAACTTGTTTAATCGGATCGGAAGGCGGGAACAATTCCTTCAGCCTTACAACTCCAAGGTCATAACTCTCTTTCCAGTAAATTTTATCTTTATCGGCGATGATAAGTTCGTTGCTTCCGCCGCCAATATCCATTATCAGAACTTTTTCCCTGTAGAGGAGTATAGAATCCCTCACTCCTTTGTAAATCAACTCTGCTTCTCTGTTTCCGGTGATTATCTCAACTTCTGTCCCAAATTCGTTTTTAATCATCGACAAATATTCCTGTGCGTTTGATGCACCCCTTACTGCAGAAGTGGCAAATGCCTTGAACACTTCTACTCCTCCAAATTCTTCAGTTGTTTTAAAAATCTCTCTGAATGCATCTCTGGTGGAGTCAAATGCAGCCGGCATCAATAACCCTTTTGCAAGCCCTCCTTCTCCAATTTTTGCGGGGATTTTTAATACTTTAATAACAGAACAACTACCTCCGGAAACATCTGCTATTAGTAGATTAAACACATTTGTCCCCATGTCCAGGATGGCTACTTTCATCAATATTATTTTTACAAAGATAAACTATTTTTTATGTATGTTTGTCTTTAATATGAATATGAAAATCCCCAATATTATTATAGCCATAGACGGCCATTCTTCAACCGGTAAAAGCAGTTTTGCAAAAATCATTGCCGGTAGATACGGTTTAATTTATGTAGACACCGGAGCGCTATACAGAGGCGTAACTCTAAATGCAATTCGGCTCAGTTTAATTGACAAAAACAATAAAATCGACAAAAAAGCTCTTGAAACTTCGCTAAAGACTCTGGAACTTGAATTCAAACCTACAGGTCCCGAATGTTCAAGCCAGCTTTATCTTAATGGAGAGTTAGCCAAAAAAGAGATCCGCTCTCTGGAAATATCGGAAAAGGTGAGTTTCATAGCATCCCTGCCAATTGTTAGAGAGTATGTAGACAAAATTCTGGCAGAAATGGGGAAAAAGAGAGGAGTTGTTATGGACGGGAGAGATATCGGTACTGTTGTGTTTCCCGATGCCGAGCTCAAAATATTCATGACGGCAAATACAGAGGTAAGGGCAACAAGACGCTATAACGAAATGAAAGCAAAAGGAGAGAATCCCTGTTTTGCCGACGTGCTTAAAAATGTAAAGGAGAGGGACTATTTGGACGAGACCCGTGAAGCTGCTCCTCTCAGGAGGGCGCAGGATGCAATTTTGCTAGATAACAGCAATATGACAATTGACGATCAGGTCGAGTGGTTTGAAAAATTAATTTCGAAGAGATGGAATTAAATGTCGAAATAGACAATCATTCTGGCTTTTGCTATGGAGTAGTGAGAGCTATTGAACAGGCAGAAAAATATCTTGACAAAAATAAGGAGTTAAACTCTTTGGGGTCAATAGTTCATAACAGCACCGAAATTGAAAGACTTAAGGGAAAAGGGTTAAAAACAATCGACTATTCACAACTCAGTGAATTAAAAGATAAAGTACTGTTTATCCGCGCCCACGGAGAGCCTCCTTCCAGCTACAAAATTGCAAAGGAGAACAACCTGCAGATTATAGACTGCACTTGTCCTGTGGTTCTAAAACTTCAGGAACGTGTTAAGAAGTACTACAAAGAACTCAAAAAGATAAACGGGCAGTTGCTCATATTTGGAAAGCATGCACATGCCGAAGTTAACGGCCTCATTGGCCAGGTAGATGGAGATGCAATAATTATTGAGGAAATTTCCGACCTTGATATTGTGGATTTTTCAAAACCGGTTTATATATTTTCCCAGACAACAAAAAATCCGGAAGAGTACCTGGAGGTTTGCGAAGCAATTAAAAAAAGGATTGAAAAAGTTGAAGGACCTGCAGATAAATTTCGGGCATTCAATACAATATGCGGGCAAGTCTCTTCCCGGCACTCCTATTTAAAGGAGTTTTCCAAAAAACATTCAGTTATTATTTTCGTGAGCGGAAAGGAGAGTTCAAACGGGAAAATTCTGTTTGAACTGTGTCGTTCTGTGAATCCCTGGAGTTTTTCCATCGAATGTAAAACTGAAATTAAGAGAGAGTGGTTCTCGGAAGGAGATTCTGTTGGAGTATGTGGGGCCACATCAACTCCAAAATGGCTGTTGGAAGAAGTTGCTGAGTATTTGATTAATTTACCCAATGGTCAATGACCGGAGAAAGCCTTAAATATGCCGCTGTAATCCTTCCGCTTAAACTTAAAATGGGGGTTACTTATCTTATTCCAAAAGAGTTGGAGAATATTGTTCTTCCCGGTTCAAGGGTGAGAGTAGTTATGTCCAAAAGGGAGTACATTGCTGTTGTAAGAAGGGTAACAGACAATTGCAGCGGGTTCGCCGGAAAACTTAAGGAGATTATTCGCGTTGAACCAATCCCTGAAGTAACTGAAAAAGAGTTCGAGTTGTGGGAATGGATAGCTTCATACTATATGTGTACAGTTGGAGAAGTTTACAGAGCTGCATTTACCTCTGCCATAATAGAACAGGAGAACAAAAAACCCAGAAAAAAACTCAAACAGTCCGGTGAAGGAAAAGCATTTGTCACGCTCTCTGAGGCTCAGGAAAAGGCGTTTAATGAAATAAATCTCTGTTTTTTAAAAGGGATTCCTGCTCTTTTGGAAGGCATAACAGGATCCGGAAAAACTGAAATCTATATCCGGCTTGCAAAGGGAGAAATAGATAAAGGCAAATCCGTTCTTTATATGGTTCCCGAGATTGCCCTTAGCCGGCAGCTAAGCGATCGTTTGAACAAGGTTTTTGGCGACAGACTCCTTGTTTTTCACTCAAAACAAACCCCGGCGGAAAGATTCCGGATACATAAGGTACTTAGAGAATCCAGTGCCGGCGAAGGCTATATTGTACTCGGGCTAAGGTCAGCTGTTTTCCTTCCTTTTCGGGAACTGGGCCTTATCATTGTAGATGAGGAACATGACAGTTCATATAAACAGAACGATCCTGCTCCCCGCTATAATGGAAGGGACTGTGCAATGATGCTGGGTAAAATTCACTCGGCCCGGGTAGTTCTTGGCAGTGCAACCCCCTCTCTTGAATCACAATTTAATGCTGCATCCGGAAGGTATATTCCTGTCTTGCTAAAGGAACGGTTCTTTGGAGCCGAAACTCCCGAAGTAAAAGTGATTGACACAATCCGTGAATTTAAAAGAGGGAAGATGAATGGTCTTTTCTCCCATGAACTTCTGGATGAAATTGAGACTACTCTTGCAAAGGGAGAACAGGTACTCATTTTCAGAAACCGCCGCTCCTATTCACCATTGGTTCAATGTACAAATTGCGGGCATATCCCTCTTTGCACTCATTGCAATGTTCCTTTGAATTATCATAAAGGCAGGGGTGTACTTCTTTGCCATTATTGCGAATTTCGGGTAGATTACTCCCCTGTTTGTCCTGTATGTTCAGAAGCTACTCTGGCAGACAAAGGCTCTGGAACCGAAAAGATCGAGGAGAAAATCGGGGAGATTTTCCCTAATGCAAATGTGGCCAGATTTGATGCCGAAGTAACCAAAAGCAAACGAGAAGAGAGCCGGATTTTAAAGGAATTTGCATCCGGAAAAATTGATATTCTTGTTGGTACTCAAATGATAAGCAAAGGATTTGATTTTGAAGATCTTTCTCTTGTTGCAATAATTCAGGCAGATTCCATGCTTGCAATTGATGATTTCCGTGCAAACGAAAGGGCGTTTCAACTGTTGACACAACTTTCGGGCAGGACCGGAAGAAAGCATGTTAGAGGCAAAATAATTGTTCAGAGCGCTCAGCCTGCCCATCCTGTTTACAGTTCGTTCGAAGCCGGATCGGATACCGTATACGATTTGCTTTCTGAGAGAAAGGAATTTGATTATCCTCCATATGTAAGGCTAATTAAGATCACGCTTAGAGACAGGAACAGGGAGAGACTTTTTGAATATGCTAATCTGCTGGGGTCGATGATGAAGAAATTAAGGAGTATTGAGTGCAGCGGACCTTTTACTCCTGTCACAGACAAGATACGCGGAGAATTTTTACAGGTTTTTTGGCTTAAATTTCCCAGAAACAGAGGAACCAATGTGAAAACCTCTTTGAAAGAAATATTAACGACTTTTGAACAGGGAAGATCTTCACTAACTATTGCGGCAGATGTGGATCCTGCCTGAGCGTTACAAAACGGAGAGCCAAAGGCAGTATTGAAAACTTTGCCGGCAACATTCCAAGAGCCTCTCCATCAATCTCAATAATGCTTGGAGGATTGCTGGATATTTCAACTTCCGAAGCTCTTATTCTTACTAACCTTTTGTTCTCTTTAACCTTACCTCTTCTAAGGTCGCGGATAAACCCGTACATAAAAATCCTGGGCATCATTTTTACTATAGTAACATCGAAAAGAGAGTCGTCAAATTTTGAATCGGGGACCGATATTATTCCACCTCCACTATATGGCCCTATTCCAAGTGTGGCAAGAAACAGCTTTGCCTTATATACTCTTAGTCCGTTTGCCTTTATAGTGAACCTTTTCGTTCGGTACCGGAACAGGGATCTTGTGAAACTTTGAACAAATCTCCACTTCCCTCTTTTGCCCTCTTCCTTGAACCAATTGTATTTAGCATTTACATCGGCATCAAAACCAACTCCTGCAGCGTTTATCATATACCGGACATGCTTTACTCCCGG
>DOSU01000014.1:42010-54803 GCA_003513895.1 Rikenellaceae bacterium
CTTTACTCCCGACTCAAAATATTCTGCCACTCCGGAATCCTGCAGTTGTGTTTCGCATACTGCAAGAGATTTTATTGCCTGGCTGTATCCGTAGGTAAGGCCTGCTCCTCTTGCTCTGTCGTTGCCTGCTCCGGTAGGAATTACCCCAATTGTAATATCTTGAGAAGGAATCTCTTTTTGCAGGAATATACCATTGACAATTTCATTGAGCGTTCCGTCCCCGCCAACTCCTATAATCTTCCTATATCCGTCCTTTATGGCTTTTACGGTAAGTTCTACTGTATGATATTTGTGCTCTGTAAATTGGCAAGTAAACTCTAAATTGCTCCTATTCATCGTGTTAGAAATAAGCGGCCAATCGGAAAGACCTTTGCCATTTCCTGCTTTTGGATTTACAATTACCATCCAGCCACTTTTTTCCATTATCACTACTGTTTTGTTATCCCGCAAATGTAATATATTTAGTTTTGCTATAAAAAGATTTTGTAAATTTGCAGTTTACGACTTAGTCTTCTGTAGAATTTATATGGGAAAAGTAATAGCAATCGCAAATCAAAAGGGAGGAGTAGGGAAAACTACTACTGCAATTAATCTTGCAGCCTCTTTGGCCGTAATGGAGAAAACCACACTGATTGTGGATGCCGATCCTCAGGCCAACTCTACTTCAGGGTTCAATTTTGACCCCGATTCCACATCAAGGCAAACTCTTTATGAGACTTTAATCGGAAAGGTTGAAATTGGAAACATAATGCTTGAGACCCAAATAAGCGGTTTAAAGCTGGTTCCATCTCACATTAACCTTGTTGGAGCCGAAATTGAAATGCTTAACATTCCGGACAGGGAACTTGTTCTTAAAAAAGCAATTGAAACAATTAAGGATAAATTTGATTATATAATCATAGACTGTTCACCATCGCTTGGTGTAATTACAATAAACGCACTCTCGGCAGCAGACTCTGTTCTTATTCCTGTTCAATGTGAATACTTTGCACTCGAAGGACTAGGAAAATTGCTCAACACAATCAAGCTTGTTCAAAACAGGCTTAATACTTCTTTGCAAATTGAAGGTTTCCTTCTTACGATGTTCGATGGCAGGCTAAGGCATGCAAATCAAGTGGTTGAAGAGGTTCGCACCCATTTTGGGGAGATGGTTTTCAATACAGTTATTCAGAGAAATGTAAGGCTTAGCGAAGCACCTTCATTTGGGAAGCCGGTTATACTGCATGATGCCATTTCTGCAGGAGCAAACAACTATCTCAATTTGGCAAAAGAGATCATTAAAAAGAATACCAGGTAGAAATATATGAAGAAACCTGCATTGGGGAGAGGTCTTGGAGCCCTCATATCGGACGCGAACAACATGCCTTTCAACAGGCCTTCTACTTATGAAGGGCAGTCTTCGCCTGCATCAATTTCCGAAATTGCTACAGATCACATAGAAGCAAACCCGTATCAACCCAGAAGTACATTTGACAAGGATGCTCTTGATGAACTTGCAGCCTCAATTAAGCTTCTTGGGCTTATTCAGCCTATTACTGTAAGGGAGACATCACCCGGAAGATATCAGATTATAAGCGGAGAGAGAAGATTCCGGGCAGTGCAACTTGCCGGACTCACAAGTATTCCTGCATATATAAGAAAGGCAGACGACCAGGGCATGCTTGAGATGGCCATTGTCGAAAACATTCAACGCGAAAACCTGGACGCAATCGAAATTGCCTTAAGTTTTGAGAGACTTATTGAAGAGTGTAGTCTCACACAGGAACAAATGGCCGAAAGAGTCGGAAAAAAAAGAGCTACAATAACAAACTATCTGAGACTTTTACGCTTGCCTGCTGAAATACAGCTTGCACTAAGAGCCGGAAAAATTACCATGGGTCACGCGAAGGCTATCCTGGTTATTGACAATACTAACAAACAGATAAAGCTTTGCAATCAGGTGATTGAGCAGGATCTCTCTGTAAGAACAACAGAAGAGAAGGCAAAGAAAATTTCTTTGCCAAAAGGGGAAAAGAGATCAATTGAGCTACCTGTCGAACTGGATGAATCATATTTTAAAGTTCTTGAAATTGTAGGAAGGTACTTTAACAACAATGTCTCTCTAAAAAAGGACGAAAAAGGCGGAGGATCAATAACAATCAGATATTCAGGAGACAAAGAAATCTCAGAATTCCTCTCTGCACTTGAAAAACTAACTTTTTAGAATAATATTTTGTGCGCAAGTTTACTATTGTTATACTCACACTCCTGGTATCATTGTCTGTGCGCGGACAGTTTCTGGGAAACATGCGTCAGGCCGGACCTCCGGGCTCAGGAGAACAAAATAAAAATGAACAGGATAAATATAGGAAGCCCAAACCTCCCGAGTATACTTTAAAAAGATATTTTAAAAGTCTGGCTCATAAAGATTCGGTAAATCTTTCCAGGTTATGGTTCGGGTCAATTATTCTTCCGGGCACTGCACAAATATACAACAGGGATTACTGGAAACTTCCCGTATTGTACGGAGGTATTGGAGGGTTTGTATACGGGGGTATACATTATAACGGTCTGTTTCATGAGACCGGAGAGAATAGCTACAGGCTTAAGAGAAATTTGTTTTATGCTGCGGCAGCTCTCACATACTGGGGAGGAATACTGGACGGAGCGGTTTCTTTCAAACATAACAAGGAGGTGCTTCCGGCAAGGGCTTCTATCTATTCGGCCATGCTTCCCGGGCTGGGTCAGGCATATAACGGAGACTACTGGAAAATTCCAATTATATACGGCGGCTTTATTGCAACAGGCTATTTTATTTCCAGCAATAATCAGCAATACCGCTTCTACAAGGATCTTCACAATCAGGCAACTACTCCTGGCTCTGGCTACGACGGGAGAGCAAGTGCCGAAACTCTCAAGTACTACCGGGATTCGTACCGGAGAATGAGGGACTACTCTATTCTTGCCGGAGTTTTAGTTTATGCATTGAATGTAATAGACGCGAATGTGTTTGCCCACCTTAAAAGTTTTGACATAAGCGACGACCTTTCTGCCTCTTTTAACCCGGCGTTCATTGAACCAATTGACAAAAGATTTACAAATAACATTAATCCTGCTTTGGGGATTTCTATCAATTTTACCTTTTAAGATGCAAAATTATACTAACCTTTTTGGCAGAATCCGATTGATTCTATTTGCCACGACAGCTTTGATGCTTGTTTCCCCCCTTTTATCCGGACAGTCTTCACAAAAAAGGCTTTCCCGCAAAAGCCTGGAAAAGGAGGCAATTCAACTCAGAAAAACTATAGATTCGCTTAAACTGGAGATAGAGTCCAATGTAATTCCAATTTCCGATACCATAAGTGAAAACGACACGATAAATCCCGGAGGACTTGCTTTTTTTGACTCGGAGGACTTTGTTAACCCCTCGGTGTCTACAGATAGTCTTCTAAGCATTTGGTATGTTCAAAAAAATCTCTCAATTGATGATACATATTCTGTTAATCTTGAAACAGAAAATTTCACTTCAAGTACTCCCGATTCTGTTATAATCAAAAGGCTTAAAACTATAAACTCCTTTATTCCGCTGCCATACAACAATATAATTAAAAACCACATAATTTTCTATACTCAAAAGATTCCAAATAAAATTGATCTTATTCTTGGTTTGTCCAGTTATTATCTGCCGCTATTTGAAGAAATTTTTGACCAGTATGATATCCCAAAAGAACTTAAAGTAATGGCCATTATCGAGAGTGCGCTCAATCCAAGAGCAACTTCCAGAGTAAATGCAAGGGGTATGTGGCAATTTATGTACAGAACAGCGCTTCAATACGATCTCGAAATAAATTCTTATGTAGACGAAAGACTGGATCCTGTTGTATCGGCACATGCTGCAGCAAAATATCTTAAAGATGCCTATACAATTTTCGGAGACTGGTCACTGGCAATTGCCTCATACAACTGCGGAGCAGGGAATGTGAATAAAGCAATTAGAAGAGCAGGCGGTTCAAGAGATTTCTGGGCAATATATCCTTATCTTCCAAGAGAGACAAGAGGCTATGTCCCTTCTTTCGTGGCAGCTTTGTACGCTTTAAATTACTACAAAGATCACGGCATTAATCCAAGGAAAATGGAAATGCCTGCCCATGTGGATACTTTTCAAATTAAAAAACCGCTTCATTTTGAACAAATTGCGGAACTTGTAGGGATATCAAAACAAGAGATATCGGACCTGAATCCTCAGTATGTGAAAGACATCATTCCGGGGAATGACAAAAAAACATACATCCTTCAACTTCCTTATAACTATACTAATGCATTTGTCGACAAAGAGAAGGAGATTTACACATATAAAGATTCCATCTTCTTTAACCCAATTGTTTTTAATGCAACTAAGGCCAGTACATCAATCAGCCAGTCTATAAATCATAGAGTTAAAAAGGGTGAAACGCTGGGACGAATAGCACAGAAATACGGTGTAAAACTATCCGACTTACAGCGCTGGAATAAGGTGAAATCCAACATTCGCATTGGTCAAGTGCTGGTTATACACAGAAATGTCCAGGTACCGGTAAATTCATCGTCAAAAGCAAAACTTGCTGCTGTGGCTGCTGTGGCAGATGGGCCTGCTGTTTCAGGAACTTCCGAACCGGAATCAGGCACAAAAAAAACTGGTTCATATTTAATGTATACAATAAAAAAGGGTGATACCTTATGGGAAATTTCCAGAAAATTTGATGGAGTTTCCCTTGATGATATTATGACAATCAACGGTTTTACCAAAAAAAGCAAAATAATGCCCGGTAAGAAGATTAGAATCAAACCTATATAAAACATTGAGGATGATTAGAATTTTATCCTAGCTTCAATTTTAAAATCACTTTTAGAGGGTCCTGAAATTTCTTCGGGGCCCTCTCCTGTTTTATCTCTGTCGAAGTATCGGGTTTGGGCAATCCTTAGCCATAGAGTGAGCCACCGAAAAGTTTCCCACCTTAAATTGAGATAACCCCTAATGCCTTTTCCGTTAAATGCAGGTACAGAAAAGCCATATAATACATCCCTTTCATATGCATATATTCTAAGTTTCCAATCCGGGATATAAAATGATGCTACTCTCAACGATGCACTAAATTTTCCGGAAGGAGAATTATATACCGGCTCACAATAAATCATCAATCCAAATTTGTTCTCTCCTTCTATTCCGTATGCACTTGTAATTTCGCCTCTTGCATTTAGTGCAAAAGCGTACGATGTTTCACATATACAATTAATCCTAAGCACATTTCCGCTATTTTTTGCTGTAAAGCGCACATATCCGCTTAATGGATTTTCGGAATTGTACTCTGCTTCGGCAATGAATTTACCCTCTTTCTCAAAAGGTTGCCAATCAAGGGAAGATGTTAAAATCCATTTTCGGTATGTGTTCCATTTAACTCCGGCGGAAATTCCTCTCTCATCCTGAATTTTCCCCGCCGATGTATATGCTCCTCCAAAAGGAGAATAATAATTATTTGAATAGTAACGAACAATAGAAGACAATTCAAAGGATCCTGAAGGAGACCATACAGTTCCCGCAATAAAGGCAAATGAGCCCCCTATATCCATGGCAGCTTCTGAAAACAACCTCGTCTTTCCCAAAACGGCATAAAAATCCAGACTTATATTTGCTCCGAGTGTTCCAAATTTTGCAGTTCGTGCCAATAAAACAGAATCTCTTCCAACATATGGCAATCCATATTTATAGAAAACCGTGGTTTGTCCAATTCTGAAGTTTTTTCCGGAAAAGCTTATGTTTTCTCCTGCAAGCGAAACTCTTAGCGAATGTTTCCGTTCAAGAGTAGTTTTCGTGTTATGCATTCCGGTTGTTAACAGAGATGTATAGCCTCCATCAATAATTCTTGCGTCTATGTATTTGTTTGATATGAAGGCACTCACATTAAACTTGCCAAGTATTGCACTGGCCGCCAATCCCCTAAAGGAAATGTTTTCGTCTGTAGAACTATATTGAGTAATGCCGGATTCACTCTTTTTAAAAGAAGAGGGTTCCCGAAACGAGTTAATTGAAAAAGAATTCCATAAAACCAGACCCTGAGCAAATCTTGCAGAAAAATCTCCGATAATCACCCTTCTAAATATTCCGAGATCTTCTGCTGCAAGAGAGACCCCTATCAAGTCTGCGCCAATTTCACCGGGATCTCTTTCGGTAGTGAATGAAAACTTTATCCTCCCCGGATATTCATATTTGTACTGAAGATACTGTTTCCCGGGAAATGAGAGATATCTGCTGTTTGGGTTTCTTTCCCACTCTTCTGAAGAGACAGGAGTATATCCATTTTGCTTTTCCAGTAATCTGCCCCATCTGAATAGCAGCTGGGACCTGGAGTCATTAATGAGAGATCGGAGAGAAACCGGAGAGGGAGAATCATTTGCGCTAAGCTTAATAAAGTGGCTTAACATCTCTGCAATTTTTCTGTCAAAACCGGGGACAAATGACAACTCGTCTATTGACAGTATATTTCCAAACTCTCTGCGGTAGTCTACAACCGATGATATCATAAATGAAGAGAACAGAGGAAGATGCTCCATCTCCTCAAAAGTGGCACTATTTATATCAATTGGGTTCTCGGCAAGGCTTTCCAGATACTCGACAGCCTCTTCTATCGAAGAGTTGTCGTTTTTAACCAACTCCTCCGAAATAATCTCTATTACTTTGTACAACTGTGTGACCTCAACTCCCTGCCCGGTGTTTTGTGAATAAACAACCGCGCTGCACGCAATGTGCAGCAGAATAACAACCGCCCGCTTCATATCTCCCCCTCATTTTGTTATAAAAAATAAACTATTATTTTACTTTGAATTCGTATTCGACCTTATTGAGTTCTTCGTTTGCTTTGACAATTTTACCTGCAAGATCGGCCTTAAAGCGTATCATCTGTTCCATCCTCAGAGGATCTCCCGTAGCCAGAATCTGCAGTGCAAGAATACCTGCATTCCTTGCTCCATCGAGAGCAACAGTAGCAACAGGAATACCGGACGGCATCTGCAAAATTGAAAGGATAGAGTCCCAGCCGTCTATCGAGTTTGAAGATTTAATAGGAACCCCTATAACAGGAAGCGGAGTCATTGCTGCAATTACACCGGGAAGGTGAGCTGCTCCGCCTGCTCCTGCAATAATTACTTTTATCCCTTTTGAAGCAGCATTTTTTGCAAAAGCAACCACCTCCTCAGGCACTCTGTGGGCAGAAAGCGCATTTATCTCGAAAGGTACTTTCATCTCATTTAAAAAGTCGGCTGCCTGCTTCATAACCGTAAGATCTGAAGTGCTTCCCATAATAATGCTCACTAATGGATTCATCCTAATTTCCGTTAAATTGGTATAAGACAAAATTAATACTTAATTTCGCGGGCACAAATATTTTTTTTATGGAACGCATCAGACTACACGACAAGAACTTCAGAATTTGCATTCCACATTCCGAAATACAGGATAAGATTGCAGTCATTGCCGATAAACTCAACAAAGATTTTGCAGAAGTTGAAAACCCCCTTTTCCTATCGGTGCTGAACGGTTCATTTATGTTCACATCCGATTTGTTGAAAATGCTAAAATTTCAGTGTGAATTATCATTCATAAAACTATCGTCATACTCCGGAACAACTTCAACCGGCGAGATTAAAGAGATCCTAGGGCTTGGAACAGAAGTCAAAGGCCGCTCTGTAGTTATTATTGAAGATATTGTTGACACAGGAGCAACCATAGTTGAACTATACAACATGCTTACAAAGGCCGGTGTAAAAGAACTTAAAATTTGCACTCTCCTTCTAAAGCCCGAAGCATACAAAAAAGAGATCAAAATAGATTATGCTGCAATGGAGATACCTAACGATTTTATTGTTGGCTATGGTCTTGATTATGACGAACTTGGCAGGCAGTATCGCGATATTTATGTTTTGGACACAACTATTCAGGCATGAGATATTTATTAATTTTTGGCCCTCCCGGTGCAGGAAAGGGTACTCAGTCGAAACTGATTGCCGAGAGATATAATTATAAACATATTTCAACCGGTCAGCTACTTCGACAAGAGATTGAAAAAGAGACAGAGACCGGGAAAATTATACGAACCGTCATTGAAAAAGGCGAATTTGTTGGAGACAGCCTTGTGCTTGACATCGTAAAGCAGGAAATATTTTCGGGACAAAGAGATATTAAAGGATATATTTTTGACGGTTTCCCGCGAAATTTGGAACAGGCAATTGCCTTTGACGATATACTTGATTCCACCGGCAAAAAAATTGATGCAGTATTGTCACTTGTAATTGAAGAAAATATTATAATTGAAAGAATTCAGCATCGTGCCAACATCGAAGGAAGGCTTGACGATGCCGACTTTGATACTATCAAAAAAAGAATTGTCACCTATCATAAAGTAACAGAACCTCTGATTACTTATTACAAATCGCAGAATAAATACTTTCCCGTTAATGGTGGTTTAGCCATCGAAAAAAATTTCGACGAGATCTGCAAAATAATTGATACATTACAGAATGGGTAATTCGAATTTTGTTGACTATGTACGTCTGTTCTGCGCTTCCGGCAACGGCGGTAAAGGATCAACTCACCTCCACAGAGAAAAATTTGTGGCAAAAGGCGGGCCGGACGGTGGTAATGGAGGGCGTGGCGGTCACATTATTCTAAGAGGAAATCCACAGTATTGGACACTAATCCACCTTAAATACCGAAAACACATCCGTGCAGAGCACGGAGGCGCCGGAAGCGGAGCTTTATGCACCGGGGCCGAAGGTGAAGATATTACACTGGACGTGCCTTTGGGAACTATTGCCAAGGTTGCGGACACCAATGAGTTTCTCTTTGAGATAACTAATGAAGGAGAAGAAAAAATCCTTGTTAAAGGAGGAAGAGGAGGAATGGGTAATGCATTTTTTAAAAGTGCTACAAACAGAACTCCCCGTTTTTCACAGCCGGGAGAGCCCGGAGAGGAAAACTGGTTTATCCTTGAATTAAAGTTATTGGCCGATGTAGGTCTGGTTGGCTTTCCGAATGCCGGGAAATCTACTTTGCTGTCTGTACTCTCTAGTGCAAGACCAAAGATAGCCGATTATGAGTTTACTACCCTTGAACCAAATCTTGGAATAGTTGAATGCAGGGACCACAAGTCTTTTGTAATGGCAGACATCCCCGGAATTATCGAAGGCGCCCACACAGGAAGAGGCCTTGGCCTCAGGTTTTTAAAGCATATCGAGCGCAATTCAATGCTTCTTTTCATGATTCCTGCCGACAGTAAAGACATCAAAACCGAATACAAGGTATTGCTTAATGAACTTAAGCAGTTCAATCCGGAACTCCTTACCAAAGACAGAGTTATTGCAATTTCCAAATCGGATCTGCTTGACGAAGAGCTGGAAAAAATGATTAAAAAATCACTTCCAAGAAAAGTGCCCCATATATTTATCTCTTCTGTTGCAAACAAAGGGTTAACACAACTTAAGGATCTTTTGTGGGACACACTCAACAGCTAACAAAAAAAACAAAAAAGAATGCTGGAAAAAATTATTGAATGGGACCGAGAGCTTTTTTTTGCAATAAACAGCTTTAACTCTCCTTATACCGACGGATTTATGCAACTTTTGTCCGCCAGGGCACCATGGATTCCTCTATATATATTGATAATTTTTTTTCTCTTTTTTACAATAAATTTTAATTTCAAAAAAGGTACTGAGCCTTTTTTCAAAATTGAAAAAAATTCGCTGAAATTTGCTCTTATTGCATTTGCAGGTATTCTGATTGCTTTTATATTCTCCGATTTTGTATCTAATCAAATAAAATATCTGGTAGAGAGAGATCGTCCCGGATGGGATCCTTTAACGATGAACATTGCCAGAGTTCTTGAAGATAACCGGAAAAGTTTCAGTTTTGTGTCCAGCCACGCAACCAATGTCTTTGGCTTTGCACTTATTACTTCATTTATTTTCAGGAAAAGATGGTTTGTTGCATTTATTTTTTTATGGGCTGCTCTTGTATCGTACAGCAGGATATATGTAGGAAGGCACTTCCCTCTGGATGTGATAGGTGGAGCAATTCTGGGGTTGATTCTTGGTTATGTTTTTTACTTACTCATACGATATTTTTCAAAACATATTCACGGCAAACTTGTTGTTAAATAAATAAAGCATTTCTTAATGTATTACATCGTCGACAAAAGTACAGATCCTCAATGGAACCTTGCAGCTGAAGAGTATCTTTTTAAAAACTTCAAAGAGCCTATATTCAGGCTCTGGCAAAACAGCAACTCAATCATTGTTGGACATCACCAGAATGCCTTTGCCGAGATTAATGTCGATTTTGTAAGTCAAAACAATATCACTGTTGTCCGAAGACTCACCGGCGGCGGTGCCGTTTTTCATGATCTGGGAAATGTAAACTTTACATTTATTGACAATATAAAAGAAAAGGAAGAGAGTGCAGCAATGTTTGCAAGATTTACAAAGCCCATAATCAAAGCATTGCGCAAACTTGGAGTTGATGCCTATCTTGAAGGGAGGAATGACCTTTTAATTGATGGTAAAAAGTTTTCAGGAAATGCAGTCGCCAGGTTTAAAAACAGAGTCCTCCAGCATGGTACGCTTCTATTTTCATCTTCAATGGCAAACTTGTCAGATGCCCTTGCTTCAAGACCAGAAAAATTTTCAGGAAAATCTGTGAAATCTAACAGAAGTCGTGTGACAAATATTTCTGAACACTTGAAGAGTCCGATGACAATTCTTGAATTTATTGATTTCATGCATAATGAGATTGCAGCAAAGCCCGGAAGCAAATACAGACTGTACGTCTACACTAAAGAAGATATTGCTGCAATATCCAGGCTTTACAAAGACAAATATACTCAGGACAGCTGGAACTATGGTAATTCACCGAAATATCAATATTCAAAAGTTCAGAAATTCCCTGCAGGGCTGGTTGAACTTTATTTTGAAGTTGCCAAAGGTGTAATCGTCGATATAAAAATCTACGGAGATTACTTTTTCAATAAGGAGACTTCCGAATTGGAAAACCACATTAGAGGGTGCATCCATTCACAGGAGGCACTTGGAGATTTGCTAAAAAAAATAAACCTCTCCGACTATATTTCAAATATCGAGGGAGAGGAGTTCCTTTCAATGTTCTGGGATTAATTCCCTGTTAAATATCTTTTCTTTTCTCCTTTACTTTTACAAGCAGGTCTTTTAGTACATCAATACAGTCTATAAGTGCGTCTTCAAATTTTGCAGAATGTCTTTCAACAAATATGTCGTTTCCCGGAATGTCGACTTTTATCTTCACGTTTTTGTTTTCAAAATCCGGTAACAGACTCAATATTACCTCTACACTTTTTACATCATCGTAATACCTCGGAAGTTTTGCGAGTTTCTTTTCAATAAAATCAATCAATTTCTGATCGGCGTCAAATTTAAGCGATTGAATCCTGATATCCATATTATCCTCCTTTTTTTGCTCTCGGATGAGCGGTTAAATATATTTTTTTCAGCTGTTCAAATGAGTTATGGGTGTAAACCTGCGTTGCAGCAAGGGATGAATGCCCAAGAACCTCTTTTATGCTGTTAAGATCTGCTCCGTTATTCAACAAATGTGTTGCAATTGAATGCCTGAGAATGTGGGGCGATTTTTTACCTGTAAACCCTGCTGTTTTTCCCAGTTCTCTGCTTACTATTTTATTAACAAACGAGAGATAGAACGGTTGTCCGGAATCTGTAAGAAAAAGATATCCTCCCGGATTTTCCGCATAATATCCGTCAAATGATGCAAGATATCTGTTTAACTCTTCGGCGAGTAAACCAGATACAGGAACTTCCCGAATTTTGTCTCCTTTGCCTGTTATTCGAAATAATGAACGACTCCTGTCCCAGTCGGAAATTTTCAGAGAAGCGAGTTCTGCCCTCCGAATTCCGGTTGAATATAGCGTAGAAACAACCATTCGATCTCTTACTGCCAAAAAATCCGTAGCATCGAACTCTTTATCATAATAGTTTTCCATTGCACTCTGTACATAAAACTCGGGCAATTTTTTTGACTGCTTTGGCCGGTAAACTTTCTTAACAGGATTTGAAGCAATTAGTTCTTTCCGCATAAGATAACTGCAGAAACTGCTGATGGAAGAGAGTTTAAGATTCATCGTTCTGGGGCTAAGCCCGGAATCGAGGCCCTGCGCAATAAAGCCTCTTATTACATTTGGTTTCAACGAACTTAGAAAATCTTCCTCACTATCGGGTGCAACAAATTCATAAAGCTCACTAATGTACTCCCTGTACAGTATCTGAGTTCGGGGAGAGTACCTCCTGTTCACTTTCAGATAGTCTATGAATTCCTCTCTTGCTCTCATAATTCGCATCTAATTTAACTAAAAATTGCTAAACAAACAACAAATAATTGTGCCCGCTATCTGTTGGAAAAAGATGTATCAGGTTTACTCCGTTCCGGCCGATTCGCCAGCTGCGAGTTGTGTTTTTCTTATTGCCATCTATCTACTGCCACCTAATTGCTTCGGGCTTGTGCGTCCTCCTTCGTTTCACTTCGTCCGGCCGAATCGCCCTCATCAATAAGGTGGCAATGTAATGTGAATACATTAAGATCTTCAACTCGCAGCCGGAGACGAGTATAATTAGGGGGAAAGGCGTTTTTTAATTGCCCCGTCCTGAAATAGGTTGACTCACCATCGCCGCCCATATTGACACACCGTCGCTTACCAAAAGGAGCAAGTTAGGTGCTCCTGCGTCGCAGGTCTACGCCTTCGGC
>DOSU01000010.1:0-2417 GCA_003513895.1 Rikenellaceae bacterium
GCCCCAAAGGTTCAACTCTTTAATTACGACAAAAGCATAAGGAACCGGTTCTTTTGAATCATACTCCAAAACAGTGCCTTTAATAGTAACCTTTCCCTTTTTCTGCGGAGTTTGTGTTTGCTGCGCAGGGACAGTGCCTTTCATTCCCCGAGGGTGTAGAATTATCTGATTTTCTACAATCTTGTATTCTATAGACAAGTTTTTAAGCGCATTATTCAAAACCTCTCCAACGGTTTTGTCTTTCATCTCTACGCTCACTTTTGCATTACCGTCTATAATACCGTTGTTGTACAAAAAATCGTACCCGGTCTCTTTTTCGAGTTTCAGGAGCAACTCGTTTAGAGTAATGTTTTTAGCGGACACAGAAATCAATCTGTTTTGATCCGCTGTTATGCCATATCCGTCTTTTACGGATAAAAAGCACAGGAAAACCAAAAGCCATAAACAATGCTTACATTTCCTCATAGTTTTAAAGTTTAAGTTAGGGTTAATTGTGTATCTATCTTTTTTTCATATATATTTTGTCGCTTTCTTGTGTGTAATCTACCGGAGATGTCATTGAGATAAATCTCATAATCTGGTCCAGTGTCCTTTCTTTTAAAATTCCTGTTATTCTGTAATTTAAAAGCGACTTGTCTTCTATTATAATACTCACGTTAAACCACCTTTCAAGCTTTCTTCTCACCTCTTCAAGAGGGGAGTCGTTAAAAATGATTATTCCGTCTTTCCATGAGCTGAATGCGTCGGTGTCTACAAAATCACTGCGAACCGAGTCGGCCAGCTTGTAGTAGTTTATCCTTTGATTGGGAACCATTTTAATTCCCATATCCCCCGGATAATCGGAATATTTAAGTGATATAGAGCCATTTAACAATACTGTTTCCACAGAATCCTGGTCTTCATAGGCACTAATATTAAATTCCGTTCCGTGGACTTTTATGTTCACGCCTTGTGCATACACATTAAAAGGAAGATTCTTGTTCTTAGTAACTGAAAAATAGGCCTCTCCGGTAAGCTTGACGCTTCTCTCTACCTTGCCAAAACCGTGCATTACTTCAAGTTTACTGTTGGAGTTGAGCCAAACCTCTGTACTGTCCGGAAGGTAAATACGAGTTCTGGAAGCCGGTGGAGCAAAATACTCTACATTTGATATAAAACTATCCGGTTTATTGGAAAAGTCATTCTCCACAAGTATCATCAAAGCCATGGGTAAAATTAGAATGGCAGCCACTTTGGCTATGAAGTTAAATGCCTTTTGCGCTTTAAATCTAAAGACCTTTCTGTCGTCTTCAAATTCCTTTAGTCTAAGGGTTTGCTTAATCCCGGCAAAGTTTTCTTCAAGTTTAAACTCTTGTGCTTCGTTAATCTCCCCTGCTTCTTCCCAGTTTTTGGCCAGGAAATCTTCTACGTGTTTTGAATCGGAATCGTTATCTATATAATGCAACAGTTCATTCAGTTCATCAAACGAGAAATGATCGTTGGGGTTTTTAATCCAACGGTCAAAAAGTTTATCTGTATTTTTCGTTCTCATACAATATTAATACAATTCAAAAAACATAATCCGTGAATTGAAAACCTAAAATTCTTCTCTTTTTTCTCGCAGGTATTGGAGAGCCTTGCGGATTTGAGTATCCACAGTGTTTTCGGAGATACCAAGTTGTTCCGCAATCTCTTTGTAGCTCATATTTAATTTTCGGCTCATAACAAAAATCTGTCTTCTCTTTTTAGGCAGATTATTGATTTCTATGTTGATTTTTTCGGAGAGCTCTTTATAAACAAGAGAAGAAAAAACAGTGTTATTCTCCTCTTTTTCACCGGAACTTGCGAAAGCCTGATATGCCTGAACGATAATTTTTTTCTTATAGTAATTGCACATAAGGTTTCTTGCAATAGTGTACAGATATCCGCTGAACGAGCCTTCGGGATCTACGCAGGAGCGAGTCTCCCATATCTTGACGAATACGGTTTGCAGTAAATCATTACTATCGTCCGAGTCTCTTACAGAGCGGTTAATGAAACAGAAGAGTTGCTTTGCATATTTTTTATATAAAATATGAAACGCATTTTCATCACCTTCTCTTAAGAGCGTAATTACCTGATATTCATCTGTTGACATACTGAATTAAGAGCAATTATTAGGCTTATTAAGCAAGTTTTCCTTAAAAAGGGCGAACAAATATATAAAATTATAAGCTGGTGCTACCCCGTATGAATATTTTTTATCCGGTCTTCACGGAAGTCGGTTTGTAGAATGTATTATATAATAGTAAACAAGAATATATTAACAGATAACATATGAAAATAAAAGTTTTCTTAGTTTCCCTCCTGGCTCTGGTCTTTGTCCAGTTGCCCGCACAGGACAAAATGCTGGATCTTTTGAAAAGTGAGCTAAAGAGTCAGATGACAACTCTCCAGAA
>DOSU01000010.1:2494-3769 GCA_003513895.1 Rikenellaceae bacterium
ACTCTCCAGAAGGGTGAGTACCCGCCGTATTACATGAATTACAGGGTGGTGGATAACCATACCAGAACAATCAGGTCTGCGATGGGCGCAATCAATACCGTAGAAGAGGAGAAGCAAATAATCTTTCTTCCTCAAATAAGAATTGGAACTCCGGAGTTCGACAACTTCCATGCAACCCAAAACGGCACGCCTACAAGCAGGTTTGTTGCTCCCCCTACTATTCTGCTTCCAAAAGATTTGCAAAGTGGTCTTGATGCTTTAAAAGAGATCATGAAGGAAGAGGTAAACAACCGTTACAAATATGCCCTTATTAGTCTCGACAGAGCTAAGGCTTCCGAGGGAGTGCAGGTAGAGAATGTCGACAAGTCTCCCGATTTTACAAAGGTAAAAGCCGAAAAATATTTCGAACCTGCCCTAAAGGACGACAAGGTTGCCCTGGACACAAAACTGTGGCAGGCTAAACTTAACAAGTACAGTGCAATGCTTGCACAAAACAAAGACATAATAGGTGCCAACTCAACGCTTACATACAGAATATGGAGAAAATATTTTGTCTCAACCGAGGGTGCCGAAATTGCAGAAAACAGGATATACATTCTGCTTAGCATAAGAGGTATAACAATGGCCGAAGACGGTATGGAGCTTCCTCTTCACAACAGCTATTTTGCATATTCTCTGGACGAACTGCCTTCCGAAGAGTTAATAATAAAAGAGCTCAAAGAGATGTCTGCAAAATTGTCTGAACTAAAGGTTGCTCCTCTTGTTCAGCCTTATACTGGCCCGGCTCTTCTTTCGGGTTCGGCAAGCGGCGTGTTCTTTCATGAGATTTTTGGCCACCGTATTGAGGGTCAAAAGATGAAGAGCGACAGAGATGGCCAGACTTTCAAAAACATGGTGGGCGAAGGTGTCCTCCCGACCAGCATAAGTGTTTTCATGGATCCTACAATGAAAAAATATCATGGCAACGCTTTGAACGGATATTATATTTTCGACGATCAGGGTGTGAGAGGTGAGAGAGTCGAAATTGTGAAAAACGGTATCCTTAAAGATTTCCTTATGACTCGTACCGGGCTCGACGGATTCCCAAAATCAAATGGCCATGCAAGGGCAGAATTTGAACTGGATCCAACATCGCGTCAGTCAAATCTTATAGTTGAAACAAATGCGTATAAGACAGATGCCGAACTAAGAAAATTGCTTATAGAAGAGGCTAAGAAGCAAGACAAGGAGTATGGGTTTTTCTTCAAATCTGTTACCGGCGGCTTCACTCAAAAT
>DOSU01000010.1:3844-6016 GCA_003513895.1 Rikenellaceae bacterium
CTTCACTCAAACAGGCCGTACCGGAGCAAACTCATTTAATGTTACTCCGCTTGAAGTATACAAGATATATGTAGATGGGCGCAAGGATGAACTTGTAAGAGGAGTGGACATGATTGGAACTCCGCTCTCCATGTTCTCCAATATTGTTCACGCAGGTGGCGAGTTCGAAATATTTACAGGAACTTGCGGAGCCTCATCGGGAAATGTGCCTGTAACGGCCATCTCTCCTACAATTCTGGTGAACAAGGTCGAATTGCAAAAGAAAGCAAAACCTACGGTAACGCCCGCACTGCTGCCACGTCCATAATTCTTAAATAACAATAAACAATCAGAAAAATGAGATACATATATACTTTATTTATAACACACCTGCTTGTAGCGCTCTCTCTTTTTGGGCAGACAAATGAAGGTGTTCTTTACAAAGCAATGCAGGACGAAATGGTTCGCAGCAAAAACGAACTCATTTTACCGGCATCTCCGGCACCTTTTTTTGTAGCCTACACAGTTGGAGAAAACCAATACATATCTGTAAGCAGTACTCTTGGAGTTATTATTTCTTCAAAAGAGAGCGCAAAAGAGAGATTGCACGCTGTGAACCTCTATGTTGGCGACAGCAAATTCTCCAGCGACTACTCATATACAGGAAATGGGGTTCAAAGTACAAGCTTTACAACAAGAGACGACAACTACGACCAGCTCAGGAGAAATTTCTGGCAAACATCCGACCTGTCATATAAACTTGCCGTTGAAGTATACAATTCAAAGAAAAACAACATCAAAACCGCAAATATCGCCGAAGAGGAAAAGGCATTGCCGGACTTGCTCCCTTTGAAAAAGGTGGAAGTTTATGCAACAGCAGAACCAGCTTTGAACCTGAGCAAAAAATCATATGAAGATCTGTCTAAGCTTCTTTCAAAAGAGTTTGCAAAGTATCCTCAGATTTCGGACTCAAGAGTCGAGGTAGACGGCGTAGAAACAGTTTACTACTACCTCTCAACAGAGGGAACAAAAGTTAAGGAGAAAGAGAGTTATGTGGGTATTACCTTAAGAGGTAAAGTAAGAAACAACAAAGGCCAGCTGGTACAGGAAGCAGAGACAATTTTTGCTCCTTCATTTGAACAGCTGCCAACTTACGAAATTCTTACTGCAAGAGTAAACAAATTTTCGGAAAAACTTGTTTCGCTTTGCAATGCCGAAACAATGACTGAATACTATTATGGCCCTGTTCTTTTTGAAAACGAGGCAGTTGCCACTATTCTGTCGGAAAATCTCGTGTCTCAGTCCGGCATTATTTCAATAAGGAAACCGATTCAGGTCATGGCATCGGTGTCAAGAGTGGAGAATATTGGAAACCTGAGGGATATTAAACCGCTGGAGGAGCGAATCAATAAAAAAGTCATCGACAGCAGGCTCAGTGTATCTAATAAAACAGACCTCAAAAATTTTAACGGAATGTTTCTTCTGGGAAACTACGAAATGGATGCTCAAGGCGTTGCGCCGGTTAAGGATGTAAAACTCATCGAAAACGGAATTCTCAAGAGTCTTCTAAGTAGCCGCGTTCCAACACGCAAAATAGCAGAATCTACAGGCAGTGTAAGATTTGGCGTAAGGCCAAGATCCATCGTAACAGGTGTTGCACCCGGAGCACTTGTGGTTAGTTCTCTCAACGGTTCATCGAAAGAGGAACTCAAGGCCGAACTTATAAAAGCAGCAATTGAAGAGGGTCTGGACTATGCATATATAGTAAGAAATATAGCGTCTGAAACCACTCAGTATGTCTACAAAGTATCTGTGAAAGACGGATCCGAAACCCTTGTTACCGGCACCGAAGTTACCCCTGTTCCCCTCACCAAACTAAAACGTGTCCTTGGAGTGAGCAAAGAGCAGGAGGCAACCAACTACCTGTACAAAGGCTCGATTCCTACTTCAATAATCTACCCTAAGGCCATCCTTATAGAAGATATAGAAATAAACAAAAAACCACTAAGCATTCAAAAAGAGTCACCACTCATTTCCAAATAGAAAATTTAACTCCTGTCACTCTAACCCCGTGACCTCAGTGACCATTTTGTTTGGAAATGAGTTTGTGTGGCTTGTGTACGCAACAAAACAAGCCAACGCGATGTTTCATAGTTTAATAAACAACCTAAAAAGTCTGCTATAGCAGACTTT
>DOSU01000010.1:6122-7328 GCA_003513895.1 Rikenellaceae bacterium
TTGTTTTCAAATTTTTTAGCCACTTCATATAGAGGTGGTTTAAGACCAGTCTCTTTCTCAATTGAAGTAACACCTTTGTCTATGAAGCCACATGGATTAATATACCTAAAGTAGTCTAAGTTAGTGGTTACATTAAGGGCAAATCCGTGCATAGTAATATAACTGCTGGCCTTTACGCCAATTGCACTTATTTTGCGCGCATTTGGTGTGTTGCCCTCAATCCATATGCCAATTGCTTTATCTACTCTCTCTCCAATTATGCCGTACTCTGAAATAGTTTTAATAATTGCCTCTTCTATTGTCCATATATACTGTTTGATTCCCATTTTTAATTGTTCAAGATCAAATATCGGGTAACCGACCAGCTGGCCATATCCATGGTATGTAACATCACCACCTCTCTCAACTTTAAAATAGGTTGCATCAATTTTTTTAAGAAACTCGTCATTAAAAAGAAGATTGTTTATATTTCCGTGCATTCCCATTGTATATACATGCGGATGTTCAAGTAGCAAAAGGTATAAGTCTGCTGTTTCTCCTTTTTTCTTTGCTTCCAAAAGGTTGGCAAAAAGCTCCTTTTGTAAATCCCATGCTTTTTGATATTCTATTAATCCGATGTTCTTTACAATAATATTAGCCATTTCGATTCATCTGTTTGGAAAAGTTATTTTTTACAAAGTTCCATAGCCTTCTCTGCCATATACGAAGACCTTACTAAAGGACCGCTTTCGACATAATCAAACCCAATAGAAAGAGCGATATCCTTGTATCGGTCAAATTGATCCGGACTTATATAATTACTAACCGGCAAATGTTTTGCGCTTGGCTGAAGATACTGACCTATAGTTACTATTTTGCAACCGTTTTTGTATAAATCATTGAGTGTTTCGACCACTTCCTCCTCTTTCTCTCCAAGCCCAAGCATAAGGCCACTTTTTGTAAATGCGCCTGTGCTCGCAATGTAATTAATCGTTTCTAAAGAGGTATCATATTTGGCTCTCGATCTTACCGAAGGAGTCAGATTTTTAACTGTCTCAATATTATGAGCAATAATATCAGGTTTAGCAGCAATTACAATATCAATAAGATTATGCCTGGCATCAAAGTCAGGAATGAGTACCTCGATTGTTGTCCCCGGGTTTGTTTTGCGGCACTCAATAATTACACTTGCCCAGTGAGCGGCACCTCCGTCGGGCAAGTCGTCAC
>DOSU01000010.1:7418-7775 GCA_003513895.1 Rikenellaceae bacterium
GCACGGGTTACGGATGTAACCACACAGTGTTTTAACTTCATTAAGGAGATTGATTTTGCCAGCTCTTCAGGCTCATTGGAATTAGGATCAGAAGGCTTGCCGGTTGCTGTTGCACAAAACTTGCAAGAGCGTGTGCAAATATTGCCCAGTATCATAAATGTGGCTGTCCCACGACTCCAGCACTCCGTTTTGTTTGGGCATTTACCGCTACTGCATATCGTGTGCAGAGAATGGTTGGTTACAATTTTATCGACCTCCGAATACTCCTTTGTTGTCTCCAGTTTAATCTTTAACCAATCGGGTTTTTTCTCTGCTCTTATTCTCATTTGCAACACTGCTTATTTACACAAATATAAG
>DOSU01000010.1:7965-8091 GCA_003513895.1 Rikenellaceae bacterium
CGTCGCAGGTTTACGCCTTCGGCTGGAATTTTTGGTCAATTTCACGAAATTTCAATTTAAATCTAGCTCGTAACTCTCATACTATTAGGCAATAACGAGAAGTTGCGCGGGTACTACCCGCGTAAC
>DOSU01000011.1 GCA_003513895.1 Rikenellaceae bacterium
GCTGGACAAATATTTACGCAAGCTCCGCAACCGGTACAATCTTCAGGCGCAACTTGTATTGTAAACTTTTTTCCTTCCCATGCCTTATTTTTAACATCACATGACTTAAATGTAGCCGGAGCATTTTTAAGTAATGCAGGATCATATACTTTCATTCTTATTACTGCATGAGGACATACTATTGAACACTTTCCGCATTGTATGCAGGTTTCTTTATCCCATACAGGTATTTGCAGCGCAATATTTCTCTTTTCCCATTGAGATGTGGCTGTAGGAAAAGTCCCATCCGGAGAAAATTTTCCAACAGATACGTCATCACCGTTTCCTGCAATTATCTGCCCTAAAACTTCTTTTACAAATTTAGGAGCAGCATCAGACATCACTTTTGGTTTATGAATATTGCCTTCTGTATTTTTAGGTATAACTACTTCATGCAAATTGGCAAGCGTTTGATCCACAGCTGAAATATTTTTGTTTACCACTTCCTCGCCTTTTTTGCCATAAGTCTTTTTAATGGCTTTTTTAATTTCTCCAATGGCTTCTTCTCTTGGCAGTACGCCTGATATTGCAAAGAAGCAGGTCTGCATGATGGTGTTAATCATCATTCCCATTCCGGTTTTCTCAGCAACTGCATAAGCATCAATCACGTAAAATTTTGCTTTTTTGTCGATAAGCTGTTTTTGCACTTCCACAGGAAGATTCTTCCATACTTCATCTTTACCAAACGGCGTATTTAAAAGGAAAGTTCCGCCTTCTACAAGATTCTTTAACATGTCATATTTTTCAATAAATACTGTTTGGTGACATGCTATAAAATTAGCCCTTGTTATAAGATAAGCAGACTTGATTTCTTTTTTTCCGAAACGTAAATGAGATATTGTTATTGATCCTGCTTTTTTGGAATCATACACAAAATATCCTTGCGCATAATTATTGGTATTTTCACCAATTATTTTTATTGAGTTTTTATTTGCGCCCACAGTTCCGTCAGATCCTAAACCATAAAAAAGAGCTCTGGTTACATCTTTTGATTCAGTTGAGAAATCAGAATCATATGCAATACTATTATTTGTAACATCATCCTCAATACCAACCATGAAGTGGTTCATAGGCTTTGATTTTTTCATTTCATCAAAAACCCCTTTAATCATGGCAGGTGTAAATTCTTTTGATGATAAGCCATATCTGCCGCCTATTACAACCGGCATGTTTTTAATTTTCCCGTATCCGGCTTTCAGACCTTCATACAGAGCGTTTATACAATCAACATAAAGAGGTTCGCCTGCACTTCCGGCTTCTTTTGTTCTGTCCAGAATTGCCATGGATTTAACTGAGGCAGGAACAGATTCCATAAATCTCTTAACGTCGAACGGTCTGTATAATCTTACTTTTAAAACGCCGACTTTTTCTCCGCTGTTTTGCATGTATTCTACAGCTTCCGTAGCCGTATCACAACCCGAACCCATTATTACAATTATTCTTTCAGCATCCGGAGCACCATAGTATTCAAACAAAGAATATTTTCTTCCGGTTAATTCATAAAATTTATCAAAAGCTTTTTGAGTAATATCTGCGCAAACTGCATAATAAGGATTAACCGTTTCTCTGGCCTGAAACCAAACATCCGGGTTTTGTGCAGTGCCTCTTAATACGGGCCTGTCCGGAGAAAGAGCTCTTCTTCTGTGTTCAGTTACTTTATTATCATCAATCATTTGTCTTAAAACTTCATCGGATAACAACTCAATTTTTGCCACTTCATGAGATGTTCTGAACCCGTCAAAGAAATGTAAAAAAGGAATTCTGGATTCCAGAGTTGCTTTCTGGCTTACAAGTGCAAAATCCATAGCTTCCTGAACTGAAGAGGAAGCTAAAAGCGCATATCCGGTAGATCTGGTGGCCATCACGTCGCTGTGATCTCCAAAAATCGATAATGCATGTGCAGCTATGGTTCTGGCTGTAACGTGTATTACATTTGCCGTAAGCTCGCCTGCTATTTTAAACATATTCGGAATCATTAAAAGAAGACCCTGGGAAGCCGTAAAAGTTGTTGATAAAGCCCCTGTCTGCAAAGCTCCGTGCAATGCACCCGCTGCTCCGCCTTCACTTTGCATTTCTGCTACTGAGGGGATCGTTCCCCATATATTCTTGATTTTTTCCGAACTCCAGGCATCTGACCATTCACCCATAGGTGAAGAAGGTGTTATCGGATATATTGAAATTACTTCATTTGTTCTGTACGCCACATATGCAGCTGCTTCATTACCATCCAGTGTTACAAATTTCTTTTCGCTCATTTTCTAAATTCTCCTATCCTATTACGTTAAGATCTCAGATTTAAAATCTGAAATTTTCTTCCTTTGTTTCTAATTCGCTTATTTACTGTAAGCAAAGCTTCCTTAAAATTACTTTGTTTTGACCTATAATTTAATAGTTGCTTTTACAACGTTTGGATTATTCGATTTACTTATTTTAAATCCAAGCTTTTCGCACATATCCTGCATCTTTTTATTTTCAGTGAGAATATTTGCTGAAACGCAACTGATTTTTTCGTCTTTTGCTATTTGCAATAACCTGCCCAATAAGACTGTTCCAAGTCCTTTGCCTTGATACGGGTCTCCGACCAATATCACAAAAGTCCCTTCCTGAGTCCCTTGAATCTTACTTAAACGCGCAATAGCCATAATAGCATGCTTTCCGGTACTAGCATCTCTTTGATCCACAACCAGAGCTATTTCTCTGTCATAATCATTAAAACATATTCTTGTCAGTCTTTCATGCTCTATTCTTTCATTTAATTGAAAAACCTGACTAAAATGCAGATACACACTTCGCTCCGATAAAGTCTTATGTAAATCTGCCATCAAATGCTCGTCTTCAGGCCTGATGGGTCTTATTGTTGCCTTTGAGCCGTCATTCATTTTATAAAGGCTTACGTATTGTTTCGGATACGGTCTGATAGCAGCCTTGGGAAGATCCTCTTCCTTCATGTCGCTGGAATGAAGCACCACTCTGGCATCCAGAGCCAGCAATTTCTCAGGTGAAGCCAGTAGAGGATTTATATCTATTTCCTTTATCCATGGCTGTTCCGCAACTAATTGGCTGAATTTAACCATAAGCTCTTCAAGAGCTGATATATCAACAGATTTTCTGCCTCTTACACCCTGAAGCGCTTTAAATATTTTGGTCTGCTCCATCATTCTTCTTGCCAAGGTAGAGTTCAAAGGGGGCAATCCTAAAGCACTGTCTTTAAAAACTTCCACAAGCTGTCCGCCTGTTCCAAATAAAAGCACCGGTCCAAATTGAGGATCCAGACTTGAACCTATAATCAATTCATAACCTTCAAGCTTGACCATAGGCTGTACGGTTACACCTTGAAAATGTTCAATTCCAACTTTTTCGGTTACGGATTTTTTAATATTTGTAAACGCTTTCTTTACTGCATCTTTGTTTTCCAGATTAAGCACTACTCCGCCGACATCAGTCTTATGAGTAATTGTGAACGAGTATAATTTCAAAACTATCGGATACCCGATTTTATCCGCATACTCCCCCGCTTCTTCTTCGGTTGTGGCAATTTCGGTCTCAACTGTAGGAATACCATAGGAAGCCATAAGCTTTTTGGATTCATATTCGGTTAGAATCGTTCTTTTTGCAGCAAGCGCAGATTCAATTATTTCTTCCGCGGCGGTTCTTTCAAGAGAACCGTCATAATAGTCTCTTGGTAAAGTAGGCGTTTCATACAAGGCTTTTAAATTATAACTGTATTTCCACATATAATTAAAGATTCTGGTTGCAACGTCAGGATGTGAAAATGTAGGAATGTTTGAATTATTTAAAATCATTTTCCCCTGATTAACTTCATCGCCACCCATCCAGCTTGCCAAAACAGGTTTATTTTCTATATTGGCAAAAGGTTTTAATTTTTCTGCTGTATTTGAAGGATCTGTCATTGCCTGGGGAGTGAGAATTACCAATAGTCCGTCGCTGTTGGGATCTTTCGCCGCTATTTCCAGAGATTTAGCATATCTGTCAGGACCTGCGTCTCCCAAAATATCTATGGGATTACCATGACTCCAATGAGTGGGAAGAATTTTATTCAAATTTTCTATTGTTTCTTCACTTATCTTTGTTAATTTTCCGCCATCAATAATAAGCGCATCGGTTGCAAGTACTCCCGGACCACCGGCGTTTGTAAGGATTGTTAAATTCGGTCCTTTGGGTCTTGGTTGTTTTGCAAGTACTTCAGCAAGATAAAAAATATCAGAAATTTCATTTACTCTTAATACTCCACACCTTCTGAATGCCGCATCCAACACCTCATCACTGCCGGTCAAAGAACCTGTATGAGAGGCAGCTGCTTTGGCGGCAGCTTCGCTTCTTCCGGCTTTAATTACAATAATGGGCTTAGTTAAAGCCACTTCTCTCGCAGCAGATAAAAAGGAACGGGCATTGCCTATGGATTCCATGTAAATCACTATACTTTTTGTATTCGGATCCTGCCCTAAATAACCAATGAGATCCCCCCAATCCACATCAAGCATTGAACCAATTGATATAAATGCGCTAAAACCCACATTTTCACTGAAACTCCAGTCAAGTATCGC
>DOSU01000113.1 GCA_003513895.1 Rikenellaceae bacterium
GCTGGACAAATATTTACGCAAGCGCCGCAACCTGTACAATCTTCAGGAGCAACTTGTATGGTAAATTTCTTTCCTTCCCAGGCTTTATTTTTTGCTTCGCAAGATTTGAATGTGGCAGGTGCATTTTTCAAGAGTGCAGGATCATATACTTTCATTCTTATTACTGCATGAGGACATACTATTGAACATTTTCCGCACTGTATGCAGGTTTCTTTATCCCACACAGGTATTTGCAGGGCAATATTTCTCTTTTCCCATTGGGAAGTGCCTGTCGGGAAAGTTCCGTCAGGAGAAAATTTTCCCACTGATACATCATCACCGTTTCCGGCTATAATCTGTCCCAAAACTTCTTTTACAAATTTGGGAGCAGCATCAGATATTACTTTGGGTTTATGAATATTCCCTTCCGTAGTTTTAGGTATGGCAACTTCCTGTAAATTGGCAAGTGTTTGGTCCACTGCAGCAATATTCTTATTTACTACTTCCTCGCCTTTTTTGCCATACGTCTTCTTAATAGCTTTTTTAATTTCTCCGATAGCTTCTTCTCTTGGCAGTACGCCGGATATTGCAAAGAAACAGGTTTGCATGATTGTGTTAATCATCATTCCCATTCCGGTTTTTTCAGCTACTGCGTAAGCATCAATCACGTAGAATTTTGCTTTTTTGTCGATTAATTGCTTTTGAACTTCAACAGGAAGATTTTTCCATACTTCATCTTTACCGTAAGGTGTATTCAAAAGGAAAGTTCCGCCTTCTGTCAGGTTCTTCAACATATCGTATTTTTCAATAAATACTGTCTGGTGACATGCAATGAAATTAGCTTTCGATACAAGATAAGCCGATTTAATTTGTTTCTTTCCAAAACGTAAATGAGATATTGTTATGGTTCCGGCTTTTTTGGAGTCATAAACAAAATACCCCTGTGCGTAGTTATTTGTATTTTCACCGATAATTTTAATTGAGTTTTTATTTGCCCCAACAGTCCCGTCTGAACCTAAACCATAAAATAAAGCCCTGGTAACATCTTTGGATTCTGTTGAATAATTATGATCATAGGCTATGCTGTTATTTGTAACATCGTCTTCAATACCAACCATGAAGTGATTCATTGGTTTTGATTTCTTCATTTCATCAAATACGCCTTTAATCATGGCAGGCGTAAATTCTTTGGAGGACAATCCGTATCTGCCGCCTATTACCTCAGGCATATTTTTAATTTTCCCGTAGCCGGCTTTAATTCCTTCATACAAAGCATTGATACAGTCAACATAAAGAGGTTCGCCTGCGCTTCCGGCTTCTTTGGTTCTGTCCAAAATTGCCATTGATTTAACTGAGGCAGGAATGGCTTCCATAAATCTTTTGACGTCGAAAGGTCTGTATAATCTTACTTTCAAAACTCCGACTTTTTCTCCGCTATTTTGCATGTATTCCACGGCTTCGGTAGCTGTATCACAGCCTGAACCCATTAATACAATTATTCTTTCAGCGTCGGAGGCTCCATAGTATTCAAATAAAGAATACTTTCTTCCGGTAAGTTCATAAAATTTATCAAAAGCTTTTTGAGTAATGTCTGCGCATGCGGCATAATAAGGATTAACCGTTTCCCTTGCCTGGAACCATACATCCGGATTTTGTGCAGTGCCTCTTAATACAGGCCTGTCCGGAGAAAGAGCTCTTCTTCTGTGTTCGGCAACTTTATTGTCGTCAATCATTTGTCTTAAAACTTCATCGGATAATAACTCTATCTTAGCTACTTCATGAGAGGTTCTGAATCCGTCGAAGAAATGCAGAAAAGGAATTCTGGATTCAAGAGTTGCTCTTTGACTTACCAGCGCAAAATCCATGGCTTCCTGAACTGAAGCGGAAGCTAAAAGCGCATAACCTGTGGATCTGGTTGCCATTACGTCGCTGTGATCACCAAAAATTGATAAAGCATGTGCCGCTATGGTTCTGGCTGTAACGTGTATTACGTTTGCAGTAAGTTCACCTGCGATTTTAAACATATTAGGTATCATCAAAAGAAGGCCTTGTGATGCCGTAAAGGTCGTTGATAAAGCCCCTGTTTGTAAAGCCCCGTGCAATGCACCCGCAGCTCCGCCTTCACTTTGCATTTCCGCTACGGAAGGAATGGTTCCCCATATATTTTTAATTTTTTCCGAACTCCAGGCATCCGACCATTCTCCCATTGGTGAAGAAGGCGTTATCGGATATATGGAAATTACTTCATTTGTTCTATATGCCACATATGCTGCAGCTTCATTACCATCCAGTGTTACAAACTTCTTTTCGCTCATTTTTCTAAATCTCCTATTACGTTAATATCTCAGATTTGAATTCTGAAATTTTCTCTCTTTTTTCCTGATACTCTTATTTACTGTAAGTACAGTATCATTAATATTACTTTGATTTGGCTTACAACTTAATTGTTGCTTTCACAACGTTTGGATTATTCGATTTGCTTATTTTAAATCCAAGTTTTTCGCACATATCCTGCATTTTTTTATTTTCAGTAAGGATATTGGCTGAAACGCAACTGATTTTTTCGTCTTTTGCTATTTGCAGCAATCTGCCTAATAATTCCGTTCCCAGTCCTTTTCCCTGATATGGATCTCCCACCAATATAACAAAAGTTCCCTCATGGGTACCTTGAATTTTACTTAAGCGGGCTATGGCCATAATTGCATGCTTACCGGTACTCGGGTCTCTTTGATCCACAACCAGAGCTATTTCTCTGTCGTAATCATTAAAACAAATTCTGGTAAGTCTTTCATGCTCTATTCTTTCGTTTAATTGAAAAACCTGACTGAAATGCAGATATACGCTTCGTTCCGATAAAGTCTTGTGTAAATCCGCCATCAAATGCTCGTCTTCAGGTCTGATTGGCCTGATAGTCGCCTTTGACCCGTCGCTCATTTTATAAAGGCTTACATATTGTTTGGGGTACGGTCTGATGGCTGCCTTAGGAAGATCTTCTTCTTTCATATCTGCAGAATGCAGTACTACTCTGGCATCAAGAGCCAATAATTTCTCAGGTGAGGCCAGCAGAGGATTAATATCTATTTCCTTTATCCAAGGCTGTTCTGCAACCAGCTGACTGAATTTCACCATGAGTTCTTCAAGGGCTGATATATCAACTGATTTTCTTCCTCTTACGCCCTGAAGCGCTTTAAATATTTTTGTCTGTTCCATCATTCTTCTTGCTAAAGTAGAGTTTAAAGGAGGCAAACCTAAAGCGCTGTCTTTAAACACTTCCACCAGCTGACCGCCTGTGCCGAATAAAAGAACCGGTCCAAATTGCGGATCAAGGCTTGAACCTATAATTAATTCATAACCTTCAAGCTTAACCATAGGCTGCACTGTTACACCCTGGAAATGCTCAGCGCCAACTTTTTCTGTTACGGATTTTTTAATATTGGTAAACGCTTTTTTTACTGCATCCTTATTTTCCAGATTAAGCACTACCCCGCCTACATCAGTCTTATGGGTAATTGTAAATGAATACAATTTTAAAACTATCGGATAACCGATTTTATCCGCATATTCGCCTGCTTCTTCTTCGGTGGTTGCAATTTCGGTTTCAACAGTCGGAATTCCATAGGAAGCCATAAGTTTCTTTGATTCATATTCAGTCAGAATTGTTCTTTTTGCAGCAAGCGCAGATTCAATTATTTCTTCAGCCGCAGTTCTTTCAAGAGAACCGTCATAATAGTCTCTTGGTAATGTAGGTGTTTCATATAAAGCTTTTAAATTATAGCTGTACTTCCACATATAGTTAAAGATTCTGGTGGCAACGTCAGGATGAGAAAAAGTCGGGATATTTGAATTATTCAGAATCATTTTTCCCTGATTAACTTCATCTCCGCCCATCCAGCTTGCTAAAACAGGCTTATTTTCTATATTGGCAAAAGGTTTTAATTTCTCTGCTGTATTTGAAGGATCCGTCATTGCCTGAGGCGTGAGAATTACCAGTAATCCGTCGCTGTTTGGATCTTTTGCGGATATTTCCAGAGATTTAGCATATCTGTCAGGCCCTGCATCACCCAAAATATCTATAGGATTACCATGACTCCAGTGAGTAGGAAGAATTTTATTTAAACTTTCTATTGTTTCTTCAGATATCTTTGTTAATTTTCCGCCGTCAATAATAAGCGCATCTGTCGCAAGCACTCCGGGACCACCGGCATTTGTAAGGATTGTTAAATTCGGACCTTTGGGTCTTGGTTGTTTTGCCAGCACTTCAGCAAGATAAAAAATATCGGAAATTTCATTTACTCTTAAAACACCGCATCTTCTGAATGCCGCATCCAACACCTCATCACTGCCGGTCAAAGAACCTGTATGAGAGGCAGCTGCTTTGGCGGC
>DOSU01000109.1:0-198 GCA_003513895.1 Rikenellaceae bacterium
ACTACAATGATGGTGCTCCATCCATGTAAATCTAAAATACAAATTTAGATTTGCATGGAAAAAACAAAATTAAGCACTCCTGATAATTTCCTTTGCGATTTTGAGTGTGTTTGTGTTGTTTGAGGCGTATATGAAATGAAGGACGTTTGCGCCGTCCGGATTCTTTAGGCAGATGGGCTTGTCAATTACATTGGCCCA
>DOSU01000109.1:289-858 GCA_003513895.1 Rikenellaceae bacterium
ATAGATTTGAGGCGGTCGACGTACAACCCTGAGATTTTCTCAATTTGTGCATCGATTTTTTTGATGGTGTCCTTTTCGTCGAGTTGAACCGCATCTTTTTCTTCGTCAGAAAAGTATGACCTTATCTCTTTCTCGGTCATTCCAAAAAATGGTTGCAGTTTATGAAAATTCCTCAGTTCTCCACTCTTGTCGAGCAGTATGTTTACAATCACAACGGTTGGTACGAGTATCCAGATATCAGTCCGGGTATTCTTTAATGCTGCTATCGACTCCCATTTTATGTGCATGTCAAATGGATCGAGTATGAGCAGAGCGAAATAGCTGCTCTCCCTTTTCAATGTTTTTGACAGTTCAAGAATGTGCAAGTTACAATCACCCTCGCAAAATTGAAGATCATTTTCAGATTGTTCCTGATATACCGAAAGTCTCTCCTCAAGTTTTGACAGCGATCCGGAATCCTTGTCGGCGAAATAGTAAAAGTCAAAAAATGCGTTTTTTGGCAGGTTCAATACTCTTTCGGCAGATCCCTTATAAACTTTTTCCTCGGCTTCTGTTATCATCAGCTGCTC
>DOSU01000109.1:950-1220 GCA_003513895.1 Rikenellaceae bacterium
TACAATTCGGACTGTATGTTGGATTTCCGCTCTCCGCTTCCGGCAAAACCGTCGAAATATATCGTTTTATACAAAGGATTCCTGCGAATTATTGAAAGATAATCCGAGACATAATAGGCGAAAGCTTCAATTTTTTTTTCGGTCCAATCCCCTCCCCATCTGTTCTTTGGCTCTTTGCTGTTTTTCATTGCAGATTTTGACATACCAAATGTACCATATTTTTCAAAATAAATTGTGCGGAGAATAATACTTCTATTCTCCGCACAATTT
>DOSU01000109.1:1287-4554 GCA_003513895.1 Rikenellaceae bacterium
TATTCTCCGCACAATTTATTAAAATTCTTTTGTATCTGAAGTTTATGGAGTCGTGGTTGTTCCTCCTGTTGCATTACCTCCGGCCATTTTATCCTCGACAGCAGAGCGGCGGGCTTTTTTAACATTCACATTGAATTTGCCAAAGCGCCAGAAGAGGCTAAAGTTGGCAGATCTCTGGAACATTACGCTTTCGCTGTGCATTTTGTATGTAATGTCGTTTGAATCATATGAAAAGGTTTTTGTTGCACTAAACGGCTCTCTCACATATAATGAAAAAGTGAGTTTGTCCTTAAAGAATTTCTGGCTAAAACCTACGGATGTCGTATAATTCACCGGATATTGAGACTGCAGCGAAATGTTTCCGCCGTATACATAACCGTTAATATTTACAGATGCCTTTTTCCATAATGCTGCAGATGCGCCAAATCCTCCGTTGAAACTGAATCCGCTGTTGGATAATGCAAGTTCGGCAGAAGAGATAGTTGTGTATGCCACCGACCCGTTAATGTATACATTGAATTTTTCTCCCGCACGGTATGTATAATTCAGGTTCAACCTTAAATTACTATTCTTCCCAATATTCTCATAAGTTGACGAACTTATGCCGGATTCATTAACGCGAGTAATTCTTTCAATGTTGTTCTGAGTAAAATCGCCGCTCAGATTCAGTCCTATATTCCACTTTTGGGATGACTTCCTGTAGGCTAAACTAATTGAATTTCTCCTTACCGTTTGAAGGTCGGGATTTCCATAGGAGATATTCATAGGATCGGAGTCGTTTACATATGGATTGAGGTACCATATTCCCGGACGGTTTAATCTTTGAGTGAATGATACCGATAGAACATTTGCTTTTTTGAGCATATATGTAAAATTTACATATGGAACAACATCAAACTGTTTGTTGGTAAAAGGAATATCTCCATCGATACTCTTAGATACGCCTTCATTAATTGTATATTCTGTGCGGAAACCTGCTTTTGCAGTAAAAGATTTGTATTTGAAAAGGTAACCTCCGTATAAACTTGCAATATGCTGGTTGTAGTCCATGTCGTTCACCTTAGATAAATCCTCAATCCAAGTGCCGGTTATGTTGTCATATTGCTCTATCTGGGTATTGGAGGTGTTCTGACGCAATATGTATTTTGCACCAGTTTCAATAAAGTGTTTTTTTGTAACAGGGTTGTAGTAGTCGATCTGAGCAGTATGTTCCAGGCCTAAAGCATCGTTGATTGAGTGCTGTGAATACTCTATATAGTTAAGTTCAGGCACAATGTCGGATGTTATATTGGTACTCATGGGGCTTGCATCTATAGTGTAGCTTATCGTAAGGTTCTGGTCGGGTTTTTTATAAGTTCGCTGATATGAAACACTGCCGGAGCCTGAACCATAGCCATAAATCGATTCATTTATACTCGAATATTTACGTGTAAGAATTTTGTCTGCATTTCTGGCAGTAAAAACACTATTGCCATTGCTTCTGGAAGTTCCTGCATATCCCCATCCCGATAGAGTAAACAAATTCAACGAGTCGATTTCGTAGCTGGCATCAATTCCAACATTTGTAAAATTATTAAATGAATCGAATTCGCCGTCGTTAGTTGAATACCGGAAATCGTTGCTCAAATAATTTTCAGATTCAGAGGATGATGTGCTTCTGCGGGAAACACTCTTGCCGTTGTAAATATTTGTACTCAAAGAAAATTTTCCAATTTGAGCGGAAATATACCCTCCTGCATTGTATCCTCCTAATGTGCTTGCACCTGCATTTAAGCTTCCGTTATATCCTTCAGTTGTTTTCTTGTTGGTTATAATGTTAATTATTCCACCAATTCCCTCGGCATCGTATTTTGCAGGAGGATTTGTTATAACCTCAATTGATTTAATCGCGCTTGCAGGCATAGCTTTGATTGCATCCTTGAAGTTTTTTACAAGCATCCCGGAAGACCTCCCGTTCACAAGCACCTTGAAGTTTGTTTCACCATTAAGGCGGACTACATCTTCCCCATCCACGCTTAGCATAGGCACTTTGCGGATTATGTCCACAAGAGCGCTTGAAGCTGTCTGAGGGTCGGACTCCAGATTATATGTCAGCTTGTCAGCTTCGTTTTTGATAAGCGGTTTTACACCTACAACAGTAACCTCTTTTAGTTGCATCCCTTCCAGAAGTGATATTTTCCCAAAATCCACCTTTTTCTTAGTTCCGTCAAGTGTTATTGAACTCTTTGAATTTGTGTAACCTATCATCGAAGCCGATAAAATGTATTTTCCGCCTTTTGGCGCTTCGATAATAAACTTACCGTCGGCTCCGCCGGCAACAGCTTTAATAAGTTTTAATGAGTCAGTAAAAAGCGCAACTGTTGGATATTCAATGCTTTTCCCCGATAAAGAGTCGATAACGATACCTGTGATTGTAATTTTCAGATTTTCAGATTTTTGAGCATGTAGAAATCCTGCACAAAAAATAAGGATGCAGGTAAGAGAAATGATTTTTTTCATTTTTAAACCTTTAATTTTTTTCAAAACGGCGACTTTTGTAGGTGGGAGGTTTTGGGTTTCCCCTTAAGTTCAAGGGTTTCCACAATTTTCGTGCCCAACTTATTAGATAAAGTGTAAAAAAGGTTAAAAAGAAATTTTGGCTATAATATGAAGATTGATTTCAATCCATTCGCTTGTCTTTACTAATCCCATCATCTCCACAGGAGGAATTAGCCCGAAATCACGAATGTTTATTCTCATTTTACCGTCGGCATAATTAAATCCATTCTCCTTCCTGGCCGAAAAAGGGATACTGTATTGTTTTGTAACTCCGGTTATTGTTATGTTTACGAGCGCCTTCCCATGAATCTTATTGTCTCCCGGAACACCCGGAACAATCTTCAGGTTGCTTAAATGAATATTCAGATTAGGGAATGAATCCGCCTGAATTAATTTCAGAAATCCGTTTAGAGCAATTATATTGCCTGATGTAAAGTTTTTTACGCCAAGAGAGAGTTTATTATGGCTTAATGTAATACAGTTCTGGCTTAGAGTTGTTGTAAAATGGTATATACTTGAAGGAAATTTATCTCCGGATAAAACCAGTTTGAATTTTGATATATTGGTAGATCCGTTAATTGTCAAAGAGCTCCCTTTGTCAATTACCAGTGTTGTTTGAATCTGGGCAGAAACAGTTGCACTGTATGCAGTTAAAAGTAGTAGTGCAATTGTAATGAATCTTTTCATTTTCTTCCCTTTTTTATAAAAAAGCCGGCAAGAGCGTTGCTC
>DOSU01000109.1:4635-13625 GCA_003513895.1 Rikenellaceae bacterium
GCGGCAAGAGCGTTGCTCTTACCGGCGTGCAATAAATATACCAATAATTAAAAACCAACCACAGCTTCTATTACAAAGCCGTTGAATTTGCCACCGTTACGAAGATCGGTAGCTACGAAACCATTATAGTTCTGGCTAACATATTCTGCCTTTGCCATAATGTTTTTAGTTACAAACCAGCCACCTGTTACAGCTACTCTGTTTATACTTACGTCGCCGCCAGCAAGAACGCTTGAAACCTTATTGTAACGACCTCCAATCCAAAAGTTTTCGGATTTTCCGAATCTGTAAACGAGGTCTGTTGCAAACTGGCTTGCGTTACGGTCGATTTGTTCTGCTTTGGCACGACCTTTAGCTGCTTCAACTGTTGTGAACCACTCAAGACCGCCTACTTTAACAAACAAGTTACCCATTACAGCTCCAATTTTATCTGTGAATCCCGGATTAAAACGGCCGGAGAATGCGGTTGAAGTAGTAAGAGCGTTGTCCATTACACCAAAATAATGTGAACCTGTACGGTCGCCTCCATAAAGTGTATTTGAAATTGAACCGGCTGTGTAATATCCGGAACCTGTAACGCGTAAACGGATTAACTTATTAAGTTGCTTGTCAAAACCAATTTTACCAAGAATAACAGGTTTACTCTTGCCATCGCTGCCGCCTGCATATACAACACCTTTTGCAATGTCACCTTTGATTTTTCCATTTGTAAAACCGGCAACTGCCAGGAAACCTTTGTACTGGAAATCAATCTCGGCACCAATTTCTGTTGCAAATGCATCCATAATGTAATTTTCCACAAATGGATTGTATATAGAATTACCATTGTCCGACCTGCGGTAGTGTGCATCTCCGTAGTTAACTTCCATGTGACCAACTTTGATTGTAGTAAATTCCATTACTTTATCCATAAGTCCGCTCTTTAGGAAAGGCAGTTTGTCAAACTGAATGTATCCTCCTTTAACCCAGGCCTCGTTGTGGTGGCGAGAAGAGAGATAAAGTGTCATATTCAATGTAACACCATCTGCAAGGAATGCATCAAAGTACAGGTTTGCATTGGCAGTGTTAAAACCTGGTACGATTGCAACAATACCGGGAGTTGCAGTAGTTGTGCTGCTGTGTTTCAGTGTCTGGAAAGACTGAGTGAAACTGCCGCCAATTTTAAGCTTTAGTTTATCAAATTTAACCAGATCTTCTTTACTGCTTTCGAACTTGTTAATTCCTCTCTGGTCATAAGAACGAACCTGAGAGAATGAAATGCTGCCGAAAAATAGAACAGCAATGAGAGTGAATAGTGTCTTTTTCATGTTTTGTTATTTGTTTTTGTTAGTTGTTTACTACTAAATTTTGGGGCAGAACGATAATGTCTAATTTTATTGTTATTGCATCCCCGGATCTGATTGTCCCAAAAAGAGCAGTTGGAGGTTTGATTTTGAAGTCGGTCATTTTTAAAGGGACCGATCCTGTAAGCTGATATCCTCCCGCAGATGTCTTTTTGCCGGTTGATTTAAAGGTAATCTTCTTTGTTACGCCCGATACAATCAGGTTTCCGGTCAATGTTACATGAACATCGGAATTTGTTACAACAGGAGTTGCAGGTTCTGAAAGAAGGAATGTTATTACAGGAAACTTATCGGATTTAAAAGCTTCATAAGTCTTTTTGTCCATAAGTCTATCTCCGCTCTTAATAGATACTACAGGAATCTTCACCGTCAAAGATTGAATTTCGCTGGTATTGTTCATTTCGAATTCACCTGTGATTTGTTCTGTTTTTGATTCCCAATCATGAATAGTTGATGTTCCCATGATTGTAATTTTTGAACTGAATGTATTTGCTTTTGTACTTTGAGCATTTACATTGCCCGCAGTAGTTAAAATTATTCCGGCTGCCAGTAGCATGAAATATTTGATAGATAATTTCATATTAATTATAATTTATTGTTTGTTGTGAATTATTTGAGCGATTGTTTTTTTGGATAATATTTCCACAAATTCCGTTCTTAGTTCATTCCAGAAATCTTTGGAACAACAGTCGCAAGACCTGTCACAAAAATCTTTGTTGTCTATGCAGTCTACCATAATTATAGACTCAAATGCCGTATATACATCGTAAACAGTAATCTCTTCCGGTTTTCGGGTAAGTTTAAATCCGCTTCCTTTACCTTTGGCGTGTGTTAAAATCCCCTTTAGTTTAAGTGAAGAAATAATTGTGTCAAGGTATTTGAGCGAAATGTTCTGGTTTGCGGCAATGTCTTTTTGCAGTATGCCGCATGGATCAGTTGAATTTGCAATCTCTATGACTGTTCTAAGCCCATAGCGAATCTTCGTGTTAATTTTCATAATCCATTCAATAAAATTTTGGTCAAAAATAGTAAAAAATACCAATCCTATAACATTAGTAGCATAAAATTGTGAAATAATTGCATTTTTTATAAATTTGTACCGATTCTATAAAATGCTTTTCTTAATAAACAATCAAATGAAAATAAAGATTAATCCGGCAGGTGTTTTGTGTTTTTTACTATTTTTCAACCTGAATCTCAAAGCTCAGCAAATTTCCTCTCCCAATGGGAATCTTTCATTAAAGATTGATACAACGGAAAGTTCGTTAAATTATAGCCTCAACTACAAAGGGAAAAGTGTTATTTTACCCTCAAGAATGGGTGTTGAGGCAGATGTTTTTTCACTGGTCGATTTGTTAACCATTAAATCGGTTACATTCAAAGCGATTGATAATAAATGGATACCAGTATGGGGTCAGTATTCCGAAATCAGGAACAATTACAATGAAATCGCTCTTGAGTGCGTCCAGAAAAACATGAAAGGCCTAAAAATGATTGTTCGTTTTCGTCTTTATAATGACGGCCTCGGTTTCCGGTATGAATTTCCCGAACAGAAAAACCTGAATTACTTTACTCTTAAGGAAGAAATTACAGAATTCAACTTAACAGGAAATCATCTTGCATTTTGTATGCCGGGAGATTATGATACAAACGAATTCCCATATACAACAACTCCTTTATCGGAAATTCGTAAGGCGATGGAAATTGCTGCCACCAAAAAAGGATATGAATCAAAAGCATCGGGTTTTACGGTTCAAACACCGCTTATGCTAAAAACAGCAGAAGGTGTATACATAAATATTCATGAGGCAGCGTTGGTCAATTATGCCGGAATGCTTCTCAATGTAGACGAAACAAATTTTAAGTTAAGCACACACCTTACACCCGATAAACTGGGTAAAAAGGGATATCTGCAGACTCCCTGCAATTCTCCCTGGCGTACAATTATAGTAAGTGATGATGCCAGAGACATTCTGGCTTCTTCAACTATTCTAAACTTGAATGAACCTTGCGCATTTGATGAAACTTCATGGATAAAACCTGTAAAGTATATAGGAGTGTGGTGGGAGATGTTCATAGGAGCAGGAGCAACATGGTCCTATTCCAGCAACTATAAGGCAAAGCCGGGTGTCACAGATTACAACAAATTAAAGCCGAACGGAAAACATGCGGCAAATACTCAAAATGTTAAAAAATACATTGACTTTGCCTCAAAGCATGGTTTTGATGCAGTTCTGGTTGAAGGGTGGAACGAGGGATGGGAGGACTGGGGTTCGTATGTAAAAGACCACCACTTTAGCTTTACTACTCCATACCCGGACTTTGATGTAAAAGAACTTCAGCAGTATGCTTCCAAAAAAGGTGTTAAGGTTATGATGCACCATGAAACATCTTCAAACGCCTCCGATTATGAACGGCAACTGGACAAAGCTTTTCAGTTCATGAATGATAACGGCTATAACTCCGTAAAAACAGGATATGTCGGTTTCGTTATTCCAAGAAGTGAATACCACTCTTCTCAATGGATGAACAACCATTATATTTATGTTGCCAAAAGAGCATCCGATTATAAAATCATGGTAAACAGCCATGAAGCAGTTCGTCCAACAGGTTTGAGCCGCACCTATCCAAACTGGATTGCTCAGGAGAGTGCCAGAGGTACCGAATTCGAAACTATGGGAGGCAACGACTGCGACCATACTACCATTTTGCCATTCACCCGACTGATGGGTGGACCAATGGACTATACTCCGGGTATTTTTCAAACAGATATGGCATATTACAACGGAAACAAACCGGATCAAAAAGTACATACAACAATTGTAAAACAGCTTGCACTTTACGTGACCATGCAAGGTCCGCTGCAAATGGCGGCAGATTTGCCTCAGAACTACGAAAGGTTTTTGGATGCGTTTCAGTTTATAAAAGATGTAGCAGTTGACTGGGACAATAGCTGGTATCTTGAAGCCGAGCCCGGTGACTATATTACTGTAGCCAGGAAAGCAAAAGGAAAAGAAGAATGGTTTGTTGGTGGAATTACAGATGAGAATCCCAGGATTGCAACAGTCGATTTCTCCTTTTTGCCAAAAGGTAAAGATTTCGTTGCTACAATTTATGAAGATGGAAAAAATGCACACTGGGATTCAAATCCTCAGAGCTACAACATTAGAAAAGTAAAAATAAACAGCAGAACCATACTCAAAATACAACTTGCTGCAGGCGGAGGAGCGGCAGTTAGTGTAAGATAGCTGAACTATAAACTTTCATGTTTGTTAATGATTTATAAAAATAGAAAAACATGAAAAAATTTAATTTAATATTCACAGCATTACTATCGATGTTTTTTGGACAATCAATTTCTGCTCAGGACAACCCTGTTACTCCTCCCGTTGATTTCTACTCTCTCTCATTTAAAACACTAACAGGAGAGACATTCAAGTTTAGCCAGCTGAAGGGCAAGAAAGTTCTGATTGTAAATACAGCGTCCAAATGCGGATTTACACCACAATTTAAAGACCTTGAGGAGCTCTCACAACAATATGGCAGTAAACTGGTAGTATTAGGGTTTCCCTCAAACGATTTCATGAATCAGGACCCGGGAACCAATGCCGAAATCAAAGAGTTTTGTGAGTTAAACTATGGAGTTACATTCCAGATGATGGACAAATCTTCTGTTAAAGGAAAAGACAAAAATGTGGTTTTCTCTTGGTTAACTGAAAAATCAAAAAACGGATGGAACGAAAAAGAGCCGGGATGGAATTTTTCAAAATACCTTATTGATGAAAACGGCAGGCTGATAGGCCATTTTGCATCCAAAGTGAAACCTTTGGGCGATGAAATTATATCTAAACTCAAGTAAGCTTTACTTTTGATTTTTGAAAGATTGGGAGAGAAATTTTTCTCCCACTTTCTCTCTGTAGCTTTTAGATACGGGGATATCTTTTTCTCCTTCGGCATCCAGTTCAAGAAACAGACCCTCTTTATCCCTTCTCATTACAATAACGCGGCCAAAATTTACAAGAAACGACCGGTGACATCGTCCAACAGGTGTGTCGTTAAATTGATTTTCAAGATTCTTAAGAGTATTCCTAAGCAGGTATCTTTTTACTTTACCGTTAACGGTATAATGAATGATTGCATAATTATCGTCGGACTCTATGTAGAGCAGTTCACTGTTTTGTATGGAAAGTCTCAAAACACCCTTTTCGTCCGAAAAAGTAATATTTCTGGGCAATACACTCTCTTCCACTTCGGCCTGTTCAATATCTTCCAGCCTTTTATTGCTGTCTATCCAACCAAAATAAAACCACAGGGTTATATAAGGAAGTAAAACTACAAGCGCAGTGTTGACCGTTGCAGACTTGAATGTTTCAATCACATCCCGGTTTGCATTTGAATCAAGGGATAATGTATATATAGTATAAAAAAGAGACATGAATAAAATTTCGAAAGTTACCCAGAAAAAATAGTTGACATAAGTTACATCCCTTATTTTGCTGTAGTAATACATTATAATTCGGCTGATAACAACTACAAGAACACCGGTAAGGATTACAGGGGCCGAAAACAGGAAAAATTTAAAATCGGAAACGTCATACCAGCTTGCGGAATTGAACGGCTTGTATATGTTGATAAAGATCAAAGCAAATGCAGCTGTAAACAATACAAGCTTTACAATGTTCCCTTTCTTGTTTATAAATCCCGGTATAGTCATAGCAGCGCAAATATAACTATTTTTTATTGACCCCTCATATGAGAATTTCGCCCCGTAAAATTAATTTTCACCCCTTTATATCTGTAAACAGACCATTTTTTTACAAAAAATTCTTTTCAGTGTTTTATTTGTAAAAAATGAGAAAACGATGAGACTTAAAACTGTCCATTTTGAAGAGAGCCTTGGCAAGGATGAGATTCAAAACATAAGAAAAAAAGAAGCTCCTGTAAAGTTCCTGGAAACCAGAGATGAAGAAATTGGAGAAAATTCATCCTTCGATTACTATATAGCCGAACCTGAAAACTCAAATTTTTCCGAATCGGAAAAATCAATGTCTGCAATATTGCTTTTTCACGGTCTTAATGAAAGAAACTGGGATAAATACATTTCCTGGGCAGAGTATCTGGCAGACAAAAGCGGGAGAGTTGTTATAATGTTTCCACTTTCGATGCATATGAACCGTTCTCCCAAAGAGTGGGCAAATCCCAGGGCTATGCAAAAGCTCATTTCAATGGAGTTCAATGATAATAAAAACTTCAGCAACCTCTCTTTTATGAACTATGCTTTAAGCAGCAGGATAAAATCCGATCCATTCCGGTTTTATCTTTCCGGCAGGGAGAGCGTATTAAACGTATGTCAGCTGATGGGCGAAATACGGGAGGGAAACCATCCTCTCATACACAACAAAGCTAAAATTGACATCTTTGCGTACTCAATAGGAGGGCTGCTTGCTCAAGTCCTGTTAAAAGCAAATCCGAATGATTATTTCGGTGTGAGCCGTTTGTTCATGTTTTGTGCAGGGTCTCTGTTCAACGACATGAACGGAGATTCAAAGATGATAATGGACAGAGACTCATTTGCCTCACTAAGAAAATATTATACAACCGATTTTATTAGATTCGGAGGCGAAACAAGGAGATTGTGGGATAACATTGAAGTTGCATTTACAACTCATATTGGAGAGAAGCTCTTCCGGGGCGACCGGGAGAGCTTCTACAAAAACAATTCCCACAGAGTGAGCGCCATATCATTAAAAAAAGATACTGTAATACCTACAGCCGGGATTCAACTTGCACTTGGCAGCAGTTCAGGAATTTGCCTGGAGGAGATGGACTTCCCGTTCAATTACTGTCACGAAAATCCTTTTCCTGTTTCTGATAAAATTGATCCTTCCGTAAGACAGTCTTGTTTTGAAAAGATCTTCAGCAAAGCAGTTGATTTTCTTAGTTAATTTATTTTAAAAAGCGATTTAGGATCCAGGTTTTCGCTTTCAATATCCTTAAAATAATTTACAGTAGATACCATTAATTCATCGGTGGCTGCGTCGTCACAAACAATGATCCCTTTAGGGTGCATCTGCAAAACGCTTATTGTCCATAGGTGATTAATGCTGCCTTCCACTGCCATTTTTAGTGCTCTGGATTTATGGTGTCCGTTTACCAGAATCATAACTTCCCTCGCATCCATAATCGTTCCTACACCAACTGTAAGAGCGGTTTTTGGCACCTGATTGATGTCGTTGTTAAAGAACCTTGAGTTTGCAATGATTGTATCGGTAGTGAGCGCTTTTACTCTTGTTCTGGAAGCAAGTGAAGAACCCGGCTCATTAAATGCGATATGACCATCCGGTCCTATGCCTCCCATAAACAAGTTTATCCCTCCGCATGCTGTAATTTTTTTCTCATACTCTTCACACTCTTTTTTCAAATCGAGCGCATTCCCGTTAGGAATATTAACATTTTCGGGTTTAATGTCGATATGCCTGAAAAAGTTTTCCCACATGAAAGTGTAGTAAGACTGAGGGTGATCTTTAGGAATACCAATGTATTCATCCATATTGAATGTTACAACATTTTTAAAAGACACCTGTCCTGCTTTATACAGGCGGATTAATTCTTTATATGTTCCGTATGGAGTAGAGCCGGTAGGCAGTCCAAGCACAAATTGCTTTTTCTTGGTTGAATCAAACTCGCGAATCCTTTTTACAATAAAAGCAGCAGCCCATTGTGAAATGTGATCGTACGAGTTTTGAATAATAAGTCTCATAAATATATTTCTTTAAAGTTTTCCTGTTTAGTTATATAGCAGCTCTTTCGCATTTGCAACTGCTGCTTCGGTAAGTTTTGCCCCGCTGAGCATTCGGGCAATCTCAATTAATCTCTCCTCTCCCGAAATTCTCCTGATCTCGGTGCGGGATGTGTTGTTTTTATCCAGCTCTTTGTACACCTGTAGGTGGCAATCGCCCTTAGATGCAATTTGAGGTAGATGCGTGATTGCAAATATCTGCATATTTTTCGCCATTTCTCCTATAAGGTTGCCCATTTTATCGGCAATTTTTCCTGATACCCCTGTGTCAATCTCGTCAAAAATCATGGTGGGCATTCCTGAACTCCTTGCCATTACAGACTTAAGGCATAGCATTATTCTTGAAAGTTCGCCTCCGGAAGCAACTTTTGAAAGTTCACGAACTTCGCTGTTTTTGTTTGCCGAGAAAAAGAATTTCACCGAACTGTTTCCGGCGGAAGTATAAGCATTTAGAAGCTCTACACGAGTTTCAAACATTGCATGGGGCATTTCAAGTTCTTTAATCCTCCCAAGCAGTATCGATTCAAAATCCTTAGCAACAGCAACTCTTTTGTTGTATAACTCACTGGCAAATTTTCCTCTTTTTTCGGAGACAACTTCTATTTGCTGAGTAAGTTTTTCCAATTCGTCTCTGTGATTCTCTGATAGCTTTAATTTCTCCTCAAGATTTTTTTGAGCAGAGATTAGCTCCTCAACACTCTCTGCACTGTGTTTTTTAAGAAGATTGTAAATCAATGAAATTCGCTCTTCCAGAAATAGAGCCCTTTCCTGAGAAACAGTAACTTTTTCTGCCGAGGCAAGGATCTCTTCTTCAATGTCTTTTAATTCAATCCTGCAACTCTCAATTG
>DOSU01000109.1:13697-34742 GCA_003513895.1 Rikenellaceae bacterium
AACTCTCAATTCTTGCAGAAATTGATTCGGCAGCAGGATAGTTGCCGGAAATTCGGGATGCTATAGAAATCATTTCTTTGAGACTCTGTACAATAGAAATGTCAGTGGGATTCAAGAGAGAAGACATATTGTATAGGGACGCTTTAATCTCTTCGGCGTTGCTAAGTAACCGAAACTCCCCTTCAATCTCTTCAAGTTCTCCTGGACAAAGATTAGCCTCTTTGAGCTGATTGTACTGGAAGCTGTTATAATCCAGTTCTGCCTCCTCCTTAGCAATTCTCTCCTTAAGCTCCTGATGTTTTTTATTCAGGTGTATAAGTTCTTCAAATTCGGTTTTGTAATTTTCCAGCAGGTTTTTATTCAATGCAAAAGAGTCAAGAACCATAAGCTGAAAATTACTGTCTCCAAGCAGCAGTTGCTGATGCTGAGCATGAATATCCACAAGCCTGTCCGATAATTCTTTGAGAAATTGAAGAGACACAGGCTGGTCATTCACGAAATTTCTGGATTTGCCCGAAGGTGTAATTACCCTCCTAAGCGTAATGTCCTCTACAAAATCTATTGCTTCGTTGTTGAATAGTTTAACGACATTACTCTCTTTGGTTATACCAAAACAAGCCTCAACTACGCAATTTTTTTCTGAATTTTTCAGTACTCCCGGATCTGCGCGGTTACCAAGTAAAAGTGATAATGCACCAAGAAGAATTGTTTTTCCTGCGCCGGTCTCTCCTGTTATAATGATAAGTCCCTCCGGGAACTCGATTTCGAGATTCTCGATGAGAGCATAATTGGAAATTGTCAGGCTTTTAAGCATACCAGCAAGTTTTCAATGTAATCGGCGATGTCACGGGCGACCAGCTCCTTGCTTTTAAGCGGGTAGTGAGTAATTTCTCCTCCTTTTGCAATTATGGAGATTTTATTGGTATCTACTCCAAATCCTGCACCGCTGTCGTTAAGCGAGTTGAGTACAATAGCATCGAGCCCCTTCTTCTTAAGTTTGCTCTCTGCATTGGATGCTTCATTATTCGTTTCAAGTGCAAAACCAATTAAAAGAGAACCTTTTCTCTTGTGTTTGCCAATTTCGGCAGAGATATCTTTTGTTGGTTTGAGTTCAATATTATAGTTTACCTTCTCTCGCTTGATTTTAGTTTTGTGAGCAAGTACAGGAGTGAAATCGGCAACAGCTGCACTTAGAATTGTTATGTCTGCTCCCTCTTCGTAACATTCAAGAGTTTTTTTGTACATCTCCTCCGCTGTTGTCACATGCTCTACCTTTATTCCGGGATTGTTCAACAGAATGTTCACAGGCCCGCTTACAAGCGTTACTTGCGCTCCTCTTCCGGCAAATTCAGCGGCTATTGCATATCCCATTTTCCCGGTAGAATGGTTTGAAATAAACCTTACAGGGTCTATAGCTTCCCGTGTAGGTCCAGCATTTATCAGAACTTTTTTGCCTTTAAGGCTCTCTTTGCTGCCGAACAACTCTTCGAGGAAAAGAACAATTTCATCAGGTTCGGCCATTCTGCCTTTTCCCTCAAGTCCGCTTGCCAGTTCTCCGGCATTTGGATCAATTATTTCAACTCCGCAACGGGCAAGTGTATCAATATTTTTTTGAGTTGCAATATGGAGAAACATATCAACATCCATCGCCGGAGCAACAACTACCGGGCATCTTACCGAGAGATATGTAGTAAGTAGAAGATTGTCGGCCACTCCTGAAGCCATTTTTGCAATTGTATTGGCAGAAGCCGGAGCAATAAGATATGCGTCTGCCCATATTCCCAAACTTATATGGCTATTCCAGTCACCATTTTCGGGGTTGTAAAACTCAACAAGTATAGGATTTTTTGAAAGGGTGGCCATTGTAAGAGGAGTAATGAACTGTTTTGCCATTTCAGTCATAATCACTCTCACTTCCGCTCCTTGCTTAACTAAAGCACGTACTAACAGGGCTGCCTTGTAGGCGGCTATGCTGCCTGTAATACCCAGTAGTATGTGCTTCCCTTTTAGCATTACTCCTCTATTTTTCTGTAATGAATTTTATTTTCTTCAAATTCATTGATAGCTATAAGATTTGCTTTGGGAAGTTTCTCGTAATAGCGGGAAATTTCAATTTGTTCTCTGTTTTCAAAGGTTTCTTCAAGAGTATCGGCATAGTTAGAGAACTCTTCCAGTTTTTGACTGAGTTCAATCTTCATCTCGGCAGAAATTTGATTTGCTCTTTTGGCAATAATCATAACAGACTCATAAATGTTGCCTGTTGGTGCGGCAAGCTTAGACAGGTCTCTTGTTATGGTGTTGTTTGGTACGTTTTTTTTGATTTCCATATCTGTTATTTATTTATTATCGTTTGTGCGTGTTCGAACATTCCTGCAATTGATTTCTTGTATTTAGAATCAGGAAATTCGCTAATGAAGTTGTAGTATTCATCGACAAAAGCAACATAACGCTCTTTTTGTTTTGCTTTGACGCTTTGATCGGCATATTTGTAATGAGAAATCACCAGCTGATACATTATGTCCTCCCTGTATCTGTTGTCCGGATTCTCCTTGATAGCATTTTTAAGAGCAAATGTTGCAGCCTTGTAATCTTCTATGGTAACATAAATTTTTGCTGCTTCATAACTTTTCTTGTCCAGTCTTTCCTGCAAATCCACGAGCATGTCTTTACACCTAACAAGATATTTCGAATTAGGATACTCATACAGGAATTCGCTCACCGAAGACATTGCCTTGTAAGAAGGAAGCTGGTCAAGCTCATAACGGTATGTCGATTCATAAAGGCACTCCAGTCTGAGGTATCTTGCCTCTTCGGTAAAAGGGCTGCGCGGAAATACCTTGGTAAACTGATCAAAATTTGCTTCGGCAGCCATAAGATCCCCAAAACGGTAGTTGCTCAGGCCAAAGTAAAATTGAACAGTGTCGTCTCTCTCAGTTCCCTTTGTAGCCAAAAGGATTTGTTCAAAAAGATCTGCCGCTTTTTTATACTTCTTTTCTTCGAAATATTTAAAAGCTCCGTTGTACTTAACATCTACATCTGCACTTCTCACAAGTAACTCGTATTTTGAAACACACGATGTCAAAAAGAATCCAATCAGGACTACCACTAAAAGTTTTACAATTCTCATTTTAAATTCAATTTGTTGTCTGAGAGAAAACGCTCGGCATCAAGAGCCGCCATACAACCTGAACCGGCAGCAGTTATTGCCTGGCGATAATTGGGATCTTGTACGTCGCCACATGCAAAAACTCCCGGAACATTTGTCTTGCTGCTTTTGCCTTCGGTAATTATATAACCCTCTTCATTTGTCTTTACCCATTGTGAGAAAAGCTCAGAATTGGGATGGTGACCAATTGCCAGGAAAAAGCCGTGAATGTCAATTTTTTTCTCTGTTCCGTTCTTATGAGCAAGAATCGCACCATTCACACCGCCTAATGGAGTTCCAACAATCTCTTTTGTGTTGTAGTTCCACAAAATCTCGATGTTTGGCGAGTTCTTTACCCTGTCCTGCATAGTTTTTGAGGCTCTCAGGACATCCCGGCGTACAATCATATAAACCTTATTGCATAACCCTGCGAGGTATGAAGCCTCTTCACATGCTGTATCTCCTCCGCCAACAACTGCAACATCTTTTCCCTTATAGAAAAATCCGTCACATGTTGCGCATGCAGATACTCCCTGTCCTCTGAACTTCTCTTCTGATTCCATCCCAAGATACTTAGCAGTTGCTCCTGTAGATATAATCACAGTTTCTGCAATTATCTCCCTTTCGTCGTCTACTATAATTTTATATGGTCTTTCGGAAAAGTCAGCTTTGCTTACGATTCCAAAACGCACATCTGTTCCGAAGCGAATGGCCTGGTTCTTCAAATCTTCCATCATCTCCGGCCCTGAAACCCCATTGGGGTAGCCCGGAAAGTTGTCAATTTCTGTAGTTGTAGTAAGCTGGCCTCCCGGCTGGATTCCCTCGTAAAGAACAGGGTTTAAATTTGCCCGCGAGGCATATATTGCTGCAGTGTAGCCGGCAGGCCCACTGCCAATTATTAGACACTTAATATTTTCCGATCCCATTTTGCAATTTTATACTATTTTCAACCCACAAAGGTAGATAATTTTTTTCGTATTGCCATCTCGAGTCTAAACTCCCATACAATTATAAATGAGAATGCCCATCTTGAAAAGAGCAGCCATAAAGTAAGCCCCCCTATAGAGCTTAGAAGCATTACATCTTCGAGGTTACTGTGTGAAATTCCAATATGATGATTCAGGAGATCGACATCTTCCTTTGTTATCTTTCCGGATTCTGTTTCGTCTATCATTACTGCTGCTCCATATGCAAGTCCCAGGGTGTTTGCAACTATCCACAGAAACGATGTTTTTGCAGGCAGGCCAAAAACAGCAAGAATTGGCCTCATAAACTTTGAAAGCCAGCGAATAACTCCAAACTCGGCAAGAAGTTTTTGCAGGATTGAAAGTGCAAAAATGAGGACAGTCATCAATACTACCAGTTTTAAAGTCTTAAAAAACCAAACCTGCAGCATTGCCCACAGGGTGGGGTCGGTTGCCGCAACATTTATTTCCACGGTATTTCCTCCGCCCGGCATAATAAGGTTCAATATAAAACCAAGAACAAATGCACTCAGAGTTCTTATTATAGCCATTCTCAAAGCCGAAGATCCTGTCTTTTTCTGAACAGCTGTCTCAGTAATCATGTTATGGGAACATAGAATCATTACAGAGAGTATCGTTATGGTGCGCACATCCAAATCAAGAGTGGCCATAACACCAATCGCAGCATATACGTTCACAAAATAGCCGGTAACATATGCAAGGGCAGCCTCTCCGGGAAGTCCAAGCAAATTGAACAATGGATTGAGAAGTTTAGAAACCCATGGCAAGATTTTAAAGTATTCAAGAAACTGAACGCCCAAAGTTACCAGTACTGTTATACGAACAAGCCAAAGACACGTTTTAAGTGTCTTTGGCAGGATCTCTTTTACAGAGCTGATAGTTCTATATATTGCAGATTTATCCATTTTTAAATAAACCGCAAATATAGGTTAAAAATCACTCCTAATAATTATTTTTCTTAGGTTCAAAATGTGCTTTGGGATGATTGCATGCAGGGCAGTTTTCCAGGGCTTTCTTTCCTTTGTGTACGAAACCGCAGTTGCGGCATTGCCATTCAATCTCTTCATCTCTTTCAAAAACTTTTTCTGCTTCAACCCTGGCAAGAAGAGTTCTGTAGCGGGCTTCGTGTTCGGCTTCTACCTTTGCAATCATTTTGAATGCAGTTGCAACCTTGGGAAATCCTTCCTGCATTGCAATTTCGGCGAAAGTAGGATAAAGTTCCGACCACTCTTCGTTCTCACCGGCAGCGGCAGCAGCCAGATTGTCTTTTGTTGTACCAACAGTGCCTGCAGGATATGAGGCTGTTATTTCTACCATTCCGCCCTCAAGAAAACTAAAGAACCTTTTTGCATGTTCTTTTTCTTGTTCGGCAGTCTCTGCAAATACTGCTGAAATATGTTCGAAACCCTCTTTTTTTGCTGCACTTGCAAAATATACATATCTGCTTCTGGCCTGGGATTCGCCTGCAAATGCCTTTAGCAGGTTTTGCTCAGTTTTTGTTCCTTTAATACTTTTTTCCATAATTGATTCTTATTGTATTAATATAGTCTTACAAATTTAATAAAAAATTACATTTGATGCAATCCCAATTTGCTATATTTGTAATGGTAACAGACGATTTAAGAACTATAAGATATGCAAAATTTAAAGCTGGAAAAATTAAGACAATATATGAAGGAAGCAGCCCTATCTGCATTTATAATTCCTTCAAACGACCCTCATTTTGGAGAGTATATTCAGGAGCATTTTATGTGCAGGGGATGGATTTCCGGATTCGACGGATCTGCAGGAACTGTTGTTGTAACTCTTAAAGATGCTGCCATCTGGACCGATTCAAGATATTTTATTCAGGCAGAAAATCAAATTGCGGGTTCCGGAATAGAGTTGAAAAAACTTAAAATGCCCGGGACAGAGAGCATGGAGATGTGGATTTCTTCACGGCTCGAGAAAAATCAGAGCATAGGCGTGGACTCCTCTCTGTTTTCCTTCATGGAGTACAGTTCTCTCAAACAAGCACTCAATCTTTTCAAGATTCAACTTTGCAACGACCCTTTCGATATAATCTGGAATGAAAGACCAAAACTTCGTTTCAACAAAATTTCATACATGAAGGAAGAGATTGCAGGGGAGAGTGTTGCATCGAAACACAAAAGATTTGTTGAGGCTATGAACATTAAGGAAAATTTCATCTATCTGATTTCATTATGTGACGACATTGCCTGGCTGTGCAATATCAGAGGGACCGACATCGAGTATAATCCTCTTGCCCTTTCATTTGCCGCTGTCACAAAGTCGAATACTCATCTGTTTGTAAACCTAAAGTTTCTTGACGAAAATACTTCGGAAAACCTTAAAAATGAGGGTGTCATATTTCATGATTACAAAGACTTTAACAGCTTTATTTCCGATTACCCTTTCGACGTTGTAAGAGTCGCACCTCCGGACAAGATTTCTATCCGAAATTATAACAGTGCAGTAAAAGGAGGAGCGCATTTTATTGCCGATACAACAAGGGGAGGAGTAGTTGCGGGTCTCAAGTCAATAAAAAATGAAACTGAAATTGAGGGATTTCGCAAAGCAATGATATTGGACGGGGTTGCCTGGGTTAAGCTATTGATGTATGTCGAAAAATCTCTGCATAAAGGAGACAAGTTTCTTACAGAAAAAATGATTGCCCATAAATTTGCAGGAATAAGATTGGAATCACCCGATTACAGGGGAGAAAGCTTCAGCCCAATAGTAGCCTACGGAAAAAATGCAGCTCTTCCGCATTATGCGCCATCAGGAGAACCCGTTTATATAAAAAATGAAGGGTTTCTCCTTTTAGACACAGGTGGTCAGTACATATATGGAACAACCGATTCAACAAGAACAATTCCTCTGGGCTCTCTTACTCCCGGGCAAAAAATGGACTACTCGCTGGTATTAAAGGGTATGATTGCGCTTAGCCTGGCCAAATTTCCAAAAGGAACAAGAGGGTCTCAGCTCGATGTTCTAGCCCGTGGCCCAATTTGTTCTGTCGCAAAACTCTATTTACATGGAACTGGTCATGGGATAGGCCATCATTTGTGCGTTCATGAAGGTCCCCAGAGCATTAGAATGGAGGAGAATCCTGTTACTATTGAGCCTGGAATGGTAATCTCAAACGAACCAGCCATCTATGAAGAAGACAACTATGGAATAAGAATTGAAAATACAATTCTGTGCAAAGAGTGGAAAGAAAACAAGTTCGGAAAATTTTACCAGTTCGAAACGCTCACCTTTATTCCTATAGATACAACTATTGTTGAGTCAAAGGTACTGAGCGGAGAGCAAATTGAATGGCTAAATTCATACAACTTTTCTGTTTGCGAAAAGCTTAATAAGTACCTGAATGTTGAAGAACGGAATTGGTTAGCGTCCAAAACCACCCGACTCAATTGAAAAATTGGGTTTGTAAATTATGAGGCGTGAGTTTCTGTTTACGAAACCATTTCCTCTTCCGTTTCTTACGAATTTATAGGTACTCTGGAGTAACTTGCTGGAAGTAAACTCGTTTAAATAATCTATAAAATCGGGGCCATAATTGTAAAGTGCTCCCAGAAAATATAATCCAAGGTCGTATGCCTGAAATGCATATGGCGAAGGCTCAGTTCCAAAAAGCGCCCTGTATTTTGAAAGAAATACTTTAACATCTTCGTTGGAATAATTTATATTATACTGGAGCGAAAGATGCAAATTCATAGAGTGGTAGTAATTAATGTCTACATTCTCAAAATTTCTCCATCTGGATGTTCCAAAAAGTGTTATTTTATATCCGCTTCTGGTGTTGATGAGGTTTAAATTTCTCAAAATATCGGAAACAAAAGCCTCCGAATTGGAAACTACGACCACCGAATTCTCCTTAGATGAACTTAAATTTGAAACAAGTGCCGAATATACGTTTCGTCCTTTTAAAAGGTTGTAGGACAAGGATGTGAAAATTATTCCTTTTTGAGTAAGTATCTCTTTGGTAATGTTAACCAAATTTGAGTCCGGAGAAGAAGCTTCATAAAAAACTGCAACATGAGAGTCTGTAGGAATTGAATTGAGCAATTCGTTCTGCTGGTCAATCAAAGGGACCGACACCTGAAAAAAATGAGGATTGTTCTCAAGAAACTTCTCACTCTCGGGGTCCATAGGCGAAATCAGAGGGATTCTGTTCTCTCTTGTAAAATCAATTAGTCCTGCAACTTCTTCGGAAAACACAGGCCCAATTACTACTTCCGAACCGTCGAGTCTTCCGGATTGTGCAATTTGTGAGCTGTTTGAATAGTCTTTGTTGTCTATGACTCTTAGATTCAAATTCATTCCGGTAATGCGCAAATCGTTAACTGCCAAAAGGAAACCCTGATAAAAATCGAGATAGTTATTGTTTCCGGAATTTGTTTCGTAATTTTTACTGTCGAAAGGAAGAATGAGAGAGACTGTGTGAAAATCTGAAGATTTATGATCCTTGAACATAGTTTGCCGCAATGGAGTGTATGCGGATAAAACAGGGGACTCATTGACTACGGTATTTGTGCCGGACAGAGGTATCTGGAGTATTTGCCGTGTGTTAAGCTCGCTATCGGTTAATGAGTTAAGTGCAACAATAGATTCTACAGTTACACTATATAATTTTGAAATTGACTCAAGAGTTTCATACCACCGCACAGTGTGTTTGAGTATTTCAGTTTTTAATTCAACCTCTTTAGCCGGATTGGCTGGCTGAATAACAGGCTGCTCTTGTTCAACGGCAGGAGATAAGTTTCGGATATAAATTAGATCGCCCTCTTTTATGCCCGATCGCATGGCCGGATTGTCTTCCAAAATTTGGTTAAGAACAACATTATATGCTTTTGCAATTGAAAACAGTGTTTGTTTTTTCTCTACACGGTGTACGTAAAAGGTTAGTCCGTCTCTGTTTAATAACTCGGTAGATATTTTAACAGGAGAGGGATTGTACTGGCTGTAAAGTACAGGAGATAATAGTGTAAAAGCGGCAAGCAGTATAATGGTTATTGTTCTCATAATCTTGCAAGCATATTTGAAATATTGGTTTCAATTCTTTCGTAAATATCATCGGAGTATTCTGCTTTCAGGAAAGGAGATCCGGTAATATGTTCGAAAAGTTCAATATATCTTTCGGATATTGAATTCACAATTGAATCTGTCATCTCAGGCACATTTTGCCCTGTTTGTCCGGAAAAGTTATTTTCCATAAGCCATTCTCTCACAAATTCCTTGGAAAGCTGTCTCTGAGGGAGACCCTTTTCAAATAACTCATTATAGCTTCCCTTGTAAAAATATCGGGAAGAGTCCGGTGTGTGAATCTCATCAATCAAGTATACAGTATCACCTTTTTTGCCAAATTCATATTTTGTATCTACAAGAATCAGGCCTCTCTCTGCAGCTATTTCACTGCCTCTTTTGAAAAGCTCAAGCGCATAATGTTCAAGTTTAATGTACTCTTTTTCATTGACAAGGCCGCTTGAAAGAATCTCTTCCCTTGAAATATCCATATCATGAGATCCCTGCTCTGCTTTTGTAGTGGGGGTGATGACAGGTTTTTCGAATGCCTGGTGTTCTTTCATCCCGTCGGGAATTTTAACGCCGCAAATTTCACGGGCTCCTGATTTGTATGCTCTCCACGAACTTCCGGTCAAGTATCCCCTCACTATCATCTCTACCGGATAACCAACACATTTGTGCCCAATTGTAACCATTGGATCGGGAGATGCAATTTTCCAGTTAGGAACAATATCGGAAGTCTTGTCAAGAAAACCTGAGGCAATTTGATTGAGAACCTGACCTTTATACGGAATGCCCTTTGGGAGCACAACGTCAAATGCCGAGATTCGGTCAGTTGCAATCATCACAAGGTAGTTGTCGCCAATACTGTAAACATCTCTTACTTTGCCTACATATTTCCCTGTTTGGTTTTTGAAATTGAATTCGGTTCTTGTAATTGCTTTCATGTTTGTTTTTTGTCTTTTATAGGGTATTGTACAACTCAGTTAATTTATTGCAAAAATTTTCCCACGAGAGTTTCTCCTTCTCTTTTTCAATGTTTCTTTCAAAGAAACTTCTTTTATCTAATGCAAAATAGTCAATTATTGCATCTCTTATTTCATGCGGGTCCGGATTTTTAACTACAATTCCGGTTCCAGGGGCTTCGATTGCCTCACGGAGGCCTCCTACATCGGTTGTGATCATTGGCAGTCCAAAATGAAGGGAAATTGCACTGATCCCACTTTGTGTGGCACTGCGGTATGGCAATACACAAACATCGGATGCCGAAAAGAATGTGGGAACTTCTTTGTCCGAAATATATCCGTTGAAAAGTTTTATTCTCTCTTTATTTGGAGAGGCGTCTATCATCTGCCTGTATTTTTCGAAGCTTCCGTAAGGCTCTCCCGCAATAATTAGCTGGTAACTTTCGTCCAGTCCGGAAAATGCTTCGATTAGTATATCCAGTCCTTTGTATTCTCTAATGAGTCCGAAAAAGAGTATGTTCTTTTTCCCCTTTTCGATACCTATAGTTTCAACTGCAATATCGCGATCGGATTTTTCGCCAAAGTGATTGTAAAGAGGGTGAGGAGTGCTGATGAACTTAGCCGAGGGTTTAAGTGCAAGGAGGTCTCTTCCCACAGCGTCGGAAAGAACCACAAATGCATCACTTGATTTAAGGAAGTATTTGGTAAAAGGCTTGTCAAAGAAATGCTGTTCGTGAGGGATTACATTGTCCAGCACAGAAATAACTTTCGTCTTTTTCAACTGGTGACCTGCAACATACCCCAAAGATGGTGCGAAATAGGACATCCAGTAGCGCATAATTAATAAATCCGGCTCCCAGCATCGGATTGCACGGGCTGTCCGGAAGTATGAAAATGGGTTTGCAGTATCCAAAATGGAAGTATTTTCAACTTTTAAAGCAGTATCGTCCTTTTCTACATATTGGGTTTTGCCCGGAAAGAGCAAGTCAGGATACTGCCTTTTAAAGTTAAAAGCCTTCACTTCATGAGTCTTGCCAAGTTCCTGAAAAATATTGGCATTGAACTGAGCAATCCCACCTCTGTATGGGTAAAAACTGGATAAGATTGCTATTTTCACTCGGTTCCGCTATTTGGTTTCCTTAGATTTGTTCTTAATATAACGGTCATTTAAACCGGCAACCACATCGGTTGTAATGTTAAGGGATGAATCGGCCTGCAATACAGTATTCATTGTAGCAGAGGAGTTAATAATAACTGAAAAATTTTTCTCCTGATTGTATTCCTTAAGATAAGAATGAAGGGCATCCATAACCTTGTTTACGAGAACTCTCTCTTCTTCTGCCATCTCCAGTTGCTTTTGCTGGCTTAGGTTTTGGAGTTCCTGCTGACGCATTGCCAGCTGTTGTTGCTGAGTCTCTGCCTGTGCGCGGGTAACAAGACCTTTTTGAATTTTCTCTTCCCAGTCTTTATAGTCACGCTCGAAAGCTCTTCCTTTTTTGCTTAGTTCGTCTTGAATAACCTGAGCTTTACTTTCAAGTTCCGATTTAAGATCATTAAACATATCATATTGATTCATGAGAGAGTCAATTTGGATGTAAACAATACTTCCGGCAGGTGCAACAGTCCCTTCACTTTGGGAGCTTATTGAAGAACCTTGTTTTGAAGTAAAAAACAGAACATAAAGTACAATTACCGCTACGGCTAATACGGAGGTCAGAATTAATGAGACATTTTTCATTTGTAATAGTGTTTAAAACGCAAATATATTAATATTTCTTTAATTGTCGAAGATATGCCTGTATAGTATTTTCAAGGCCAAGATATAAAGCATCACATATAAGTGCATGGCCAATAGAAACTTCTGAAAGGGCTGGAATGATACTGCCGAAAAACTTTAAATTATCAAGGTTCAAATCGTGTCCTGCATTAATTCCAAGACCCATTTCCACAGCCTTTTCTGCTGCTTTTACATACGGCTCAATTGCTGCATTTTTGTCTGAAAAGTAACCTGCGGCATAAGATTCGGTGTACAGTTCAATTCTGTCGCATCCTGTATCTGAAGCGTATTTTATCATTTCCACATCGGGATCAACAAAAATTGAAGTGCGGATTCCATTTGAACGGAATACTTTACAAATATCCCTCAGGAAAATTTGATTTTTCTTCGTATCCCAGCCGCAGTTAGACGTAAGAACATCATGCGAATCCGGTACAAGAGTAACTTGAGCCGGCAGAATTTCAAGAACAAGTTCTACAAAACTTTCAATTGGGTTTCCCTCAATATTGAATTCTGTTTTAAGAATTCCTTTGAGCTGCCTTGCATCGTCGTAGCGAATATGCCTTTCGTCCGGTCTGGGATGAACAGTTATTCCTTCGGCTCCAAATCTCTCGCAATCCAAAGCCGCTTTAATTACATCGGGTAAATTTCCTCCTCTGGCATTTCGGAGGGTAGCAAATTTGTTTATATTTACGCTTAATTTTGTCATAGTGGATGCAAATTTATTTAATTTTGACGACTTTTTAGACAATTAACATGAAGATAGCAATTTTTGCAAGGAGTATAGACGCAAAGTGGCACATCAGGCTAAACCTGGTAGTGGCTGCATTGTTGGAAAGAGGAGCGGAACTTGTCTTTTTTGCGCCATTTTATAAAAAGGCGAAACAAGAGTATTTGCTTAATTTGCCTGTTGCCGAAACATTTTCTTCTCACGAAGATCTGCCACTCGATATAGATATTTTTTTATGCCTTGGCGGAGACGGTACTTTTCTGGAGTCACTCACACTCATAAGAGAAAGAAATTTACCTGTTGCAGGAGTCAATTTTGGCCGTCTGGGTTTTTTAACCAGTGCAGACTCTGCTCCCAGCAACAGATGGATTGATATGCTTTTTAAAGGCGACTACAAAATTGAGAAAAGAACCATTTTAAAAGTATCTTCAGGTGACAGTTTCAGTTGCATGTATCCTTTTGCTTTAAACGAAGTATCTGTTCAGAGGCAGGACCCTTCAATGCTCTCTGTTACTCTCAAGATAAATGGAATGGAATTGCCATCATACTGGTCGGACGGGATAGTTATTGCAACGCCCACCGGGTCAACAGCATATTCGATGAGTATAGGCGGGCCAATAATGTTCCCAACTGCCAAAGCATTGATAATCGCTCCAATTGCCCCACATAATCTTAATATAAGACCTCTTGTTGTTCCGGACGACACATCAATCGAATTAGTGGTCACCGCAAGAAAAACAGGAGCAATACTTTGTTTGGACAATAGAACGATAATTATCTCATCGGGGGATAAATTTATTATATCAAAGGCAAGTTTTGACCTTAACTATATTTCACTTCCAGCTTCCGGTTTTATTGGAGCTTTGAAGGAAAAATTGCTTTGGGGCGAAGACAGAAGAAATAGTTAATCATTAATATGAGCAGTATTCCAAAACATGTATCCATCATTATGGATGGTAATGGCAGGTGGGCAAAAAAACAGGGATTGAAGAGAATCTTCGGCCATAAAGCAGGAGTTGAGGCTGTACGGCAGGCCACGGAGTTTGCAGCAGAAAAAGGAGTTGGCTATCTGAGCCTTTTTGCTTTTTCCGAAGAGAACTGGAACCGGCCGCAAGACGAAGTCTCAGGTTTGATGGAACTCATGGTGGACGCAATAGTTGGAGAAACGGAAACCCTTATGAAAAACAATATCCGGTTTCGCGTACTTGGAGACTTATCAAGACTTCCCGTTAAGGTAAAGGATAAAATTTTTGTTACAGAAAATAAAACAGGAACGAACTCAGGTCTTTGCTTGATAATTTTTTTGAGTTATAGTGGAAAGTGGGACATACTTCAGGCAATGGAGAGGTATATGAAAGAAACTTTATCGGCTGAAGTGCCTTTAGATCAAGCCAAATTCGAGAGTTTTCTTACCACAGCAGGAATACCCGATCCGGACCTTTTGATCCGGACAAGCGGAGAGCAAAGAATCAGTAATTTTCTCTTATGGCAGGCAGCTTATTCAGAATTTTATTTTACCGATGTACTTTGGCCCGATTTTAGCAAAACTGACTTCCAGAAAGCTCTCGATGTATTTGCATCAAGAGAGAGGAGGTACGGAAAAACTGGAGAACAACTTAATAATCTAAAATAAAAGGGCTTTGAATTCAAATAAAAATCTATATTTGCACCTTTACAGACACCGTGTGCAAATGAAGTCACTTCCAATATTTCTACTTTTAGCGTTAGCTCTGGCATCACCATTTCGAGTATTTGCTCAGGATAATTCACAGGATAAAAAAATCGTTGTAGATTATAATCTGCCAAAGACATATGTCATAGGAGGAATCGATGTAACAGGAATCCAATATCTGGGAAAAGAGCAGATACTTTCTCTCACTGGACTAAGTGTGGGCGATACGATTACAATTCCCGGAGAAGACCTTTCGGCAATTCTCAAAAGAATCTATCTCCAGAGGTATTTTTCCGATGTTGGAATTTACATAGATTCAGTAAATAACGACATCGCTTTTCTTCGTCTTCATTTGGAAGAGCGTCCAAGAGTTTCATTCTGGGATTTTCAAGGCATCAAATCGGGAGAGAAATCGGAATTAAACGAAAAACTTAAATTACGCAGGGGGAGCGAACTTTCGGAATATCTAATCAATTCGTCTTCCGAAATTATCCGTAAATTTTATGTCGAAAAAGGATTTCTTCAAACAGTTGTAGATATTATTCAGGTACAGGATACACTCATAAAAAATGCTGTTAAGGTAACCTTTAAGGTAGACCGTAAAAGCAAAGTCAGGATAAAGAAAATCAACTTTGTAGGAAACAATAACGTAAAATCGTCAAAACTTGCATCTGCAATGAAGAAGACAAAGGATGCGAGAATCCTTAACTTTTTCAGTTCAAAGAAATTCAACGAAAAAGAGTATCCGAACGACAAGAAGCTGCTTCTGCAGGCATATGGCGAAAGAGGATACAGAGACGCCAAGATATTAAAGGATTCCATTTTTTACATCGAAGATGGAAAAATGGGCATCGATATTAAAATTGATGAAGGTAAAAGATATTATTTCAGAAATATAACATGGACAGGGAATTCGCTTTATTCTGCCGATCAGCTTAATTTGATTCTTAAAATCAAGAAAGGCGACATATACGATGTTGTATCAATGGAAAAAAGACTTTTCGAAGCAGAAGAGGGTAACATTTCCAAGTTATACAGAGACAATGGTTATCTGTTCTTTAATGTATCTCCCGTTGAAGTGAAAATTGAGGGAGACTCAGTTGATGTTGAGATGAGAATGGTTGAGGGCAAACCTGCAACATTCAGCAGGATTATCATCAACGGAAATAACATTACCAACGAAAAGATCGTCAGACGCCAGGTAATGACCAAACCGGGATATCTGTTCAGCCAAACGGACCTTGAAAGATCTCTCCGTGAGCTGGCTTCAATGGGCCACTTTGACCCCGAGAAAATAATGTCTCCAACGGGATACAACATCATGCCAAATTATAATGCAAGTACCGTTGATGTTTCATATAACGTGGAAGAAAAACCAAACAGCCAGTTTGAACTTGCCGGCGGATGGGGAGGAAATACATTTGTAGGTACTCTTGGCTTAAGTTTTAATAATTTTTCCATTGGCAGGGTATTTAAGAAAAGCGCATGGCGTCCAGTTCCTCTTGGCGATGGACAGCAGTTTTCACTCCGCTTCCAAACAAACGGAACTTATTATACTGCATTTTCTGCAAGCTTCAGCGAGCCTTGGCTCACCGGGAAGAAACCGACATCGCTAAATATATCGGCATATTATACCCGCCAGACAAACTCAAACTACTTCTACCAGAACTCTGGTCAAAGTATGGAAGTATTTGGATTTGGCGCAGGAATTGGCACACGCCTCAAATGGCCGGACAACTGGTTTGTTTTTTCCACCGAACTTAGCTGGCAAACATACAAACTTACAGACTGGCAATACTACTTCCTGTTCACAGACGGACTTTCAAACAATGTGAGCTTGAAGCTGAGACTGGCAAGAAATTCAACAGACCAGACAATATATCCAAGAAAAGGCTCGGATTTCCAAATGGGACTTCAGATAACTCCTCCATATTCACTATTCCGTCCTAAAGACACAAACTACAAAGGAATGGTAGACAGCGAGAAGTACAGATGGATTGAATACCACAAATGGACATTCAAGGGCTCTCTTTTCACGCCTCTCACAGGCGACCTTGTTCTTATGACAAGAGCACAGTTCGGATATCTTGGAACCTTTAACAGAAACCTCGGATACTCACCGTTTGAAGGATTCATAGTGGGTGGCGACGGAATGTCCGGCTACAATACATATGGTTCCGAAATCATTGGATTGAGAGGATATCCAAATAACTCCCTTACACCACGCAAGAACAACGGTTATGTTGGTAACGTGTATGACAAGTTTACCGTTGAACTCAGATACCCGGTTGTTCTTCAGCCACAGTCCACTATATATGCCCTGGTGTTCCTCGAAGGAGGTAACTCTTGGTCAGACATTAAAGACTTCAATCCTTTCCAGATTAAACGCTCAATGGGTGTTGGCGTAAGAGTACTCCTCCCTATAGTTGGTATGCTGGGAATAGACTGGGCATACGGATTTGACCCTGTTCTGGACAAAAAGAGGGGCGGAAGCAACTTCCACTTCGTAATAGGACAACAATTTTAATCTTTAATACATTAAGTTATGAAAAGGTTTTTATTTGCAATTGCAGTTTTTTGTGCAGCCACAATATCTTTAGGAGCGCAATCATACGGATATGTAAATACTCAAAAAATTCTTGAAAAAATCCCTGCGTACAATAGAGCACAAGAGAAACTGGAGCAAACAGGAGGTACTTATCAGGCAGAAATAGAGAACAGCCTAAAAGATGTTGAGTCTCTTTTTATGCGCTACCAGGCCGAGAAACCAAGGCTAAATGAACAACAGCGTCTAGTTAGAGAAAGAGAGATAATTTCAATGGAAAAGGCTGTTAAGGATAGGCAGAAAATGTATTTCGGAGAAGAGGGAACAATGTCAAAAATGTCCGGGGAGCTCATTAATCCTATTCGCGACATGGTTCAAAAAGCTATTGAGTCGGTAGCAATTGAATCTGGCTCGGCATTTGTTATAGATATAGCAACAGCACAGGGAATAATATATAATAATCCGCGTTACGATTTAACCGCTAAGGTTCTAAGAAAGCTAAACATACAATAGAATAAACTAAATAATAATAATATCATTTATGAAACATTTTTCAAAACTCCTACTGATTCTTTTTGTTCTCACCTCTGCATCTGCAACGGCGCAGACCTTTAAGTTTGGACATTTGAATACACAAGAGCTTGTTGCTCTTATGTCCGAAAGAGACAGTGCAGTTGTCAAACTGGAGAAATATGCAACAGACCTCAATGAAACAATGGAGGCAATGCAAGTTGAGTTCAATACCAAAGTAAACACATATCAGCAGAAACAGGCAACATGGACAGCAGCTGTTCTTGAGGCAAAACAAAAAGAGCTTCAGGAAATTGAAGCAAGACTGCAGCAATTCCAGCAAAGTGCTTCAACTGAATATCAGCAAGAGCAAGCAAAACTTCTTCAGCCGGTATATCAGAAAGCTAATGCAGCTGTTCAGAAAATCGGTAAAGAGAAAGGTTTTACCTACATTTTTGATACTTCATCGGGAGTTATTCCGTTTATCAATTCAGAGGTAAGCATAGATGTTATGCCAATGGCAAAAACAGAATTAAAAATTCCGGCAGACAAAAAACTTCCTGTACAACAGCCTGCTGCAACTGCTAAATAAAAGATTCAAACAAAAATTATTTTTGTAACTTTACAATCGCATCGATGAATCGATGCGATTGTTTTATTTATATGAGTCATATAAAAGAGAAAAAGGCGACAATTGGAATATTTGACTCCGGTGTTGGAGGGCTCTCAGTATGGAAGGAGCTGGTTAGGATACTGCCCAATAACAATTTTGTATATCTGTCCGACAGTGCATATTGCCCATACGGAGCAAGGCCTCAAGAGGAGATAATAGAAAGAGCGTGCAAAATCACAGATTTTTTTATTACTCTCGGTGTGAAAATCGTAGTAGTTGCATGCAATACGGCAACTGCAGCAGCAATTGAAACATTACGAAAGAGATATTCTCTGCCTTTTGTAGGTATGGAACCGGCAGTCAAACCTGCTGCTCTTCACTCCAGAACCGGAGTTATAGGCGTTCTGGCAACAAAAAACACATTTAAAGGTAAACTCTATTCCGGCACTCTTCAAAAATTTGCTTCTGAGGTAAAAGTCGTTGAGCAAATAGGCTACGGGCTGGTAGAACTTGTCGAAGAGGGGAAAACTTCCGGCGAGGAGACCACAGAGTTGCTTGAGAAGTACATCTTACCAATGATTACTTCCGGAGCCGACCATATTGTCCTCGGGTGCACTCACTATCCTTTTTTAAGAGATGAGATACAAAAAATTGCCGGCAACAACGTAGTAGTTGTAGACCCGGCACCTGCAGTAGCCCGGCACACATTTGATATTCTTAACGGAATGAATCTTATAGCCAGTGATCCAATAGATCCATTGCGCCAGACAATATTCTACTCAACAGGACCTGTTGAAAACCTCGAAAAAATGGTGGCAAGAATACAACAAAGAATACCTAATGAGTGTTTTATAAAGAAATTAATATAAACTTCAACAAATATCTATGAAAACAGAACTTCTATTTTATTTAGTACCTCTGGCCTCTCTGATTGCGCTGGGATTTGCGTACTATTTTTTCCGGCAGATGATGAAAGAGAGCGAAGGAACTCCAAGAATGAAAGAAATTGCATTATATGTGCGGGAAGGGGCAATGGCCTACCTTAAGCAGCAATATAAAGTAGTTATTATTGTATTTATAATTCTATCTGTCTTTTTTGCAATACTTGCATTTGGATTTGGAGTTCAAAACCCATGGGTTCCATTTGCATTTCTTACAGGCGGGTTCTTCTCCGGCCTTGCAGGATTTATAGGGATGAAAACAGCAACATACGCAAGTGCAAGAACAACCAATGCCGCAAGAAGATCTCTTAACAGCGGCCTTAAACTTGCATTTCGTTCGGGAGCTGTAATGGGTCTTGTGGTAGTAGGTCTCGGTCTTCTCGACATATCTGCCTGGTATCTGGTTCTGAATCATTTTGTAGATGGCACAGCTGGCCAGAAACTTGTTATAATAACAACAACTATGCTTACTTTCGGTATGGGTGCCTCTACCCAGGCTCTTTTTGCAAGAGTTGGCGGAGGAATTTATACAAAAGCGGCAGATGTTGGAGCAGACCTTGTTGGAAAAGTTGAAGAGAATATTCCTGAAGACGATCCAAGAAACCCGGCAACAATTGCCGACAATGTGGGCGACAATGTTGGTGATGTAGCAGGTATGGGAGCAGACCTTTACGAGTCATACTGCGGTTCAATTCTTGCAACAGCAGCACTGGGGGCTTCGGCATTTTACCTGAGTCCGGATCTTCAGCTTAAAGCTGTATTCGCTCCAATGTTAATTGCTGCAGTTGGTATTATCCTTTCGATAATCGGCATTTTTCTGGTGAAAACAAAAGAAGGAGCAGGCATGAAAGAGCTTCTTCGGTCGCTTGGAGTTGGTATAAACTTCAGTTCCGCTCTTATAGCAATTTCAACTTTTGGAATAATGTATACTCTTCAAATTGACAATTGGGTTGGTATTTCGTTTTCTGTAGTTATTGGACTTCTTGCAGGTATAATAATCGGCCAGTCTACAGAATACTATACTTCTCACTCATACAAGCCAACAAGGAAAATTTCCGAAAGTGCTCAAACCGGCCCGGCAACAGTTATAATTTCGGGAATTGGTCTTGGAATGATTTCAACGGCAATACCTGTTTTCACTATTGCAGCTGCGATTACACTCTCTTTTTTGAGTGCTATTCAGTTTGAAATGGACATAATGCTCTCGGCAAGAGGGCTCTCTCTTGGTCTTTATGGTATTGGCATAGCTGCTGTAGGTATGCTATCTACACTGGGGATAACGCTTGCAACTGATGCATACGGACCAATAGCCGACAATGCCGGTGGTAATGCACAAATGAGCAATCTGGAGCCCGAAGTCAGGAAGCGGACAGACATTCTTGATGCTCTTGGAAACACAACAGCAGCAACCGGAAAAGGATTTGCAATCGGATCTGCGGCTTTGACAGCCCTGGCACTTATGGCCTCATATATTGAAGAGGTTAAAATTGGTTTGGTTCATATTGGGCAAACAACAATAGAAATTGCAGGCAAAACAGTAGATGTTGCAACTGCAACAATTCCGGACTTTGTCAATTATTACAACCTTAACCTTATGAATCCAAAGGTTTTGGCCGGAGTTTTCATTGGATCTATGATGGCGTTTCTCTTCTGTGGACTCACTATGAACGCAGTTGGAAGAGCAGCGCAGAAAATGGTCGAAGAGGTTCGCCGGCAGTTCCGTGAAATCAAAGGCATTCTTGAAGGCACAGCTACGCCCGATTATGCCAGATGTGTGGAAATTTCGACAAAAGGAGCGCAAAAGGAGATGTTATTCCCTTCATTGCTTGCAATTATAGTTCCTGTTGTAATTGGTCTTGTGTTTGGTGTTGCAGGCGTTATGGGCTTGCTGGTAGGCGGGCTGGGATCCGGGTTTGTTCTTGCCGTATTTATGGCAAATGCAGGCGGTGCCTGGGATAACGCAAAAAAATATGTAGAGGACGGAAACTATGGCGGGAAAGGTTCATCTGCCCACAAAGCCACTGTTGTTGGCGATACAGTGGGAGATCCTTTTAAGGACACTTCCGGCCCGTCCCTCAACATCCTTATAAAACTAATGAGCATGGTTTCCATCGTAATGGCCGGCTTAAC
>DOSU01000073.1:0-6131 GCA_003513895.1 Rikenellaceae bacterium
AAGCGCTCAGATTGCCCAGTTCCAATATGAAGTTTTTATCTTTCAAAGCGCTTTCGACGCCAATAGTGATTTTTTTAGATAGAAAATTCTCGGACCTTCTTGGAGATTCGTGATTATATAGAATGCCACAGGCAGCATAGATGCCATGTTCTTTGCGGAATTTTCTGCAAAGATATAACCCGGAGGCTTTTGTAATTCCATATAATGTTACAGGGTTTATGGAGGTGTTTTCCGTTTGAATTTCTGATTCTGGCTCACCAAAAATCAACGAGGAAGCTGCGTAAAATAACCTGGTCTTTGGAGAAAATCTTGTAATTGAACTTAATAAATTAAACAAAGAAAATTCATTTACCAAAACGCTTTTTTCGAGGACGTCCAGGGATTCAACATAATCATCCTGGGCAGATTGATGAAAGGCTGCCAAATGATAAATTTCATCAGGTAATAAGTTCTTAATCATTGAATCTACATGTTCTGATCGACAAATATCGAAGGGTTCGTTTGAAGTAAAGAACCCTGATGGCTGAATTAAACCCTGGTCAATACGCGTGACATTGCAACCTTCTTTTTCCAGGCTGCGCGACAGGTAAAAGCCGTCTTGTCCATTTGAACCAATAACAACGACGTTTTTCATACCTTCTGACCTGAGGATTTGGAAACCATTTCTATGAAAGGCAGCGGAAACACGAGCACGCCTCCCTTTTTCAAGTATTCCTGTTCCCGTTCAATGATGCCTTTTCTAAAGTGCCATGGAAGAACAAAAAAATAATCAGGGTGCATTTCTCTGGCTTGCTGTTCGGAAATAATGGGAATGTGTGTGCCGGGTGTGTAACAACCAAACTTATCTGTATTCACTTCGGCTATATAGGGCAGTTCATTTTTTGTTATGCCGCAGTATTGCAGAATAACATTGCCTTTGGTTGAGGCGCCGTAACCGATGACTGTTTTTCCATCTTTGCGTGCTTGGGCAAAAAATTTCAGTAATTCTTCTTTGTGTTGATGAACTCTTTGAGTGAAGGATTGATATGGAGCCGACGTTTGCAATCCCATTTTCATCTCTTTTTCTAATAGAGTTTGAATCTCTGATTCCGCCTCTGGATATGTGGAAGTCTTCTTGGCCAGGGCAAGACGAAAACTGCCTCCGTTGGTGTCATTTAATGAAACATGAATTATTTTTAATCCAACCTTGTCGGCAATCCACTTAATTTGTTTCATGCCGTAATATTCCAAATGTTCATGGCAAATTGTGTCGTAAGCGGTTACTTCAAGCATGGTGGGCATATAACTTTGTTCAAGCACCCAAATTCCATCATCAGCGAGTACTTCATTGATCTCATTGACAAAGTGGAGGGGATTTTCGAGATCGTAAAACATTGAAATTGACGTTATTACCCTTATTTTTTGGGATCCCAATTGTTTTTTGATTTCTGCAGCTGAGAAGAATTCAGAGATCAATTGAATTCGCGGTTGGTAGAAATTTTTAAACTTGATACCAGTTGGATCAATGCCAATTAACTTCAAACCAGGCAGATCATCATAGAAGGATAAAAATGATCCGTCATTGCTGCCGATGTCTAATACATGATCACCTGGTTTAAGTTTGATAATTTCTTGAATTTGCATCACAATGCTTTTCAAATGCGCCATCATTGATTGGTTTAATCCAGATCGATAGCCATAATTCAATCCATACATTTCATCACGGTCATAAGAATGCCGCAGTTGCAGCAATCCACAGGCGTTGGGGTTGTGTTCATCATCGCAACGCACCAATTCAAGTGGGCCAGATGTGATTTTCAAATCAATTGAAAAAGGAAAAATCCCTGTGAGGGCTTGAGAACCGAGGTTGATAATTGGTTTGAGATCAACTCCTCCACATATTCGACAACTTTGAATTTCTTTAATCATCAGTCCTCACAAATGCCCCCAAAAGAGCAATAAAATGAATTTATTCACGACTAATTATTAATAACAATTTTACTTAGAAAAATAATTACACATAATATTATACAATTGCCTTTGAAGTCTGATGGTATAGAACGAGGATTGTAATATGTTTGTAAGCGGTCTCTTTTGAATATTAAAAACCTAGATTGAGGGTGTTCCTAAATGACCAGCACAATTCAAAAAGGGAACAGTCCCTTTTGAATTCCGAGAACTTGTTTATCACTTATAATTTATCTATTCCTGATCAATCGAGAGTGTATGTTCCCAAAAATCTCAATCATCGTTCCAACATTAAATCAAGCCAGGTTTATCGAAGAGACAATTCAAAGTGTGTTGACTCAAAAATACCCAAATTTGGAGGTCATTGTTATAGATGGCGGTTCAACAGACAATACAATTGAAATTCTTAAGAAATATACCGGTTCACTGACCTGGATCAGCGAACCTGATAAAGGTCAAGTCGACGCCATCAACAAAGGGTTGAAATTGGTTACCGGTGAAGTGGTGGCCTATTTAAATTCTGATGATGTTTATACCCCTAACGCACTTTTGACGGTTGGTAAGTATTTTTCAGAACATCCAGATACTCAAATAGTTACTGGAAAATGTATCAATATCGATGAGAACGGGGTGGAAACTCGTGCTTTAATCAAACTATATAAAAACTTTTGGCTTAAATTGCGGATTGATAGGTTTTTGACTGTACTGGATTATGTTTCGCAGCCTTCAACCTTTTGGCGTTCAGGTCTTATTCAATCCATTGGCTTATTTGATGACCAATTCCGCAACGCTATGGATTATGATTATTGGCTGCGCATTATCCAAAAACATAAACTAGGGTTTATTAATAAATATCTCTCTAAATTTCGGATATATCCAACCTCCATTACCAGCTCAAATTCCAGGGCACAATACAATGATCAATATCGGGTTGCGTCCCGTTATGCCTCCCCCATGGAATTGTTTTTTCATAAAATTCACGCTGATATATCCTGTTGGATTTACGAAAATATTGCAAATCGGAAGTAGATAGATATGAAATTTTCGAAGATAAAAAATAGTTTAAAACGACCAGAATTTATCTTTCCATTAATTATCTTAATAGTTGGGCTTATTCTCGTGGTCATCACACCAATTGGAGCCAATTTCGATGAAGAAACTTATATCGCACGGATATATGAGATGGCTTCAGGCTATGTTATGCCAAATTCTTATATCGGAACACAGGAAAACTATCCTTTAGAGCTATTTTCTAATTCTTATCGCCAGGATGTAAATTATTGGCCAATAGATGGACCCACCTGGTTGGATCAGGTTAAGGACAGGATTGATTGGGAGAATATCGAAAACGAGCAGTTAATCAAATATAAAACGCGTGCAGTGTACTTTCCAACTTTATTTGTAATTCAGGCTATTATCATGCGTGTCATAGGTTTTTCATTAAATACTCCGATTGTATTTATATATTATGTAATTCGGTTTTCATATTTGATTCTCTATATACTCTTAGTTTATTTTGCTTTGCGTTTTATCCCTTTTGGGAAGTGGGTTCTAGGAGTTATGACTGTTGGCCCTATGGCTTTGATATCTGCGACAGCAGTATCACCAGATCCAATCATTTTTGGAGTCTGTTTTCTTTTTATCGCTTGGATTTTGTTTTTAATAAAAAACTCACATTCATTAATCTCGAATAAACATCTCATCATTACCTGCGCGTTAATTCTCACAATTGGTATGTTAAAACCTAACTACATCTTCTTGTTGTTTTTACTCCTTGCCCTACCCTATCAAGGTTATCTGAAAAAGAAAGATGTTGTAATTTTGCTAGTTGCTTGCGTGTTAAGTGTGGGAATATCACTGTGGTGGAGTTACATGGCTTCGCAAGTTATCATCAACGAACTTAATGCGGCTAGTGATTCTACATCTCGATTCTGGTCTTTATTTCAAACTCCACAAGTTTTTATTAAGTCATTAATGCTGACGATTTATAAGAATATCGTTCCTTTTATACGTGAGACTATTGGTGTTTCCGGTTATGGCTATTGGCATCTTCCAACACTCTTATATGTCTTGTACCCAGCAGTGGTTCTTATTTCCTTTTTTATTGAGGAGAATCATAATTATCTAACTCGCAACCAAAAATTGATATTCTGGCTTACGGGTTTTATCAATTTCCTGGTTATTTTTGTACTCTTGTTTATAGCGAATACTCCTATAAATTCCTCAACGATCGTTGGAGTTCAAGGAAGATATTTCATTCCATTCATTCCCCTATTTTTTGTGCCGATAGTGTTTGTGAAACCAGTAAAAATTATCAAAATCCTTTCTATGGTGTTGATTGGATTTGTTTTACTTATATCTGTCATTACACTCTTTTTGGATTTTCACGTCATGTGCGGAGAATCTCTAACCTCAAAAAATCCATGCAAATTACCTTACTACAAGAATTGGGGGCCTGAAACATTTATATCAGCAAATCTCCCACAAGGATCAGCCATCATTCAAAATATTATCGTTGATTGTCAAAACATTTCGAATATCGAAATTTGGCCATTACAGAATGATGAAAAAAAAGATCAACACGTTATTGTGAATATACGTACCGGTGATGGGGCTTTACTAGGCAGCAGTTCGTTTTCCATAACCGAGGTGAGCCTCAATAAATGGTTCAGCATTGACATACCAGATGTGGTTGGGATGAAAGGGACTGCAATTTCTATCGAGATTCTCCCAGCCGAAGGTCAGGATCTGTCCCAGTTTGTTTTGGGAGTCTTTCCTACAAATGAATACACTAAAGGTGAATTGTTTCTCAAAGATGGATCAACAGGAAAATCAACCACTGCCGATAACGATCTAATCTTTAAATATCAATGCGAAAAACCCTGGTGAGGTTTCTAAGACTATTCGAAAAAAAGATGCTTTTCATTAAGAACTGGCATCAGGGTTTGTGTTGGGTGGCCTTATTTGGGTTAAATTAAATGTTGAGATTTTAACCAGGCAACAGTTTTACGAATTCCTTCTTCATAAGGATAAGGCAAAGGACCAGTAATCGATTCGAGTAATGTGGTTTCTTGAATTTCATTCGTAATAATATTATTGAGACGAAAACTTGTTAAAGGGGGATTTTTCCAAAAGAGTGACTTTAATAAATCCCCGCCTTTTGCGATTAATGTCATCAACCAGACCGGCAGGGTCATGATCTTTCTTGCGCCCATTTCTTTTTGAGCGGTATTAGCAAAATCTTTTAAGACGAGCGGTGAATAATCAGCCAGGTAAAATGTTTTTGTATCAATCAAGTTCTCTGGACCAACCAGCAGATCATAAACTTGTTTTACGGAATTTAGAACGAACCCCCATTTTTTTAATGTTTGGATGCCTCCCGAATGAATATAAAACCCTTTGTTAATCGTCAAAAAGAATGTGCGGTACGGAATATCAAACCAGGGACCCCAAATGGATGTAGGGCGAACCAGAGCCCAAATGCATCCAATTTCACCAGCAGCTCTAATAATTTGCTCTCCGATGACTTTACTATGTCCATATAGGGTGTTGGGACAATAATCCTCGTCATTCTCAGGTTGATATCCAACTTTGCACACAAGTTGACTTGAAGCAAAAATGGTTCTTTTAATACCGGAGGTGGATTTAATGGCATCCACCATGTTTCTAACGCCCTGGATGTTCGCTGCATACCCGGATAAATTTTCCTTTTCATCCAGGTCAGTGCGAGCGGCAAAGTGCAAAACATAGTCGGGTTTATATTTTTGAAAAACGCGCAATAATTCTTCTCGATTTACAATATCCAATTCTTGCCAATAATCCATATGAGCAGAATTGCGCGGAGAGTGAATATCAATATTCAACACATTCCAACCCAGCGAAACAAAATACTCAACCAGATTTGTGCCGATGAAACCAGATCCGCCAGTAATGATTATTTTTTTCTTTTCCATTTATGTTTCCTTGTACCGATAACTTTAAAACAACTTGCCAATAATTGCAAGGCACATAAGTAAATCCGTTTTTTTGGGGGAGTAATACACCAACGCGCTCAATGAGAAATACAATTATCAACCATCCATGATCAATCTCTACTTTTTTGTTCGAGATACATACAAAATTCTGGATTGTTGATCTTCTTGTTACCGTGTTCAGCAGAAAAACTGGCCACTAATCCATTTCGC
>DOSU01000073.1:6209-6803 GCA_003513895.1 Rikenellaceae bacterium
ACTAATCCATTTTGATTGGTGGCCGGTTTTCAATTAAGGAAGAAATAGTACTTCTGAAGGAATATTTTGCCGGTCTGAATCGGGGGGTTTCCAGTATAGATTTATATGGGTCGCACCGGTGAGATCAGAAAAACGGATTTTTATGTCATGAAATCCTTCGGATAAATCAATTGATTTGCCTTGATATTGGTTTAGAGTTTGATTATCCAACAACAAAGTGTTGTCTATATAGATTTGTGAATTATCAATTGATTCCAGCCCAAATTCATAAGTTCCCGCTTCACTGATCATAATTCTTCCAACCCATTCCACTGTATATGGCCGTGCAAGAGGTGGATTATGGAAGTAAAAATGAATAAATGGGTCCACTTGGATAATACTCGGTGCGCCTTCCCAGTTTGCATTGGCATAATAACTTCCAACCAACCCATTATTTGTTACCTGCGGCAAGAAAAGATTTGAAGCAGGAATATCGCTCATTTCACCAGACGGAGGTTGCCATGAAACTTGAAGTTTTCCTGTTTCTCCAACACCTCTAATCTCAATGGAATGAATTCCCTTGGCCAGTTCGATTGAACCGGAATAAGTTCCTCC
>DOSU01000073.1:6952-8319 GCA_003513895.1 Rikenellaceae bacterium
CGATACAATCTCAAATTTATACTCACCAAATTGATTGGCAAAAATGGATCCGAAGATGTCAAAATAAAAAGGCAGCGATCCCGGATTTTCCTTCGTCCAATCCAGGCTTAATTGATTAATTGATGTACCTAAAATTGGTTCACCTGACATTTCTGGGGTTGAATAATAATTAATCATTAAACCTTGAACAGATTGAATATCTGTTTTAGTTAAATAGATTTCATATAAGGCCAGCGTACCGCCGGGAGATTTATGTTCAGTGAATGTAGCATCCGGATAAACCATTTTCATTTGTTCATATACTGGTGTGCGATCCGGGTCAAGGAAGAAAATAGCATCGCGCTGTCCATCCAACAGGAATGGAAATGTCTCGTGTGTTTCAATCCGGTGATACTCTTTTATAGATGGGGCGAGATAGCGAATAGTTGGTGTATTAAAGTAAAAAGTGCTGACAAAGAAATCCACTGTGTCACCAAAATGGACCATTTCTCGTGCAATAATAGTGTCTCGAGTGGAATATTCCAACCAGGAATCAGAAGAATTGGCTTCGCGGACAAAGTAGTTGTAGCTGTTTATGAAACCGATTGATAGCGTTATTAATACCAATGAAGTGGCTATTAAAATACTGGTTTTACGCTTAAATATATGGATTTGATCTTCAATTAAAGCAAAGATTGGCAAAGTCGACAGCAGAATAGCCGCCGGCAAGCTTCCAATGGCCCTCAGCGATTGTGGTGACTCGAAATCAAGTGAAAAAATCCCTGGTGCGAGCATAAAAAACAACCAACAAAGTAAAACTATTGAAAAAGGTTGCTTAATTTTATAAATACATAGAGCAATCCCCAAAATAAACAAGGTGCCGGTAACCAGATCCAACATCGGTTCTGATGGAATGTTATGACGTCCGTTTCTATCACCCTTGTAGGTAAACATCGCAACATGTTCACCTGTCGTCCTTAAAGCAGTTTGAATTCCTTCCTTGATTGTCCGGTCAGTAAAAATGGACACTTGACTTGTTCGACCCCAAAATTCATCACCATGAAAGATGGCAAATTGCGATACTGGTACTGAAATAATGATCACACCAAAAATAAATACCAATAAATGCCGCCAGGCTTTCTTGAGGTATTCCCGTTGTGCAATTGAAATTCCGATCAACAAAATGATCATAATGATGGGAAACAATCGGAATGGAACATAAAAACACAAACCAAGACCCATCGAAAGGCCAGCCAGAAGATAATCTCTAAATCGCTGCAAGCGTAGGGCTCGTAAAATCAAACCAAAAGATAAGAGTTCAAAAAATGGAACTGTAATCCCGTGCATGCCTATTCGACTCCAAATCAGGTCCCATCTGGTGACGGCTA
>DOSU01000017.1:0-1613 GCA_003513895.1 Rikenellaceae bacterium
TCTGCAAACAGCCGAATAGGCTCCTCGAGATATCTGGCAAACATGAAATCAAAGTGATTTTTACGAACCTTCTCCGATTCATTGGTGATTTTGCGGGTATCAAAACCCTCGGCAGTAAATGATTTAATGATACGAATATTCTGAAACGATTCCTGAAGTGAGGCAACTAAAGAAGCAAGCCCGTCATAAGCAGCTTTAGTTAATCTCTTTACCCGCCCACCAAGACCACGGCTGATCAGAATATGTAATGATCCAACCAACAGTACCTGAAGAGTGAGAATACAATCTGATCGTAAAAGAATAAGTGTATAAACAAATAATTGCATGAAAGACTTCATAAGCCCACTAAAGATAATTTCCAGCGAACCAGACGTCTTTGTAAGGTCATTGGTAAAGCGACTGATCAGATTTCCTGTTTTTTGTTTGAAGAAATATGCCAGATGGAGTCCTAGCAATTGTTCATGCAATGCAACGATCATGTCCTTGAGAATCCTCAATCGGACAGACATGGACCAGAGGGTAACCGAACCACCTATCAGGGCAATGCATAAGGTCAAAGCCAAATATAAAAGACCGGAGATTAGAAAAGCCGTCATCAGGTTGTTGCCGGAACCCGCTATAAGGCCCTGCAATGTTGCGCCCAGATTGTCTAAAGTCAAATCCTTGATCGACGAAACCGGCTCAACATCGCTCGGCAACACAGCCCCCAAGACTGGTGCGAGAACGAGAGGTCTGATACTGAGCAGGACACCTGGAATCATGTTCAAAAATACCAACGGGATTAGAACCCGAAGATACGGTGTCAGAAATTTTCCCCAGAATCGAAATAATTGTGATCGAAAATACATTTTCTCTCTATCGGATGGTGTCTGCCAATTTTTTTGCCATGAATTCCTCGCATTTGGACATTGATTCCCATGTACATCCACCAATATGAGGCGTCAGTAGCAGGTTTTCATTATGCTGTGCAAATTGCACCAAAGGGTTATCAACAGAAAAATACTCCTCATCACAGAGGACATCCAAGGCCGCACCGGCAATTTTTTTATGTGTCAGAGTTTCCAACAGGTGATCTTCAACAACAATTTCCCCACGGGAGGTGTTGATCAGATAACTGCCAGGTTTCATTCCGGATAGAACTGTTCTGTCAACAAGACCCATTGTAGAGGCATTCAGAGGAAGATGGAGCGTGATAAAATCAGCACTATTGAAGACCTCTTTCAACGTATCAACGATTCTAAGCGACACGTCATTCACTTTAACAAAGGGATCATAAATCATTACAGTCATCCTGAAGGCACGACAATAGGAGGCTACGATCTTCCCGAGTCTGCCATAGCCAACGATCCCGATTACTTTCCCTGCGATCTCATGCCCTTTGAACAGATCCCGGTTCCAATTTCCATGCAACACTGACTGATGGGCTGCAGGTATAGTTCGGACCAATGAAAGAAGAAGCCCCATTGTATGCTCTGCTGTGGCAGTTATGGTCTCCAGAAAGGAGGTCTGCCCCTTCAAGGATAATACCTCAATGCCCGCCTCTTTCAGGGCATCGACATCAAGGTGATTCAGCCCTGTTGTGGCGGTAATCACATACCGGCAACGGAGAGATA
>DOSU01000017.1:1702-6127 GCA_003513895.1 Rikenellaceae bacterium
TGGATATCATTTTCCCGAATTGTCAAGCCAAGCCGAATCCAAATCACATTATAATGACGTAAAGCGCTGCTGATTTGCGTTTGCGACAAGGGCCTACAAGTAACCTCTCCTATTTCTTCAAGAATGGAGAGTGCCACCCGAGAAAAATCTTCTGGTTCTGCTATAAGAATTTTCAATTTATATATACTGCTAAATAAGATTTTAAACCACTAACTAACGGAACATTGGATAGTTTTGTCTGATAGGTAAAATCTACTAATCAAACAATCTCATCAGTAAAAAACATAATGCAGTGGAAACAACGATTCCTTTAACAAACATACTGCAAGTAGTGGGGATATTGTCATTAAACCAAGTTAGTAAGTTTGATTTGCTCCTCAGAATGGGGTCATTTTTCGAGTCACCTTTCATATGGCTAAAACCGACAGGATAATATGCTATTTTTTCCCTTACAAAACATGCAGAATACGCAAAAGCTGATGTCCTTCGGTTGTCAATCAAAGCACAGACAATTTTCTCAAAGTTTTCCTTAACACGGATAAAGTTCATATCACACAGGTCTTTGTAAATCAGGACCATCCACAATAAGTAACCACCGGCAAAGTCGGTGGTATTGAAAATGTAAACCGCTCAAAGCGGTATGGGCAAAAGATTAACTGACCACCATTCGGTGGTCGCCTATTTTAATAACATCAGTTTTTCAACTAAACGTTCTACTTTTTCTTGATCTCTGATATCTGATATAAACACCTACGGTTTCCTCGTCGGCTCCCACTGGGACGGTGAATCAGCAGAGGGGTAGGCAAAACCAACAGATTTTATTGGTTCCCTACCCGTGATTTTCACTTTCATTTCCGCCCATGTCGTGAACCATCATCGAGTTGGTTCAAAAGCTCTTGATTTGAGAACAGTTTCTGGAACCGTCAAACTCTTATTGTCCCCCAGCAAAGCTGGGGGTTTACCTAAAGGAAATTATTTGTGCGTCAAGCATTATGGAAGTAAAATGTGTAGCATAAAATGGGTAACAAATATCTCATTTTTTTCTTTTAAACAGGCGTTGTTAACAACATTACGGTGTAAAGATTTTAAAGTACGTACAACGTATGATTTTTGACTGTCAAGATACCTATAAATACTTGTGTAAAACACAGATGTTATAATGTGTGGAAACGAAATGTAATCCTAAATTTTCTGGTTTATTATTTCAACCATTTTCCAATTCTCTTTTTGTGAATTGCCAAACAGTTGAGTTTGTGTAAAGCTTTTTGGTGAATATACGCCCAAAACATACAATAAACACAATGATCCCCCTATGATGAGAAGAAAAATAGAAAACGACTTTTTACTATATGCAAAGCCTATTCCAGCCAATAATGAAAAAATACCGAATATACTCATGACGCCGGCGACGACGAAAATAATGGGCCGAAACGTCATTTTTATTCGAATCTCACCGGCCGGTACGGAAAAAGTTGTGAATTTAGAAAACTTTCCTTCTCCCTTCCGAAATTCAATATTGCTTCTCCAGAGAGGCGAAAAAGATGAGAAAAACAATAAAGTACCAGGTTCTGGCGTTCTAACAGTGAATGCAATTTTATTCGGACTAAAATGATCTACCATCAGTTGGACATTAAAATTTGTCTTGTTTGTGTCGATTGGTGAAAAAGCAAATCGAGTTCCTGGTGATGCCTGTGCACCCTTTACCACGGCTTCGTACGCATCGGCATTCGGATTTTTCGAGAAATATTGAACCAGGATCGGGAACGACAGTCTGCTATTAGAGCCTCTCTTAAAGGGTACAAAAATCCCTCCAGAATAGAAATCTGTAACTTTCCAAATCGCGCGGTCATTCATTTTCATATCAAACCACGTACAATATACTGCGTAATATTTTACAAAAACAAAGCATAAAAGAACAATCCCCAGCGTTGCAATTATTCTGTTGTTATTATAGGTCATCAACATAAGTATTGCTGCAAAGCTGCTGATTATTGTCAAAACCAACAATGTATGTGAAGCATCTTCTATAGACAACCAGCCGAGAGAAAAAGGGGAAAACTGAGAGCCAGTTACGTCAATGTTCATATTTTTATACAGACAAATGGCAAGTAAAAGCGCGGTCAGAGCCGTCATTCCAACTTTATATTTAAATGAACCCTGAACGAATCTCTCCATGCCGAAGGCACAAAAATAGCAAATCGGAATGAGTGTTATCCAATTGTTTCTCCCTTGCAGTCGAAATGAATGGTAGAACGGAACATGATTATAAAAGAATTTGAATAACAAACCGTCATTTCCTAAGGAGAGGTCTCCAATGACTATTACGCCAAGCAGCATTCCAACCTTAATTCTGCTTAAGCCATTTTTAAAACAGACGGCAATTCCAGATATAAAGAATACAAGAAAGATAATAGGAAAATATGAGCTTGCATGAACATCAACTGCGAAAGGGGTAAAAAACATATCCAAATAGGAACCTATCTGGTTTGATGAGGCGAAATCTATATTATTTCCGCCACGAGTGCTCGATCCATAGTTCTGTACAACTGTTGGTAGAAGCACTCCTGCTGCGAGAATTGATCCGATTCCAAGGCCGGACAAGCCAGCTATTAGGCTCCTGATTTTCCTGGTCAAGCAAAGTAGCACTATTCCGGAAAAGAGCAGAGTTATATAAGTGTATTGACCATATCCCGCCAGCCAACTCATTAAGGTTACTAAAATTAAAAATAGCCAGTCTCTGTATGTCGAGATTCCTGCAATCTTGTCATTCTCGTTATAGCACTCAATCGTTTTCACCAAAAAATAGATAATCCACGGAGACCAAGCTATTGTTTCTACCGTATGTGGATATCGTATTGAATCAACGAAACGTTGATTGAACATGAAAACAGTGGCACTGAGGACGGCAGCAGGAACAGAGACTTCTGTTGTTTTACGCAACAGATAGTAGATTCCAGAAAGAGCGAGGGCCATGTGCAGTGCAATCTGCAGATATTCAAAGACATAGTTGTATGTTCCAAAGTAATACGGAAGATACATCCACCAGTTTAACGGATAAAACAGTGAAAATCCCAACCATCCGCAATAGATTACCCCAAAATCATCGAGTGGATTCCATACTGGAATCATTCCGTTTGCAATATAGAAGGCTTTTACTTGCATCCACCATATGCGGTGTTCTGGAAAATCGTTTCCAAAATATAGACCCATTCCAATGGGTTCTCGAAAAGAGATAAAGACAAAAAAAATTATTGGCAAACCTAAAAGTACATTTGCCATGGAAAAATTGTTACCTTTCAAGAATCGCATAAACATAATTGACAAATATCGATATAGAGTTTTATATCAATATAAGAAAATCATTTTTTTTAACTACAAGTGTCTGAAGCATCCCTTTTTTCGCGATTTTTTCCAGAGCCATCACCCCTGTCAAGCCGCAAAGATATAAGAATCTTACAAAATTATTTTGCCCTGGAGTATCGATCGCCGCTAACGCCGGAGAATGGAGATAGGAAGTAAGAAGAGAATAACAATCATTTTTGAATAAATTTCGTAATGATTTATCACTGAAATGATTCACATGATGTTTTTCATACAGCCTATCGGCTATAAACGGCTTGCCTAAAGATAAAGCCATTCGACCAGCAAAATAGGTGATGCCGTCATCATTAACTGTCATGGTTGTAATTATACCGCCGCTTTTGCATAGCCTTGTGATCTTAGCAATAAATGCATCCAATTCCCATATATGTTCTATCACTGCTAGGTTCACAACGACATCAAAAGCTGAATCCTCTTTTAGTGCAAAAATATCACTTTGATAAAATTTTATTCCTTCTTGCTGTACATTGAACGATAAATCGATACCGGTCAATTTTAATCTAGTTGACCTTCTTCGTAAATACTTTAAAAAAGCGCCATTTCCACATCCAACATCCAAAACTGATGCATCTGGTTTTAGCCTCTCAATCTGTTGGTAGATGAATTCAAATAATCGGACATCTGGATTTTCAAACCATCTTCGATGTTTTTTATCGTAATATTCCTGAGAATATTCTTCTTTGCTTGAGATACTGTGAGGATCAGTGAATCGATGGCGGCAATTTTTACAAAAATAAAGATCGACCTCAAGCAGCTCCGCATATATTGGCTGTTTTCCCTTGCAAACAGGGCAGCGACATGTCTTAATTTCGTTTTTCATTGGTTTCATTTCTTATATATTGCAATCGTTCAGCATCAACAACTTGGGCAATACCAACTAACAAACTTGTCATTTTATTCTTTTTTTCACAAAACTTGAACATTGATCGAAAAAGTATTCTCTTTGCGTAATATCGAGATTTGTTATTTCTACACGTAATGATCCTAGGGTTTCGCTTTACGACCTTTTTAAAAGTCGATATTATCTCTGCAATCGTTGTCGCT
>DOSU01000124.1:0-1151 GCA_003513895.1 Rikenellaceae bacterium
TCTGCTGCACGCTTTTCTTTCTCAGCGTTCTGGAAAGCCAGTTCTTTGTTTGCGTTAAGTAACCCAAGTGCCCATTTCTGCTCGGCAATGTCTCTTGCAACAATAACTGCTCCAAGTAAATTTCCCTTATCATCATTATAAACGGACCCGTTAAATAGCACATCGGTGAAGTTGCCATCTATATTTCGAAAAGTAAGAAGCGAATCTTTAACAGATCCATTTGCAAAGACTTCCTGATAGACTTCATGCGCTTTTTGCGCATCGGTGAAATAATCGAAGAAATCCGTACCTACAAGTTTATCATGATTAACTCCGGTAATGTTCTCCATTGCATGATTCATGTCTGTAATCTTCCCCTCCGTGCTTATAACAACCAAAGGATCAAGGCTGGCTTCAATTAGACTGCTTGCATAAAGAGATTCATGCGATTTTGTTCTATGCATTATATCATTTTTTAATGCCAATCTCTTCTATTGGACTTCTTCTTTTATCTTTCAATTGTTTAAAATGAGAAGGCGAAAGCCCTGTAACTTTTTTGAATTGGTTGGATAAATGAGCAACACTGCTGTAATTCAATTTCCATGCAATTTCCGAGATGTTTAATTCATCGTAGATAATCATCTCTTTTATCCGTTCGACTTTATGAGCTATGATAAATTGTTCGATTGTAATTCCTTGTACTTCTGAAAATAAATTTGAGATATATGTATAATCGTGATTTAGTTTTTCACTCAAATACTCGGAAAACTTTATTTTTATTATATCTTCCTTGTAGTGAACCATATCAATAATGATATTCTTTATTTTTTCAATAAGTACCGATTTTTTATCTTCCATTAGTTCAAGACCGGATTTTAACAATGCGGCCTGGAATTCCTCTTTTTGTTCCGGAGTGATATCTTCCATCAAATTCACTTCACCAATATCTACAATTGCAAATTGAATTCCGAGTTTATACAATTCTTCTTTCACTACAATTTTGCAGCGGGCGCTTACCATATTTTTGATGAAAAGTTTCATGTTTTATTGAAATTCTATCCTGCAGTAATTAATCCCATATGCATTATACCTAAGAATCTGGCTGCGCATTCGCTCTTTAAAACCTGTGTAGTCCCTCCCCTCTTTTGGAGACCAGACAACCTCGGCAAGAG
>DOSU01000124.1:1249-6918 GCA_003513895.1 Rikenellaceae bacterium
AGAGCAGCCGCTCTTGGGTACACCATATACTCCACATGCGCCGGAGTTGCCATCCACTCTGTCCATACATTCCCCTGAGCACCCATTACATATTTCGCCTCTTCTGCCGATAAACTTGAAGGGACAGGTTCGTAGTTGTATATTTTTTCAAGAGGAGTAAATCCGCCAATTGCTTGAGGTTGCGACGATGGTTCTGCCTGATAGTGGTCCAGATAGCAATGTGTGCCCGGAGTCATTACAACATAGTGATGCTGCCTGGCTGCCTCAATCCCTCCAGCCTCTCCTCTCCATGACATCACTGCTGCGTTTGGTGCAAGACCTCCTTCAAGGATTTCGTCCCATCCGATAATATTTCTGCCCTTGTTGTTTATGTACATTTCCATTCTCTGGATAAAATAACTTTGAAGCTCATGTTCGTCTTTTAATCCAAGTTCCTTTATTTTTTGCTGACATGAAGGACAAACTTTCCAGCTGTCCTTAGGGCATTCGTCGCCGCCAATGTGTATGTATTGCGAGGGAAACAGTTCCAGAACTTCGTCCATAACATTTTGTAAAAACTCAAATGTACTCTCCTTGCCTGCACACATCACATCTTTAAATACGCCCCATCTTGTAGAAACCTCATATGGCCCGCCGGTGCAACCCAGTTCGGGATATGAAGCAAGGGCAGCAAGTGCATGACCCGGCATCTCAATTTCTGGTACAACAGTAACATATCTTTTTGCTGCATATTCTACAATCTCTTTAATATCTTCCTGAGTATAAAAACCCCCGTGAGGGATACCGTCGTACAGTTTTACAGGAGTATTGCCTCTTCCGATGATTGTCTCCCTACGCATCGACCCCACTTCGGTCAACCTCGGATATTTTTTTATCTCAATTCTCCAGCCCTGGTCTTCGGTTAGATGGATATGAAAAGTGTTATACTTGTGCATTGCCATATAGTCGATATACTTTAGAACAAACACCTTTGGCATAAAGTGGCGGCAAACATCAAGGTGAAGTCCGCGCCAGTCAAACCTCGGGAAATCGTAAATTTCTGCAGCCTGTATTCTTATTTCAGTTAACCTCTCCTCCATTGCCGGCATCATTTGAATAAGAGACTGTATGCCATAAAAAAGTCCGTTTGGGGCAGAAGCCTCTAAAACAATTCCCTCTTTTTTAACTATTAGTTTATAACCCTCTTTCTTAATGTCTGCTTTAGGATTTATAGCAATGAATATCGAATTTTTAACAGAATTTAAAGAGAATGATTGCTTTAAACCCGATATTCCATAAAATTTGTTCAAGTGGGAAGTGAGGGCACCGGTTATGTTCTCAACATCCTTCCCTTGAAAATTATAAAATATTAGAGTTTTATTTGTAAGGGAAAAGCTGCCATTGCCAGTAACTACTGATACCGGCCTAGGTACTATATTGATAGTTTCGTTACCGTAAAGGCTTCCTCCGGTAGAAAAAAACAGAGTTCCAATCATTAATGTTATAAATTTCAGGCACTTCATATTTATTCGCTTTCATAAACATTATATGCAAAGTAATAATAAAACCTTGATTTAGCAGTAAATTAAATAAAAAATTTTACCTTTAGTTCGTCATGCTTACACATTGAAACAATAAACTAAAAAAACTAAATTTTATGAAAAAACTTTTATTTCTAGCAGTATTGCTTTTTAGTTCGATGTTTATCTTAAACGCACAAGATGTTCCAACTCCCCCTGAGAAAAACCAAAATCCGCAAATGAATTTTGTTAAGGTAAACATTACATCAATAGCTTTAAAGAATTATGCATTCCAATATGAAAGAGTATTAACAAAAAGGATTTCAGTAGGTCTCTCATTCAGAACTATGCCTTCCACAACACTGCCTTTTAAAAATTCTATCATAAACGCAATGGACAATCCCGACCAGCAAGCTATCGATGCAATTGGCGCACTAAAAGTAAGCAATATAGCAATCACACCGGAAGTAAGGTTTTACCTTGGCAAGAAAGGTTATGGAAGAGGATTCTACATAGCTCCTTTCTACAGATTTGCAAAATATGGCGCAAGTGATTTAACTGTAAATTTTGAGGAAGAGACCTCTCCTGGTGTTTTTGTCGATCATGAAGTTACTATGTCCGGTAATCTTAATACACATACCGGTGGTATTATGTTTGGCGTTCAATGGGCATTGGGGAAATATGTATCTTTGGACTGGTGGATTCTGGGCCCGGCCTTTGGAGTGAGTTCCGGAAGTTTACTTGGAGTGTCCGATGTTGCAATCCCGGAAGAAGGAAAGCAGGAAATGACCAACACGATTAATGATATTGATATCCCTATGGTTACCAAAACCATAAGTTTTTCGAACGACAGTAAGAGCGTAATGGTAGATCTTACCGGACCTTGGGCAGGCATCCGTTCCGGAATTGTGTTCGGATTTAAATTCTAAAGCAGGCATTTGATATACGATATATTTTTTCGTATTTTGGCATCACTTTGAACTAGTTGTGTTTTTATAATCATTTTTATAGGATGAGCGGGAAAATATTTAAAGATTCAAGCAGTATTTATCAGGATCAGGCGCAAATACTGCTTGATTACTTTGAACAGGCTGCAGAAAAAATAGTAAAAGACGAAGAGCAGATTGAAAAGAAGATTTCCAGCCTGGAAGTGGAAAGAAAAGAGATAAAAAAAGAGTTGTCAAAGGTAATTCTCCGAAAATGGATGTTCGGCATTTTTGTGCTTCCCATTTTGTATTTCATTATGAAACAGCAGACGCTTAAAAAGAAAATTGCTGCGCTGGATTCTAATATTAAAGAACTGCAAAAGCAGTTTGAAGATATTTTCCGCGACTACAAGGTCAAAAAACTGGGTATTGCTTATATCCCAATTGCGAGCCAGTTTAAATATAAAGATAAAAGCTTTATTGTAGACCATACAGGCATAACAAAAGAGTCCGAGTTCCGGCTCCAGCGATCAAAGCAGAATGATTTGCTTGCCGAAAAAATTGCAGAAATTGAGCAAATGTCAAAAGAAGCTCCTTTGGTTGAAGGCTCTAAGGATGTTGAAACAATTGATACAGAGCAGTATTCTCAATCTATGCACAATTTGAATCAGCACGACTATTTTGGAAGTATGGAAAGGGCTCTTAAAACTATATCAAACTGTATGGAAGAGGTGGACGTAATTTCTGTGAACCTCCCTCTCGTAGAGAATAACAGCGAATACCACAACTACATCAAGGAACATGCAACTTCGGACATTCCCTATAATGCTCCTGTTCTGGAAGTTTTTGACACAAAGAAGTACAACCGGCAAATTTCCACGTTTCAGGATATAAACTTACTAAAAGATAACTTGTCTAAGAACACAGCACAGTACGAAGAGGTTCTTAAGGGCTTTATGATGACCATGGCTAATTCCGTGCAGGCGATTTCCGCATTGAAGGTTGCCTCTGCCGATAAAATCGTATTTGAGTCAAACAAGGTCCTTTTCAAAATACTTAAATCGCCTTACAACCACTACTCTCCGGTTCTGGAACAGGCAGAAATTGAAAGAATCCGCAACGAAAACTTCAATTACGGCGACTCTGTACAAAATTATGTTCCTTTTCAGCTCAAAAACAGTTCTAAAGTAAAATACAATCTCTATACAGATGCATGGGTAGCGGAAGACGGCAGCACAACAAACATGCCTTTTGGAATTCATCAGATTCACGAAGAGATCGTTGCACCTATTGTTGAGCATTTAATGGAAGAGACCCGGCTCGCAAGACTTAAAATCTACAATCACATAAAGGATCAGAAATTAAGTTACCTAAACAAGTGGCATCAGGATACAGAGGACTTTTACGGCCGAAACAGGACAGAAAGCTCGGACCTGATTAATCTCATGAGAACCACAATGGGAGAATACATTGCATCATACAACACAATGATATCTCTTCAAAAAACAGAGGAAACCATGAAGCAATCGAATGGCTCTCTGGATTCAACCGTTGTAGATGCAAAAGGTAACACTGTCGAAGTATTCGCTGCTTTTGAAATGCAGTCGAAAGAGTTTCAGAAAGTTCAGAATGAGTTCGAAAATTATATTGATCTGCTCAAGGAAGACATCGATCTCAAGGCCGAAAAGTTTGAGCATATAGACTACTACGAGGCTTCGCTAAGGGACGGAAATTCAAGAGATTCTGCAATTGCGTCCAAAGATGCTCACAATCTGGACATACGAAGGAAGCCTCTCATTGCTGTTAATCCCCTGTTTGCAAAAACCTCCGAACTTCCTCCTATGCCAAGCGTTGAGACCTTAACTACGGAGCACATTTCACTCAATTTGCCTTTGATTGCCACAGAGGCGATTTCCGAAATAGAAGAAGATTAAATTTATGGCAACATTAAATTATCAAATAGACACTCAGCCACTGGCTACTGAAATGGATAACGTTTCCAGGAGCGTTAACAATACCAAAGAAGCCGTTCTTTCGATGCAGGAGGCAGTTGTTGCTGCAGAAGAGAGGGCCTCGGATCTTGTTTGTGACAATATAAACAGAGGCTTCTACTCTTTAATCCGTTCACAGATTTCCCAAAAACTCGCAAAACACAAAAGTGATGTTGACGCAAAAACCATGTTGCTATCGCATCAGAAGCGAGCAATGATAAATATCCGGAACCAGATGGAGCGGGACTACACAATGATTTCAAAGAGGTACACAAAACTTTTCAATGGTCTTAATTCTAACTTAAAAACAAGAGTTTTTGAACTCGACAAGCCGTTGATAGATTTTGCTTACCATGAAATCGGAAAAATATCAAACAGGACAAAATACCTTACTGCAACAATACCAATCACACAACTTGAATCAATATCCGAAAGTCAGAAAATTATCTCTTCTAACATAAAAAAACAGGTTGCTAATGCAATATACTCCATAAAGGACTATATCAGAGAGATGAATTCTCAGGACAAAATGATTTCGCAGAAACTGGTAAATGACAAAAACATCCCGGGAAATAACTATATGCCTGTTGCTATTTTAGAATCAATTCCGGACAGTACCGGTAGGGTAACTACCGAAATTGTTTATCCGGTTGGTGAAATGGATAGCGAAATAAAAAATTCAATTTCAGACAAGATTTATAATAATCTTTTCCAGATGGAATGGTCTGTAGACAATCTGACCTTTGCCGAGGTTATGAGCGAGTTCAGCAAACTGCTCTCTGTTTCTCAAAAACCGGATAAAGTAAAGGAGACTGCAATGACTCTGTTCCGCAACTGCAAGTATGAGACCGCAAAAGGAGAATAAGGAACATGAGTTATGTTAAAACCTATAACGATAAAGTAAGAGGAACTGTAGAGGTCCCCTACAATGCATCTTCAAAGGGCGGGTCCAGAACTGTTACAGTTGAATTACCTGTTCAGGTAAACATTCATGTAGATACAGAAACTTTTGACTCAAGCGTAGGTGAGTGCGAAATGAGCCTTGACCTTCTGACATCTGCTCTCACAGATACCGAGGCGGCGGAACTCAGGGCAAAGGAGATAAATTCAAAGAGGATTGCCGACAGTATTATTAACGGGTTTTTCAGCTACATTCGTTCGGAGATAAGCCAACAGGCAAGCGAGTTGTCAAAAATAGTAGAATCTAAGCTCATAATGATGCGAGAACTCATGAAATCGGCAAAATCCAAAAG
>DOSU01000034.1:0-4534 GCA_003513895.1 Rikenellaceae bacterium
AATGAATTAAGGTTACAAAACACTGAACAACTTGATTTAGTATTATTAGAGAAACAGTCTGAGAAATTCGGAACTCCAAAAATGTTAAAGGCAGCCAAACAAATAGCCAGAATAATCTCAGGGGAAACCAGTAAGTTTGAGGATCTATGAAAGAATATTTAGTAAATCTAGTAAATCAAACTACCTCCCAAATTGAAGGTCGAAACCTGGTTCGAGAATACATTCAAGCGCGAATTTTAGGATCATTGCAGCGCTCTGGTGCCATGATTCCGCTAGCATTCCATGGCGGAACCGCTTTGAGATTTTTGTATTCCCATGGACGATTCTCCGAAGACCTCGACTTTGCACTTGAAGGAAATCGCCAAAATTACAATTTCCGTTCTTACTTACAAGCAATTCGATCAGAGTTATCTCCTGAAGGATATTCGGTTGAATTGAAAGTCAATGATCAAAAAACAGTCCATAGCGCATTCATTCGTTTCCCTGGTCTTTTTTTTGAACTGGGTCTTTCACCCCAGCAAAATGAAGTGCTTGCAGTAAAAATTGAAGTAGATACCAACCCACCCCAAGGTGCCGGGCTGTCAACAACGGTTGTGCGCAGGTTTGTTGTCCTTCAACTTCATCATCATGACAAAGCCTCCTTATTATCTGGAAAGTTGCATGCCATTTTGCAAAGACCTTATACCAAAGGGCGTGATATATACGATTTGTTATGGTATTTAAGCAATCCATCTTGGCCGCAGCCTAACCTGGAATTACTCAACAACGCACTTATTCAGACCAATTGGAAAAGCGATATTCTGACCGAGAAGAACTGGAAATTGCAGGTACTTTCACGTTTACAAAATTTAAACTGGGAGAGCATTGTGAGTGACGTTAGTCCGTTTGTGGAACCAAGTTTTGACTTGAACCTACTAACTCTTGCCAACGTGGAACGCGTCCTTAAAGTTTAAATTTTTATGCAGAACTTTATATAATTGATAAAATACGAATCATAATTATTATAATCACAATTAGTATTACTTTAATTCTCTTGAGATCCCCTTCTCATTTATAGAATTTACTTAACTCTTGCTTCCAGCCACTCCTAAAAGTCCGTGCAATTTCGTGCAATTTTCGTGTAAAACATGCTTTTTATGCTCAAACACCGCCATATCCACTGGTGAAAACCAATCTATACCCCCGTATATACTATTTAGAACATTTTTTCTATTCTTCGAATCAGTAGGTTCAGGGCACCACAAGGGGTGTGATATTCGAATCCCTGCGGGGGCGCTCTTTTTATTATCTGATGGCGAATCCCATCGAGGGGTAATATCAGTAGGTTCAGGGCACCACAAGGGGTGTGATATTCGAATCCCTGCATTTGGATGAGTATGAAGGTCATGGATCATTTAAGCAGATTGCTCTGCACTGGTTGGGATCATTCCTGGGCGCCCCAACCAACTTGGGTTCTGTGTTTGGAGTTACCGTCTATGTTTGAAATACGGAGCATTATGCATCCGTATTTATTAATTGACATTATAGCCAGTAATATGAAGAGTCAATAAGCCAAATTACTGATTTTGATTTACAGGTTTGTAATTGTTTGGGTGAAGAAAATGGAGTCGATTTCTTTGGGGGAAATAATTCTGTAAATGAACTACTGAATCGATAACCATTGTTACAGGATGGAGAAATCAAGGTTTCACTGATTTTCACAAAATTAATTGAAAAAAGAATTTATAAATTAAGAGTAATGCAAAACAACCTTGGATAATACCTTTTAGTCATATAAACCAATAGTGAAATCCTAAAAGGCTCATAACCCGGAGGTCAGTGGTTTGAATCCACGGTCCATTCATATTAATTAATAATTAGACCATCGGAAACCATTGTTGATTCTAATTATCCAACGAATGAAGGCGGATCTTTTGATCCGGCCTACTATTGATAAATAAATCATCCATTGGAAAGGTTATACTTTTACGTAATATTTTTAATCGCCTACACGAATACGAGAAATATTACGCTTTAATATAATTGTTAAGTTTTTGTGACTCAATTGATAATTATCTTACTAAAATCACTTGGTACAACACCTGGCGATTCAATCCCTTGATTTTGATAGAAATCCTTGACTATTTCATCAATTCTTTTTTCCTCAGCCAAGACATTTTCAAGTTTTTGTTCAAGATCGTAGATTTTTCTTGCTGGAAAAAAGAAAAAATCTCCAGAAATATGAACATTCTTCAAACGTCCTCTTTGATTTACAGCAGTAATGCGAATTATCCCCCCGGGTGTTTTATGGATTTTTTGGATGACAAAAACACCATCGGAAACCTTAACCTGCTTCAAATCAGGATGGCGTCGGTCATTCGCCATTAACCATTCAGGATTATTCATTTTTGTAAGTAATTGATCGGCTTTTTTTATAAGTTCAGTATCCAGTAATTTAGGTGTCAGTTTCCCTAATATTTTGGAATATCGTTTGCTAAGTTCATCTGCAAGGTCATTATTTGAAGGGATTCCACCGGTTTCGCGTAGTATCGTTGTTAAATTCTCTTGCATTGTCTTAAAAACTTTATCGCGGAACTTTTCATCAGGAACACGCAAACATTTCGCCATTATTTCGTAATCAAAATCTTGGATAAAATTGCCTACCAAGATTAACATATTATCTATTTGAGCTGCGCCAGTTCCAGAAATTTTTCGACCATTAGCGATAATATCATTTACTGGTTTATATTCTGCCGGAATACCAAAATGACGATATGTTTCGATTACAGGTTGAAGGAATTCTCTGTAAAAATCCGCAATAATTAATGGTACTCCTCGATGATTTTGCTTAACAACTAGTTGAAAAAATAATTGTTTGCCGTCCAGATAAACGGCTCCTCCACCTACATCACGTCTAAACACCGGAATTTTATTTCTCGTTGTAAATTCTAAATCAATTTCCTGGTTAGCATCCTGATGGAATCCAATGCACACGTATGGCGTCGAAGGACGAAGGATAAATAGCGCTTCTCTTCCTAAATAAGCCGCAGCATGGTAGAGAGCCTGACTATAGCCCCAAGAAACTGCATCTAAAAAGTAGTAATCCAAAATACCCTCCAATAATATGCGAATCAGCCCAGGATATAGCAAATAGGTTAGTTTGATGCGACTCACACAAACTGAAGTATCATCCATCGGATTTTGATGATACTTCCCACTGATATTTGCAATTTTTACATTTTTTGATTATTTACTTGACCCTGGCAAGGATAAATTATTTTACACTTTTAACCATTATCCAAAACTGCATTTTTTATTCAAATATATTTTTGTATCGTTCAATTTCGATTTTTATAAAATCGTTTAATAGATCAGTACCAGAACCCATTAATTTCAAGATTTCCTGCTGGTTAGAAATTTCCATTTTAACGAACCACCCTTTTTTATAAGGTGATTCGTTAATTAATGACGGTTTTCTTCTCAAATCCTCATTTATCGCAATAATTTTTCCACTTATGATCGCCGGTAGGCGCCCTACCCATTTACCAGATTCAATTGACAATAGGTTTTTGCCTTGAATCATCTCTTTCCCAATTATTGGCAATTCAATGAATATTATATTTCCGGCAATAAATTGGCCAAAATCAGTCAATCCTTGAGTAACAACGTTATTATCAATAGATGCCCAACCATGCTTTTGGTCATAATATAAATCGTCAGGAAAAACCAAACGGTCAGGATTCATAGGAACTCCAAAGAGTTTACTTTATTCATAATAAAGTATATATTGAAAACCTAACTTACCATCTTTTTCAACAACTCGGCTGCTCGGACCGGGTTAAAAACTCCGCAAACGCAAGGTTCTGTTAATAGTTTGGCTGCTTTTTCTGGAGTCGTTCTACCGGCTTTAATCTCACGAACCGCGTCTTCAATCAATCCAAAAGCTACCTGTCCATGTCCGCACATCGTACTCACTTCTAAAACTCCATCTGAGGGCATTAGTGAGGTTTTACCAAATATTCCCAGAGAATATTCAACGGTATGGGGTGCTGGATTCAAATCTTGTTTCTGACATTCAGCTTTTATTGGACCTAATAATCCACTCACTACAATCGATAAACCAAGGTCTGCATCAATCAATTCTTTTATTACTTCAGAAACACTTTCCATATCTTTATAAACGGCATGAACAATTGAAGTATCCTGGATATTATCTTCGATTTTGTCTTTTGGAATGGTGAACCAATTTCCAGTTTTCATATCTCCCATATTTATAGGGTTGTGTTTTTGAGTAATGGAAAAAAATTGACGCATTTTTACACCAGAATCTTTATCATTGACCCCTTTTCCTGACATTGCGAATACTACATAATCATTGTAAAGGTTTTCTTCCGTACCTATCCTGTGCAAGGTGTGTGTCATACTTCCTCCATAAATAAGGGTTTTCCTAAACCTAGATTATTCTTTCCATTTTCCGACAATGGAATACCCATGTTATTAATGAATGGGACAACGGGAACTGAACCATCGGGTTCCACTCTACATATCAAATCAA
>DOSU01000034.1:4617-5023 GCA_003513895.1 Rikenellaceae bacterium
CATATCAAATCAACGCTAAAAACTGTTCCCATTGTGCTCGCAATTTCTTTACCGATTTTGAGAACTTCTTCCGTGCGGTCAATCGGAATAGTAAATTCCACTATTGCTGATAATACTTTTTCATTTAATACTTCTGGATTCAGCAAACCTTTATCTTCGTCAACAATTAAATGCGTTAATGGATTATTGGGTTCTAACCTAATACCCAACCTTGCCATTGCAACAGTTAATTTTTCAACTTCAAATAGTCTTGCTCCAATTCCAGGGCGACCTACTTCAAAAGCAATTCCAACCTCGCCATATTTAAATCGTCCTGTTACGTCGTTAGTTTTCATTTCTTCAGTCCCACGACCAGGAATCCGGGTTTCTTTATGTTCTGCCAAGGGATTTGAGAAATTTACACGAA
>DOSU01000068.1 GCA_003513895.1 Rikenellaceae bacterium
GGGGTGAACAGGACGATGTCCTGGCGGCTGTCTCCTTTATGGGGGAACAAGGGATTCGAGAGATCCTGCTGGCCGGTTGTTCATTCGGGGCGTGGGTGAATGCCAATATTATCAACCGGAGAAACCTACTCCCAGCTCTCTTCGTTTCACCGCCGATCAATCTTTTTTCGTTTTGACTTTCAGACATTGCGAGGAAAGGCGGGTCTTATTATCTGCGGGGATTAGGATCCGTACTGTCCGACCGAGAGGATAAAAAGCGTTGCGGCTGAGATTGCCTGCCGCCTGGATATCATCCCCGACGCAGATCATTTCTTCCAATCACGAGAAAATGATCTTGCAGCATGTATCAACGATTTTGCAATGCAGCCGAGGCCGTAAACCAGGTATTGAAGCAAACTGAGGCTGATAACAAGGGACAAGGATCTGGCGAGGATTTATATTGAAAACTGGGATAAGGGTATTTGGGGGGGGGATTTAATGAGAGGCACTTATGTCCATTATTGAAACCATAAAAACTCGAAAGTCTTGCAGGACATATAACAACGAACCCATTGAGCCGGAGAAGTTAGCTGAATTGAGACACTTTCTGGCATCGAACACAAAGACCCATTTCGGAAGCAAGGTCCGTTTTCATCTCATAGATTTCAACGAAATGGAAATCGATGAGCTCAAAAATCTTACCACCTATGGCGTCATCAAGGGAGCCAGGCAATTCATTGTAGGCACTGTCATAAAGCAATCAAAGGCCATGGAAGATTATGGCTACTGTATGGAGAAGAATATTTTGAAGGCAACCTCAATGGGGCTGGGAACTTGTTTATTGGGGGGAACTTTCAAGAGAAGTGGGTTTGCTGGGAAAATCAATCTCGGCGAAAGCGAATTATTACCGGTTATCAGTCCTGTCGGATACTCCAGCGATAAGAGATCAGCAGTAGACAGGATGTTTAGATTTGTTGCCGCATCAGATAAGAGAAAACCCTGGCATGAGCTTTATTATCTTCACGACATTGACACTTTTCTTGATAAAGAAAATTCCGGCAGCTTTGACACGCCCCTTGAATGTATCAGGATAGCCCCTTCAACTTCGAACAAACAACCGTGGCGAATCATTAAGGGCAGAGATCAAAATGCCTTTCATTTTTACCTTAAAAGGACACCGGGACGAGAATATTGTCAAAGATATCAACCTCCAGAACGTTGACATAGGTATTGCCATGTGTCATTTTGATCTGTCGGCAAGAGAGATCGGGTTAAAAGGAGATTGGAATGTCAAAAGTCCTCAAATCAAATCAAACGGTATGGAATATATCGTAAGCTGGATGTGATCAGGATGGATCAATGAACTTCAAAATCTCAAATTCTTACCTGTCTTTTAAGACCAGTGGCGATACCGACATCATTGACATTACGACCCATGTATCCCGTAAAGTTGCCGAGTCAGGGTTGACAGAGGGACAGGTTCTGATCTTTGTGCCGGGCTCCACTGCGGCTGTCACAACCATCGAATATGAAAGCGGCGTCATTCGGGATTTGAAAGACGCCATAGAACGCCTTGCCCCAACCGGAATTTTATATCGGCATGACGCCAAGTGGGGCGATGGGAATGGATATGCCCATGTAGCGGCTGCACTTCTGGGGCCCTCTCTGACCGTTCCTTTGATCCAAGGCCGTCTTGTTCTGGGAACCTGGCAACAGATCGTTGTGGTTGACTTCGATAATGAGCCGCGAGATAGAAAGGTCCTGGTCAGCATTTCAGGATCTTAATTACCATTATACGGAGCAGGATATGTTTTCTAATATATCAGAATCGTGGATAATTGTATTAGTCGCCTGCTTGATAGGATTCGTGATTGGGCAGTGTTTAAAAACTCGAAGGAATTTGTTATAATCATACCGCAACGTGGGATTAAAAATTGACTATTATCTAACCGAAATGGAAGACTGGAGGGAAGGATGGAAAAAAAGATCTGTATTTATTGTCGTCGTACTCTTGATTTGAATAAATTACTAGAAAAGGCTGGGAAATATCGTTGTAAAGACGATAATGACTGCTTAGAATACCAAACCAGAGAAGATCCTGCCGATTCTATTGAAAATGCTGATTATATTTCTGATGTTGTAAAATCTTCGTTGATTGAGGCTGCACAACGTATTGCCGCTTATAAAAGAACAAAGGATTTTCAGACAAAAAGTAGTATAGGAGATAATGTCAAGATATCAGAGGAATCAATAGCTGAATTTACGTGGATGAAATCTGTCGCGGATGTTTTGGCGTCAGAATATAAAGAAAATAATAAATTCGTATTTCAATATGACGAAACTAAAAGCAATGAATATAAAATTTCATTTAATGATGCAGATAATAATTTGTATTTCACAGTTAAAATTGATAATATTACTGGATCAAGATACTCATTGATTTTAGCCAAAGAAGATATTGTTGCTAATAAAGACCATCTTTATGAAGAATTCATTTATAAGTCATACCCTAATAGCCAAAGAGAAGAGGTCATTAAGGACTTATCTGTAATTCTAATTGCTTTCGCAGGGGAAAAAGATCTCATATCCGCCTTATTGAACGAATTCCGTATTGAAATCGAATCCAGATATTATAAAAATGATACAGAAAATTACTGATTCAACCACTGCTGTCCAAGATAACCTGA
>DOSU01000001.1:0-1120 GCA_003513895.1 Rikenellaceae bacterium
GCGAAGCGGGTAAATCCGGTGCAGACCCGTAAAAGCCTGCACTTTGTTTTGCTATCTCAGACTTGCCTTCGTGAATATATGTGCCGGGATGTTCTGGTCAAACAGGATTTTGGTCATGCGAAATTCGGTGCCTTTGCCCTCTTTAAGCATGTCTTTGTAAACCATGGTTTTAGGAAACCACCGACCCTGAAGCTTCACCACATCAAACAAATTCAGTCTTTTAAGAAGTTGGCCGCTCTTTGCATACATCTCCTGACGCAAAGGGACAAACCGCTCGGCATCTATCCATATCTTTTGTTTATAGTATGCAACATTGGTTACTTTTGCAATGAGTTCGAGTAAAAGAACATTCCTGCCCTGAAGAGTGTCTCTCCCCAGGACCTTACTGTCATAAACATCTGTAAGTTTTCTGTCGTCCATCATATCTTCATACGACAAGTCCGATCCCATTACGCTTTGACGCAGCAGATGGCCGGATATCTGGATAGTTCTGTCGGCAGATGGTGTGTAGATCCAAAGCTGGCCTTCGAGTTTGAGCATCTTGGTACCGGCTTCGGCCGCCGGAGAAAGATATTCCGTAAATGACTTTTTGTTGCCTTCGCTCCATCCTTTGGAGCTGATGGTTCTGTCCGACCGTCTTCCGTGAATTGTCATTGTAGACTCAACAATTCTGTTTTTTGAGGAGAGGTTCTGGTCGATTTTTCTTAGAATCTCTGCCCCATCGGGTAAAGATTGAGTATTCGGCAAAGACTGTGCATTGCTTTGGGCAGATAAACTGAAGTTGCCAAAAATTAGCGCCAGCGAAATTGCCACCGGCACAAAACGGAATATGTTTGCCATAACTGAATATTGTCTTTGTTGAGAATTCTGATGCATCTTTATATTTATGTTTTTGAAACAAATAGTGAATCGGATATTTTAAATTTAAAATCAATTAGTTTGATAAAATCATGATTACCGGCGTCTAAACTTCAAGTTCATTAAACAGCCTGGCNNGCCACCGGCACAAAACGGAATATTTTTGACATATCGGGATGTTGTCTATGTTCTGAATTAAATTGCATAATATTATTGAATGAAAAGCTAGATTATTGTTTAACAATTAATTGTCATTGAATAC
>DOSU01000001.1:1147-6155 GCA_003513895.1 Rikenellaceae bacterium
TCAAGTTCATTAAACAGCCTGGCGGTTTCGCGTTTGAATATGCCGAGGCCGGCAAGGGCATTTCCCAGTACCATTGAAAATACTCCGGGAATAAATCCAATGTAATAAATTGTTGGAGTAATAGCAGGTCGCACAACAGTTGGCATGAGCATTGTCGCGTTTTTCATCATTCCGGAAAGATCGATTCCTTGCGCATTGAGAATAAAAACAATTGTAATTCCAATTGCTGTACCAATGAAAGAGCCTATAGTGCCAATCATCAGTGCCTCCCAAAGCAAAGTTTTGTAAATATGGCCCTTATCTTCGCCCAAAGCAATTCTTACGCCGAACTCTGTGTATCGCCTCAGCGCCCCCAAGAGTCCTCCGTTCCAGAGCACAATTGACATTGCAGCAACAAAAATGAATATCATCAGACCGCTTATTGCATTTGTATAATCGACCATCGAACCCATTCCGGGCTGTTCCTTGAGAGTAACCATCACAGGAGCAAACTCGTCTTTGTCGCCTGCATATTTTGCATTGAATCTCTCTTTTACAGGGCTTGCCTCATCTTCTTCGTAATAAGTCGAAGGCAGGAAGCCAAGAATTTCTCCGGATGCGCCCTCCATTCCAAAAGCACTTCTTGCGTCTTCAATATCAATCACAACCGCTCCCCTGTCCAGCCCTGCTGCTCCGAACCGAACTGTTCCGGATATAACGAAGTTTGTAAATGCAAAACCGCCTTCCATTGTAGTACCAAAGAGAGTAAATGATTCTCCGGGGCTCACCTCAAAACGCTTTGCAAGGTCTTCGGATAAAAGGCACTCTCCTCTTTTTGCAGGCAGATTTCCTCTAACCAAAGAGGCTGCAAGATTAAACCTCTCTGCCTCTTTTGAGCCGGGGCTTAGCAAATCCAGAGCCCAGCCTATTACAGGCCCCTGCCCTCTTGTCTCTCCCAGAGAGTCCGGAAAATCGGCCAGTGCTCCAAAGCGGATTCTCGATACCCAGTCTATTGTTGGTTCGCTCTCTTTAAGCTCCTTTACAAGCATGTCGGCATCAAGAATTGCAAGATCGTTTGGAAACTGGTCGGCATCGGCAGCATATGCCCGGGTCATAACCTTAAGATCGCCTGTATTAATGTTTGAAGACAACTCTATAGAATCGCCCATAACTCCTTTTAACCAGCTGTAGAGGAAAACCGACAGCATTGCACCCAGTGCAACTACAATTATCGGAAGAAGACTCCGGCCCCTGTCGTTTAAAATACCCTTAAGCAGAAATTTCTTCATAGCATTTTCCCCCTTAAAGCGTCTGTTGGTTTCATTTTGGAAATTTTTCTGGCAGGCAGATAGCTTACAACAAGCGAAGACAACACAACCAGAATTACAGTTGACAGTATCATCCCGGCACTGTAAAGAGGAATAATCTTGTCGGCAATTGCAACTCCTGCCTGGTCGGTACCTTTTGGCATCGGAATTCCGTTGTACTGTATCCATTTCAAAAGCGGCAATCCCCAAACTGTGCCCAGTGCAATTGCAAGGACAGAGTGGATAGTCCCCTCTATTGTAAATATAGTCATCACTTTTAACCGTGTCATTCCAAGCGCGATATATGTTCCAATCTCTTTTTGTCTTCTAAAAATTGAAAGTACCTGAGTGTCAAATATTGCAAGCAATGCAATGCAAAGTAAAAGAACAGATATAACCATCGAACCGCCCCGCTTTGCTGCAATTATATTGTCAATCTCTTCCATTAGAGCTTTTTCGTCTTCGTATTTCCACCCTTTGTAAAGTTTGCCGGTTTGCTCTCCACTGTAAAGCCTAATAAATTCGTCGCCAAGCACCATGTATGTTGCTTCATCCGGAAGGGCAATCATTGTTCTTAGCTCTTCAAGCGGAATCCATACCTGAGAAACATCAACGGAAGGGACATTTGTTTTGAACACTCCAACGATTTTTACTTCTTTTGCATCAAAAGTTCCGTTTGAATCGCGCCACCTTACCAGCATCTGATCCCCAATTTTGAGTTTTGCCCCTTTTGCCATCCGGTCGCCAATAATTGCAGGGATAACACTATTGTCACCTGTAGCAATTGCAGAATCCAAAAGGCGTACGGGAAGTTTTAATATTGTTTGCTTCGGATCTATCCCTTTAAGCAGAACATTTACGAGCCTTCCGTTTGGATAGGCAGTCGCCTGAGTGATTAGCAGAGGAGTTATAAGTCCTTTCTCTATTTCGCTTCCGAAGGCACTGCTTGTGGCTGCGTGTGCATCGGCAAGAGTAAAGGGGACAAACTGGTCGAAAAGAGGATGGCTGAGCCTTCCGCTTCCCGACTCCCACGCTTTGGTATCGGTATGTGCCTGCTCGTTCCAGCCATCGAGCATTCCGTTGTAAAAAACTATCACAACAAAAGCAATCGACAAAACAGAGATGTTGAGCCAGGTCCTTTTGCCTGAACCCATGAGATTTCTGAAAGCCAGTTTTATTGATAACATAACACTACTTTTTTCCAGTTTCAATTATTTCGTCCTTTTCAACCATACCGTCTTTCAGATAAATTATACGGTCGAGATACTGCATAACCTTTTCGTCGTGGGTGGAGAATATGAATGTTGTACCCAGTTCCCTGTTAAGGCGCTTCATTGTTTGAACAATGTGGTGAGAATTTTTTGAATCCAGGTTTGCCGACGGTTCATCGGCCAGAACAAGTTGCGGTCTTTTAACCATGGCCCGGGCTATTGCAACCCTTTGACATTCACCCCCGGATAGAGTTGATGGTTTTGATCGGGCTTTGTCTGTAAGTCCAACCCATTCCAGTGCCTCCATTACAGCTTTCTTCCTGTCGCTGCTGCTTATTTTCTGGAGAAGAAGAGCAAACTCTACATTGTCGTAAACTGTATAAACCGGCAGAAGATTATATGTCTGGAAAATAAAACCTATTCCGTGATTTCTAAGCAGAGCTGCCCCGCTATGGGAAAGGGTGTTTATCTTTTCCCCGAGGACAGTTGCTATGCCTTCGGTCGGAGAATCAAGCGAACCGATAATATTCAACAGTGTAGTCTTACCGGAGCCGCTCGGCCCTACGAGCCCGGCAAATTCTCCTTTTACGAAAGTGAGATTAATGTTGCTGAGTGCTGTAAAATCTGTTTTTCCTGCAGGGAACCGCTTTGTAACCCCCTCAAGTTTTACGATTTGATTGTTGTCCATATCATTTTGTTTGGTGATTCATTACAAACATTATTTGAAACCCCTTTCCGGCCATTTGCATCCCTGTTCCACCGCTGCCGGGCAGCACAGAAGTTTCCGGATTTACAAAACCCATAACATACAATTCGCCAACGCCGAAAGTATGTTTCCATCGAAGAAAATTATAAACCCCCTTGTTTTTCCAGTCGTAATAAAACATGTAATTTATGCTGTCGAACAACCCTATCGGATATCCTGCCGAAAATGCAGTAAGGTTTATTCTGTTTGCAAATTCAAAAGGTTTTAAATCATTGGAGAGCAGCATGTGTTCTGCTGTTACATTCAATCCGTTTCCTATTCCGAATGTGTAGTCGGCACCCAATGTAATCATCTCCTGATTTGTTAAGTTGCCTGTATATATCCTCTTGTTTATCCAGGCTGCTTCTGCCCAGAAACCGATAACATAGTCCAGCTTTATATCAAAACCGAATCTGTTTTCAGGTGTGCGATTCATTGTCGACATAAATATTGGAGGACCTGCAATTCTTCTGTGAAATGTGAATCCCATCTCCCCGGAAGCAAGAGGCAACTGAACCCTTCCTCCAAACTCAATGCTTTTTGAAGCTGTTGTGCCAATATCCCACGGGCGCTGTCCGTCGTTTCCGTACAAACCCCATATCCAAATGTTTGCATTGTTTTCAAAATAGTATCTGCCCAATGCGCCCCACACACCATCTGTAAGTTGAAACGGGTCACGGGGGTCAATTTTGTCGAACCACATGAGCGGCCTGAGCATCATTGCCGAACCAAAATTTATCTTTTGAAGCCCTACTCTTATCTCTGCCTTGTCGGTAGCGATTTTTGCCCACCCGCGATAAAGTTTGGCGTTTGCACTCCACTGTGAATTACCCGACCGGTCAAATGAGCCGCTTCCGTAAATGTTTGCTGCCACTTCAAATCCAAAACGAAGTCCCGAAAAGGCACCTGCGCTTTGCTTCGTTGTTTTTGGAATAGTTTCAAATTCAAGTTGAGGCAGATATCTGGCTCCAACCAGCCACGGCGATGCACTCCCGGATGAGAAGTTTACCCAGGTTATGAGCTGTCCTTTGTATTTTAATTGCGACTCTTTTGATACTGTTGCAGATGTATCTGACTTTTCCTGCGCACAAACAAAAGAGGACGGAACGAACCCCGCCAGACATAAAGCAACAACTAATTTTGCAATTTTACTTTTCATTGGAAACATGTTTTATTTCGCATTCTCTTGGTGCAATTCCGAATGTCATAAGGTTTGTCATCTCTACAATCATTTCCTGAGTGTTTGAATAAAGAGAATTAAGTTTTGGGTCGGCAATCAGTTCTGAGAAACCCCTGCTCATTGCAAGCAGAATCTCGGGTTTGAAGTCTTTTCGGAACACTCCTCTTGCCTGTGCGTCTTTAAACTCTTCCAGAATTCCTATCCATGTATCAGTTGTAAGCTTTATCATAAATTGCTGAAGTTCCGACCCCGGATCGTTGTAAATTTCCTCAACAAATTCCCTGCTTATTTCCTTCGTCCCGTCCATTTTAAGGTGGATGATCCTCTGCATTTTAACCGCTACTGAAGTATCGTCTGTCAGAATTTTCCTGAAATTGTCCGTCCCCTCCGATACAACATTATTTAAAACCCGTTTTGTAAGCTCTGATTTATTTTCAAAATAACGGTAAAATGTCATTTTGCTTACTCCGGCCCTTTTGCAGATATCTTCAACAGATACTTTGCGGAATCCGTATTTCCACAAAAGTTCTCTCCCTGCTTCAAGCAGCTTATTTTCTGCGTTTTGACTAAATATCCTTGCCATTCC
>DOSU01000104.1:0-6864 GCA_003513895.1 Rikenellaceae bacterium
CGGATTTCATGACTCATGTTTGCAAGGAAGGAAGATTTTAATCTGTCGGATTCTTCGGCTCTCTCCTTTGCCACGATAAGCTCTTTCTCATTTTTCTCAAGATTTTGCCTGAGGCGTTTATTTCTTGTATAAAGAAGTGCAAACATTACAGCAAAAAATATAAGAATCGCCAATCCCCCGGAAAGTGCAATCACGAATGTTCTGTATTTACGGAGTTGAGGGTCTTCGCTGTCTATAAAACTTGAGTTTGCAGGGAGCTGGTCTGGTCGTACACCAAGTTCATCAACTTTCCTGCGGTCGAAACTGAAATGATTTGCACTTTTTTCAAACTGAATAGCATTTTTGTCGCCATGATTGTATCTGGTAATCTGACGGGCAATCATTTCGGCATTTGCTCCATATAGGGGTACATACCCCCCAATTGCCACACTTCCGATTCCGGATCCTGTTAGAGAGAAGATAGGGATATCGTTAATATTTTTAAAAAGTTCTTCAAGTGAATTTCTCAAAAAATACTGGCCCTCATTATTTACTCTCCAGGTTCCTATAAGTACGGCAGTATTTGCGGGAAGATTCTTTATGTTCTCTTTTGCCTGAGCAGCAGAAACCCTACGACCGTCAATCCCAATATATTTAAGCTCAGGGAATGCTTCCATCTCTTTTCTCACCAGAGCAGTTAGCGAAGTTCCTCCATATGTATTATCCGTAATGAAAGCAATGTTTTTTGTGTCCGGATAGAAGCTCTTGATTAGTTTGATATTCTCCTTAACATCATAGGTATTTACAAATCCGCCGCAGGCAAAATACTCCTGAGCCTTGCTCACCATATTTATCGCAAGGGGTCTCCATTCCGGATCATAGATAGTGTTAGGAAGATCTATTCCATTTTCGCTCACAAAAGCGCTATAAACCGGTACGTTCTTAAATTGGCTTACTATTGAAGAATCTACAGACGCAAGATGAAGAAAAGATGCCCAGGACTCTTGTCCCAGCAGTATTAATGCCTTAATATTCTTGTTGTTGTGTTTCTTAAGCAAATTGGCAATCTGCCCCGGCCAGGTATGAGCTTCGGTGTAGAAATTTTTACACCCCATGTCCTCTATGAGTACCTCAGCTTTGTCGTTCTCCTTAAGCAGGTTCACCTGAAATGAAGTAATAAAATCGGACATGCGCCGGGTATCCGGATTATAGGATGCAATTATAAGATAGGCATCTGACTGATGACTTGTAGAGTCGTGAGCTGTAGCACTGTTTGACAATAAGAAGACAAGTGCAAGGATTAAAGTGTTTATCGATTTGAACATATCTTTGTTTATGAACTCTTTCGTTTACTAATTGAGAAGCTTATAAGTGATATAAGTCCGCATACAAGCATTGTGAGGGCTTGTGATTCATGCGAAATTGTTGCAAATATAACTCCTGTTGTTTGGGAGATGCCATAAACCGATGCAAGTGCAAGAGAAATAATTAAATGGTATGCACCGATTCCTCCCTGGACAGGTATAACCCATCCAAAACTTCCTACCATCATAAGAAAAAGCGCATCTGAAGCCCCAAGCCCCTTGTTCATTGAGGAGAAGGCCATTATGGATGTGTAACTCATGAGCCAGTAGCATGTCCACAGGAGTATTGTGTATATGAAAAACAGCCACTTTTGCGGCATTTTAAAACCTGACAACAACCCTTTGAGAACCCCTTTCACTATATCTGCTATTTTCCTCAGAACAGGATGGCTTTGCCGGTATTTGTAAATGATGTACAGAAAAATCAGGAATGCCACAAGTGCCGAAGCCGCAATAACTGCAAGGCCAATGGAAAAACGGGACTCCATTGATGCCAATATTTCTGTGTTAATGAAATTGCCAAAACTGTCCCAAAAAAAGAACAGAACTCCCAAAAAGACTATTCCGAGCGAAAACAAATCGATACTTCTTTCCAGAACAACTGTTCCGGCAACAGTCTCAAATGGCAACCCTGTTTTTCGCGTAATAACTCCGCATCTGGCAAGTTCACCTGCGCGCGGAATTGCAAAGTTTGTGAGATATCCGATATTGATTCCGTCCCACGCATCTCTCCTTTTTATTTTTTTACCCAGTGGAATCATAATGAGTCTCCAGCGCAGTGCCCGGATAAGGAAGGCGATAATGCCAATGATCATTGATAATCCAATCCAGCGAAAATCTGCCTCTTTTAGACCTTTTACAAAGTCTTCCCATTTAACTCCTTTGAACGAAAACCACAGCAAGAGTGCGGCCAGGCCAAGGAGAAGAATGTATTTAATTGCAGAATAAACGCTTTTTATCGGGCTGTTTTTCATGAGGCAACAAGTTTGTTTGTGTTGGAGTCCGGAAAGATTACTGATGGTTTAAATCCCAGAGCCTCTTCGGGAGTCATTTGCGCAAAAGCCATAATTATTACAAGGTCGCCGATGGAAAACTTATGTGCGGCAGCCCCGTTGATTCCAATTTTTCCACTCCCGCGCTCGCCTTTTATCACATAGGTCTCAATCCTCTCTCCATTGTTTATGTTTACGACTGCAACTTTTTCATTGGGAAACAGACCTGTCGCATCTATCAGATCCTCGTCTATAGTTATGCTTCCGATGTAATTTATATTTGCCTCGGTAACCCTGGCGCGGTGAATTTTGGACTTTAATATCTCAAGAAGCATCTTATTTCAGTTTTATATTATCGATTAATCTCACATCTCCTGCATAAACTGCAGTGCACAATTGAATGTCTTGTGCATCTTCCCAGTTTTTAACAATTTGCAAATTTAATGTATTTACGATTTCTACGTATTCTGTTTTCAAAAGCGGCTCTTTTTCAATCTCTTCTATAGTAAGCAATGCAAGAGCAGCCGGCGTGATATCTTTACTTTTATTGTCGGAATTATGTTGCAAAATATGAGCCGCTATTTGCTGAGCATTTTTAAGAGCTCTGTTTATTGATGGCGCTGCCTTGCGACAGTCGGGGGTGAGCAGTGTGTTACGGGAACTCATTGCAAGACCGTCCGGTTCACGGAGGGTGGGGCAGGCTACAATCTCAACAGGATACCCCAACTCAATAGTAAGGTATTTAATTATCGAGAGCTGCTGAAAATCTTTTTCCCCAAAAAATGCATATTCTGGTTTTACTATGTCGAACAGCCTTGTAACTACCTGGGCAACTCCGTTAAAGTGTCCCGGTCTCTTTGGTCCCTCACCGGTCTTGTCCAGGCCTCCGAAATCGAAGACTCTTGAATCGACTGCCGGATAAATATCTTCTACCCGAGGGACGAAAACAATTGATGCTCCGGCCTCAGAGAGTAACCTGCAATCCTCGTCTATAGTACGGGGGTAACGTGATAAATCCAGAGGATTATTAAACTGTGTGGGATTAACAAAAATGGATACTACAACAGTTTTTGTGTATTTGAGAGCATTCTCCACAAGAGATATGTGGCCTTTGTGCAGTGCACCCATAGTTGGTACAAATCCAAGCTCGCAATCTTTTGGCAGTGAGGCAAGAGCCTTGTTGAAATCGGCCAAAGTGCAACAAACAATCATTAAGTAAAAATTTTTGCAAACCTACGAAAAAATATGAACTTTGCAGATATGAAATCAATATTAGGAATAGGCAATGCCTTAACAGACATCCTCGCAGTTCTGGAGGACAATACATTACTAAATACTTATCACTTGCCAATTGGCAGTATGCAGCACGTAGACAGGGAAACCGGTGACAAAATCTGGCAAACGCTTAAACCAATGGGCGTTCAGCTTGTTGCAGGAGGATCTTCTGCCAATACTATTACCGGAACTGCAGTTCTTGGGATGCCGAGCGCATTTATCGGAAAGGTTGGAGACGATGAGCTTGGCTCGCTGTTTCAGTCGGATCAGGCCCGGAACGGAATAAAATCTACGCTTCTTAAGGGTAAAGCAGCTTCGGGCAGGGCTATGGTATTTATTACCGGAGCCAATGCCGAGAGAACTTTCGCTGTTTATCTCGGAGCTGCAATTGAGCTGGTTCCGGAAGATCTCTCAATTGAGATGTTCATGGGTCACGACTATTTCCATATAGAGGGATATCTGGTTCAAAATCAGGATTTGGTGCGCAGGTCAGTTGAGCTTGCAAAAGAGGCTGGGATGATTATCTCCATAGACATGGCAAGCTACAATGTGGTAGAGAGCAATGATGCCTTTTTGCATGACATTATTGAAAAATATGTAGACATTGTTTTTGCCAACGAAACAGAGGCCGAAGTTTTCGCAAAAATGAAACCAAGAGAAGCACTGGACGAAATAGCCAAGATTTGCAAAATCGCAGTAGTTAAGATTGGCAAAGACGGTTCAATGGTAAAAAGCGGAGATGAATACCACTTTATTGAGGCCTGGCCTGCAGATACTATTGATGCAACCGGTGCCGGCGATATCTATGCTGCCGGATTTTTATTTGCCCATGCCAACGGACTCTCTCTAAAGGAGTGTGGCGATGTAGGGTCAATTGTTGCTGCCAAGGTTGTTGAGGTTATAGGTCCAAAGATTGATATTCCGCGCTGGAAACTGGCCAAGCAGGAAATCCGTGATTATTGCGAGTTGCTGAAATAACTCTAAAACAAACCGTGCAGCTGAGCATCCACCCGGTCTATTACCTGGCTAAGGTCATCTGTGCGGTCTTCGAATTTATTTTCGTCCACATCTACAATCAGAACTTTGCCGTCTTTGTATTCTGCAATCCATTGCTCGTAACGGTCATTTAGCCCGGAGAGGTAGTCTATCCGGATTCCGCTTTCGTACTCGCGGCCTCTTTTATGAATCTGAGAAACGAGGTTTGGGATAGAAGAACGAAGATAAATCAAGAGTTCAGGCGGTTTTACCAGCGAGAGCATCAGGTCAAAGAGTGAGTTGTAATTTTCGAAATCCCGGCTGGACATTAATCCCATTGCGTGGAGATTAGGGGCAAAAATACGGGCATCTTCATATATTGTGCGGTCCTGTATTACGTCAATTTTGTTGCGTTCTATCTCTACAAGCCCTTTGAAGCGCTCTTTAAGAAAGTATATCTGCAAGTTAAATGACCATCGCTGCATATCGTTGTAGAAGTCGGACAGGTATGGGTTGTTGTCCACCTCTTCGTATTTCGGTTCCCATCCGTAATGTTTTGACAATAATCTGGTGAGGGTTGTTTTTCCGCTCCCTATATTTCCGGCAATGGCAATATGCATAATGGTAATTTTAAGTGTAGGTTGTATGCGTTCTCTTCTGCAAATTTAAGAAAATCTTTTAGTAATTTTGCGGAATGTTAGATTCTTTACAACACAAAGGACGGCGCAAACAGCTCGTTGACCTAATATCTCAAAAGTACAATTTTGACCCTGCTATTCTTGACGCAATGAACAAGGTTCCGCGTCACATGTTTCTTGAATACGGGCTGGACCATCTTGCATACCTCGACAAACCTCTGCCCATTGGCGCAGGGCAAACAATTTCCCAACCGTTTACTGTTGCAATTCAAACCCAGCTTCTTGGTCTGAAGAAATGGGAAAAAGTGCTCGAGATTGGTACGGGATGTGCATACCAAACAGCAGTTCTTGCACAAATGGGATACAGGGTATACAGCATCGAGCGTCAGAAATCGCTGTATATGCTGGCCCAGCAAAACCTTTCCAACCTGGAATTTCACAATCCGGTGTTGTTTCACGGAGACGGGTTTGCAGGCTTGCCAAAGTTCGCCCCTTTTAAGGGAATCCTTATTACCTGCGGAGCACCTGAAGTTCCCCAAAAACTTCTTGAGCAACTTTCTATTGGGGGAAAACTGGTAATTCCGCTTGGTGTAGAAACCCAAACAATGCTGGTTATAGAAAGAACCGGGCCGGATGAGTACAATACAACTGAACACGGGGAGTTTAAATTTGTTCCTATGTTGGAGGGAACAGAAAACTAAAAGAAATATATTTTAAATGATACAGATAAAAACATTTTATTTTAATGACCTTAGAGAGTGCTGCTATGTACTGTGGGACGAAACTAAGGAGTGCGTTATTATTGATCCGGGTTGCTATACCGAAAGTGAAAAGGAGAGGCTCAAAAAGTTTGTCGATGCAAATGACCTCAAGCCGGTTAAACTAATAAACACACACGGCCATTTTGACCATATCATGGGGAATGCATTTGTAGCCAACACATGGAAATTAAACACATACATTCATCCTCTTGACAAACCTCATCTTGCAAGGGCCCAGCAATACACAGAGATGTTCGGCTACACAATTGAACAACCTCCGGTAAACACGGTCGATATTGCAGATGGCGGCACCATTGAATTTGGCAGCAGCACACTTAAGGTAATTCATACTCCCGGACATACCAGAGGAGGAGTTTGTCTCTATTCCGAGGCAGACAGAATTGTCGTTACCGGCGACTCACTCTTCGCCGGAAGCATAGGCCGAACCGATTTACCAGGCGGCGATTACGAAGAGTTAATGAACAGCCTTTTGAAAAAACTGATTGTTATTGGCAGCGATTATGCAGTTTATCCGGGTCACGGGCCGGCTACTACAATCGGCCACGAACTAAGCACGAATCCATTTTTAAGATACGAATAGAAAAATCGGAATCATGAAACTAAAATATTTTCTTTTATTTCCTTTGCTCTCTTTTTGCGCAAACGCAGGGAGCAGCAATGATGTATATGCAAGCAACGATATACACGAAGTACAACAGATGGTTAAAATTCCGGCCATTCCAAATTCGATGTCCTTTGCCGGAGAGGATGTGCCTCTTAAATACTTCGATGTAAAGGAGGCTATCCAGCGGGAGCTCACTGTAATATCATACTGGCATGCAAGCATGTCTCAGATTATTCAGCTTAACAACCGCTATGG
>DOSU01000104.1:6931-8539 GCA_003513895.1 Rikenellaceae bacterium
CTTCAGCTTAACAACCGATATGGCGATGAGATAAAGAGCCTGCTTAAGAAAGAAGGGCTGCACGAAGACTTTTATTTCTTGTGCATTGCCGAGAGCGGATTGCAGCCTGTTATTTCCCCTGCAAACGCAGGTGGGTACTGGCAATTTCTGGCAGGAACTGCCAAAGAGTACGGCCTTGTAGTGGACGAAGAGATAGATGAACGATACAATATTGAAAAATCTACCCGGGCTGCGGCCGCCTATTTTAAAAAGGCATATGCCGAATTCGGTACATGGACAATGGCAGCTGCTTCGTTTAACATAGGAATGAGCAATGTTCGTTACAGAATGAAAATTCAGTCTCAAAACAACTACTACGATACACAGTTTCCGGAAGAGACTGCAAGATATTTATTCAGAGCACTTGCTTTTAAACTTCTCTTGAGCGATCCGAGTCTTTATGGATATTACATTGGTGGCGAAGATCTCTTCAAGCCGTTGGAATATAATGAAGTAACAATTTCAGGTACTGTTGAGAACTGGAGTGCAGTTGCTGCAAAATACAACACAAACTTCAAAATTCTCAAAATATACAATCAGTGGATTCGTTCAAACAAGATGGAAAACAGACTCAGAAGAAGCTATGTTCTGAGAGTGCCCAAAGAGGGTTTCAGAGAAAAATAACAGGAGAAATTTAATGCAGAGTATTGAAGTAAGGGGTGCACGGGTCCATAACCTTAAAAACATAGATGTTTCCATTCCCAGGAACAAACTGGTAGTTATTACCGGTCTTAGCGGGAGCGGAAAGTCTTCCCTTGCGTTTGATACAATTTTTGCCGAGGGTCAACGCAGGTATATGGAGACTCTCTCTGCCTATGCGAGGCAATTCATAGGAACTCTTGAGAGGCCCGATGTCGATTCGATTGACGGGTTAAGCCCAATTATTGCCATTGAACAAAAGACAACAGGGAGAAACCCTCGCTCCACAGTTGGAACCATAACCGAGATATACGACTTTCTGAGGCTTCTCTATGCAAGGGCTTCAAACGCATACTCTCCTGTAACAGGGGAGGAGATGATAAAATATTCCGACGACCAGATAGTGAGCCTCATAATGGAGCAATACAACAGCAAAAAATCGTTCTTGCTTGCTCCGCTGGTCAAGGGAAGAAAAGGACACTACAAAGAGTTGTTCGACCAATATGTAAAAAGAGGATTCACTCAAATGAGGGTAGACGGAGAGATTTACGATCTCCATACACTTAAACCTCTCGACAGGTACAAATCCCACTTTATTGAGCTGGTAGTGGACAAACTTCTTCCCGCTCCGGGTGGAGAAAAGAGAATAAAAGAGAGTGTACTGAGTGCACTGCATTATGGAAAAGGTTCGATGGCAGTGCTGGAAATGGACAAAAAAGAACTGAGGCATTTTAGCAAACACTTAATGTGCCCTGTGAGCGGAATCTCCTATCCGGAACCTGCTCCGCACAATTTTTCATTTAATTCTCCTCAGGGGGCATGTCCCCAGTGCAGGGGGCTTGGGATGATTGCCAAAGCAGATTTGTCCAAAATCATACCGGACGATTCAAAATCCATTGCATCGGGGGGAATAACTCCTATTGGATCTCT
>DOSU01000104.1:8627-9418 GCA_003513895.1 Rikenellaceae bacterium
ATTGGATCTCTGAAGCATAATATGCTGTTTGGCCAGTTGGATGCAATTTCCAAAAAATACCAGTTTTCTCTTCACGATCCTATCAGAGACATTCCGGAAGAAGCACTGAACATTATTATTTACGGCTCCGACGAGCTGTTCCGGGTTGGTCCTTCTCCTGCCGTTTCTCAGATGATGAGTTTCAACGGAGTTATTGCCAAAGTAGAACAGAGCGACTCGGACAGCGACGACCTGGTTGTAAAGAAGGAGCGTTTTACCGAAGAGATTAAATGCAATGTTTGCAACGGCTCAAGGCTTAGGGAAGAGGCTTTAAGCTTCCGGATAGACTCAAAAAACATAAGTGAGGTGTCTGCCATGGATATTGATGTGCTCTACGAGTGGATTGACACTCTTGAAGAGAGGCTCTCGCCCAGGCAGCTGGCAATAGCCAGAGACATAATCAAGGAACTAAGAATGAGAATTGGTTTTCTTATTGATGTTGGACTCCATTATCTTTCACTTGACCGTTCCACAAGAAGTCTTAGCGGTGGAGAGAGTCAGCGGATAAGGCTTGCAACTCAGATAGGTTCCAAACTGGTGAATGTTCTCTATATCCTGGACGAACCAAGCATTGGTCTGCATCAGAGGGACAACATCAAACTCATAGACTCGCTCAAAAAACTCCGCGACGAAGGTAACTCCATACTTGTTGTGGAGCACGACGAGGAGATGATTATGAGTTCGGACTGGCTCATCGATCTTGGGCCCGGAGCCGGCGAAAAGGGAGGAAAACTGCTTTTTGCAGGAACTCC
>DOSU01000076.1:0-1782 GCA_003513895.1 Rikenellaceae bacterium
GACAAACTGCCGCTTGTTTCGCGTGTAAAACTCTGATTTATATCTCCTGCGATAACAATTGAAGTTCCGTTTAAATTTTCTGTAGCTCCGAAATAAGTATCATCGGAATCCGGCAGAGGATCAATCAAATATGCATTGTATGCCAGGATAGACCTCCAGGGAACGCGAAGACTGAATGGATATACATCGTCAATATTTTCCATTTCCAGTTCGGAACCAACATAACCATCTGCTCCGTATGCAACAGTCGAAAGCCAGCTGGACTGGTCAGTTGTTCCGTTTGCCGAAAATCGGCTGTTAAAATTGTTTAACTTGTTTATGGCAAATGCAATATTGAAAGTCGAATTTTTCCTTCCTTTGTGTTGTTTGCTTAAAAAACCAACATATCCCAGAGATGAAATCCCCACAGTACTTCTGTTGTTGTTAGATACTGTATTAAGGTAATCCGACGAAGAAATATATCCGTTTGCAGATGGCGTGATTGAAAATTCCGAATATTTGTAAACAGCAGACGAAGCAGGATTTATGCTGATTGCGCCTATGTCGCCCCCAAGTGATATAAAGGCATTGCCCATCGCAGCTGTTCGTGCGGTTCCCTCGTAAAAGTTCTGAGAAAAAAGAGCGGCACTTACGATATACGGAGACTGCGCAACTCTAAGAGCATCATTTGTATTTTGTCCGGATACTGCTGTAGCCAGAAGTATCGATGTGAAAATCAATAAACTTTTTTTCATAAAATAATACTTGTTAAAGTTACCTGCGGTATGAGGAGCCGGATGAAGAGCTGCTGCTTGAGCTGCTGCCTGAACTGCTGCTCGAAGTGCTGCCACTTGAACGAGAACTGGTAGTGCCGCTGCTTATGTTTGAGCCTCCGCTACTACTCCTTACATAAGAAGAGGTGCTTCTTGATGAAGAAGTTGTGCTGCTGTTTCTGGAAGCATTACCTGAGCCGGAACCGGATTCGCGTGAATAACTGCTCCCCGGATTAGAACTCTTTCTGTATGTGCTGCCGGATTGCGAAGCAGAAGTGTTTCCCCTTTCGCTGCTGGTTCTGGATGTACTGGAAATTGTTCCTCTCTCGTTGCCGTCATTTCTCCTGTAAGTAGTCCCTGTTCTTTCTGTTTGTCCGGACGAACGATTGTCGCGGGTTGGAGTTACAATGTCATTGTTATAGCGAACGCCTGATGATCCTGTTTTATTGTCTCTGCGATATACGCTGCCCTCTCTGTTTTGAGTAGGAGTGACTCTTGTACCGCCTATCTGCTCTATTGGAGGATTTCTTTTAACAACACTTCTTGAAGGTCCGGGATTGTTATTGTCGCCGTCTGTCCTGTAATTGGCCACCCTCTTTCCGTTATAGCGTGCCTGACCTGAATTATTATTTCCGCCGGAACTTCCGCCTCCGCCGCTATACCAGTTGTCGTACCATCCATGATTTCCATGGCCATAGTATCCGTTGTAGTAGCCGTAATATCCTCCGTAGTTGCCGTAGTAGCGTGAGTTCCAGTAATAAGGGTTATAATAACCTGCATATCCAAAATTCCATGGATCATAATAACCGCCATACCATCCGTAATAAGGCGAACTCCACCAGTCATAAAAGAAAGATGACCTGTAGTATGGTCTGGATCCGAATGCCATGTGCCTGAATGCGAATGGGTTCCTGCTCATGTACCAGAATGGGTCATAATATCTGCCCGAATCCCATCCCCAGCGGTCCGAAATGTAAATATTGATGTTATAGTCAGGAGAATCGAATTTGCGGAGCCTCTCCTCGTAAGA
>DOSU01000076.1:1846-2512 GCA_003513895.1 Rikenellaceae bacterium
TCAGGAGAATCGAATTTGCGAAGCCTCTCCTCGTAAGACATTGTTGAGTCAAGAATTAAGTAGGTGTTTTCGTTTTCGACAATAATATCGGCAACACCTTTTTCGTTGACATATACTATCTTGGCCTCCCTACCGTTAACGATAGCTTTCTCTGCCTCTTGTGTCTTTTTTACGAGACTTCTGAGACTCTCATCAGTAGCAGTGTTGAGAGCGATTACTCTATCCGAAGTTATGTTGTAGATCGCATCGTCGTATTGTGATGATGCATATTGGTTTGATGTGCCACAAGAACTAATAATGAATCCTAAGATAATCAAGCTATAAATGCTCTTTTTCATTTCACACCTCCTGATTTAATATTATTTTGTACTTTTGTGCCTTCATTGCAAATATAAACAAAAATTGTACCATACTATAATAAATATTACGCATTTCGAACATAAATACAACATAAATGGCAAAAGATATAATCAACAGGGAGGATAATTATTCACTTTGGTATAATAATCTCGTAACGAAGGCAGATCTTGCAGAAAATTCTGCTGTGAGAGGGTGTATGGTTATTAAACCTTATGGATATGCTATATGGGAAAAAATGCAGGCGCAGCTGGATAAAATGTTCAAAGAAACAGGCCATGTTAATGCCTATTTTCCTCTTTTTATTCC
>DOSU01000076.1:2582-3020 GCA_003513895.1 Rikenellaceae bacterium
GCCTATTTTCCTCTTTTTATTCCGAAATCATTTCTGAGCAAAGAAGCAGAACATGTCGAAGGTTTCGCCAAAGAGTGTGCTGTTGTAACGCATCACAGACTCATGGCCAATCCGAACGGCCCCGGCGTTGTTGTAGACCCTGATGCAAAACTGGAAGANNGAATTAATTGTTAGACCTACTTCGGAAACAATAATCTGGAGCACATACAAGAACTGGATAAAATCCTACAGAGACCTTCCAATTCTTATAAATCAATGGGCTAATGTAGTTAGGTGGGAGATGCGTACTCGTCTTTTTTTACGTACTGCAGAATTTCTATGGCAGGAAGGCCACACTGCCCATGCTACCAGACAGGAAGCGTTGGAAGAGACTCATAAAATGGTTCAGATATATGCTCAATTTGCCAGGGAATTCATGGCAATGCCTGTTATTGTAGG
>DOSU01000076.1:3112-3899 GCA_003513895.1 Rikenellaceae bacterium
AGCAAAAGCGAAAGCGAAAGATTTGCCGGGGCGCTTGAAACGCTTTGTATTGAAGCATTGATGCAAGATGGGAAGGCACTGCAGGCAGGGACCTCACACTTTTTGGGACAGAATTTTGCAAAGGCATTTGATGTTCAGTATCAAAGCAAAGAGGGTAATCTTGAGTATGTTTGGGCAACATCATGGGGAGTTTCTACAAGGCTTATGGGTGCACTGGTAATGGCGCACAGCGACAATAATGGTCTTGTTCTTCCTCCAAAACTTGCACCTATTCATGTGGTTATGGTGCCAATTTTTAAAACCGATGAGGAGAGTGAAAAGGTTGTGGAAACAATGAAAGAGATCCAGAACGGGTTAAACAAACTTGGTATTTCATCAAAAATCGACACAAGGGATAACCTTCGCTCAGGATTTAAATTTGCCGAATGGGAACTTAAAGGTGTTCCTGTTAGAATAGCTATAGGACCTCGTGACCTTGAAAATAAAACAGTTGAACTTGCAAGAAGAGATACGCTTACAAAAGTTTCCTTGCCAAGAGAAGGAGTTGAGATTTATATTCAAAAACTTCTGGATGAAATTCAGGAAAACATTTACAACAAGGCTTTTGAATTCCGCAATAAAAACACATTCATTGTTAACGACTGGGAGACATTTAAGGTCAAGATTGAAGAGGGCGGGTTCCTGATGTGTCACTGGGACGGAACGGCAGAAACAGAAGAAAAAATTAAAAACGAAACAAAAGCAACAATCCGTTGCATTCCTCTGGAGGATGCAGTAGAAGAGGAGG
>DOSU01000076.1:3988-4160 GCA_003513895.1 Rikenellaceae bacterium
CACCTGTGTTTATTCAGGAAAACCATCGTCCCGAAGGGTGATTTTTGCTCGTTCATATTAGAATTTATTTGTATTTTTATAAAAAATTCAATTTAATATTTAAAAAAGAGAAAATGGCTTCAGATTTACCGTCCAGGCAGCAGGATATCTTAAATGGATTAAATTTAAAATC
>DOSU01000076.1:4252-4476 GCA_003513895.1 Rikenellaceae bacterium
CGTACAAAAGTTCAGGTGTTCAACCAAACAATGGAGGTTTTCAATCAGCTCAAGGACGTTTTAAACGAAATGAGCAATGATCTTAACGACCTTCTGGACAATACCAACGACAGGAGAGTTAGACTTGAATACAGGGACAGGGGGAAGTTTGAGGCAGAACTCAAATTTGCCGATGATGTTTTAATTTTCAGTATGCATTCCGATATTTTCCAGTTTGACAGAGA
>DOSU01000076.1:4567-5953 GCA_003513895.1 Rikenellaceae bacterium
CATCCTGTATGGAAAACAGATTTTGTAAAAAATGATAAAGACAATGCCTATTGCGGAGTCATTAATGTATACAATTTCCTTTCGGACTCCCTTAAATACAGCAGGCTTGACGACCTCGGCTATCTGGTTGCCCGTATTTTCGTAAATAAAGACAAGTTTTTCCTTGTTGAAGGAAAAAGACAGTTAAAAAAATCTGTCAAAAACTTTGGAAAGAGCCATCTTACTAAAGAAGAGCTTGTATCTGTAATCGAAACAGCAGTTTTATACACATTATCATTTGATTTGCTTGTTCCTCCGTTTGATTTGGTTAAAGTTGCCAGTGTTGAGCAAATTAATGATAAAATTGAAAGCGCCAAGCTACAAACCGGTAAAAGGATGGGGTATAAATACAACTCCGATGATGTGCTTGAAGCATGATTGTTTAATTTTCGGGAGACTGTTTGTTTAATTTAGGACAATTATTTATGAAAAGGATTGCAACACTTTTGTTTTTTCTGGGTTTATCATTTACAGTACTTTCTGCTCAGGAAACAAAACCCATAAAGCAGGATATTTATACGATTCCGGGAATTTCCGAATCTCATAAGATTATTCTTGAATTGTCTTCCAGGTTTGTTGTGCCCGAAATTAAACCCGTAGAGGTTCCAAAGCCAAACTTCTGGAAACAGGGAACCCTTATTCAAATGGGTTTTTCACAAATGTCTCTTACCAATTGGGCTGCCGGAGGATACTCTTCTGTGGCGTTAAATGCATATGTCAATACTTTTAAAACATATGAGGTAAAAGAGTTTTTCTGGGAAAACAGATTGCAGCTTGCTTGGGGTTTCATTAATTCATTCGGGGAAAATTTCAAGAAGAGCGACGACAAAATAATATTCGATAGTAAATATGGCTATCGTGCCTGGGATAAAGTGTTTTTTTCGACCGCTTTTAACTTTCGGTCTCAGTTCTCAAATAGTTTTAACTACCCTGCAAATGCATCAAGGGTTTTAGTTTCCGGTCCATTTTCTCCCGCATACTTTTCTCTTGGAGTTGGTCTTGATTACAAACCTGCACCATCTGTATCCATAAACTTTTCACCTCTCACAGGAAAACTTGTTGTTGTTTCTAATGAAATTCTCCGGAAAAAATACGGAAACAGGATTGACCAGCCGGCAAAATTGGAATTGGGTGCCCAGCTAAAAATAGATTATAAGCAGCAACTATCTAAAGATGTCGCTGTTATGTCGACACTGATATTGTTTTCCGATTTTCTGCATAAGCCGCAGAATATCAAAGTCAACTGGGAATTGTTTGTTGATACAAAGATTAATAGATACTTTTCTGCAAACATCAGAACAAATCTGCTTTACGACGACAATATTCTTATTACGGACAAAAATGGTA
>DOSU01000076.1:6049-6272 GCA_003513895.1 Rikenellaceae bacterium
ACCTGATAAAAGAGTTCAGTTTAAAGAGATATTGTCAATAGGTTTTTCACATACATTTGGCCAAAAAAAATAAAAGATGCTTGAAAGATTTGAAGAGAAATTAATCTCTTTGCTGGGTATTGATCCTGCTAATTCAAGACAGGAATTTCCCAGGGTTCTTATAGCCGTTAGCGGTGGAATAGACTCAATGTCCCTTGCACACCTATTTTATAAAATCAACTAT
>DOSU01000024.1:0-1737 GCA_003513895.1 Rikenellaceae bacterium
ATAACTCCCATTGAATCCATATCGGAAATCTCGTCCGCCTCCGCGTCTTCATAGTACAAGTCTCCCTTTATCTCCAAATCTCCCTCAACAAGCAAGGTGCCCGTACCGTTCACTGCAACAGGTTTCCCATTCTGCCCAATTGTAAGACCATTTTTTGCATAAAATATGCTGCTGTTGCAATTTTCAAAATTCATACGATTGTTTACACTCGCTTCCATCTGGCAGCTTTTTCTTACCAGCTCATCCCAATCTATATCGGCAACTCTGCTGCCCTTGCCCGGAAAACCAAGGTTCGCGTAATCCTGATCCTTCGCAAAATATTCGCTCGTTATTTGTGGCTTTATTTCACCACCTGCCGAAATACGATATGTAGCGTTGTATTGCGTTATACCTCTTCCCATCTCTCCGCCAGAATATGGGGCAATTCCGTCCCCTCTCCCTATGTCTTCATTCCCATGGATATCCCCCTGCTTCGTCTCAAGCCACGGAGCGTTGATGGCGGCGGAAGTTTCAAAGACATTTGGCGGAGAAACATCGTCCTTGAATTGCGCGTAAACTATTCTCTTTCCACCTCTAAGCATGGTCTCATTTGATTTTTTGAGATCCCATAAAAGATTGGGGCTATAGTCTATCCAGTTTTGAGACCATTTTCCTTCTTCGTTTGTAAATCTCATTTTGATATTCTGTCCACCAAGCTTATCTCTAATATTGGGCATTTGCAGCCTAGCTTTTTCGAATCGAGTCCTGTTTCTATCCGCATCTTGTGGATCTTCCGCCCAAAAGTCGCCAGCGGGAGCTCCAGCATCAATTTGCACTTTATATATTTTTTCAAATTGATTATTGACATTATCCGTAATCAAAATCCTTAAATCAATCTCATCCTCATCGTGAAAACCTCTTGTATCCCAAATAAATGTCCATGAATAAGCTTCTCTGGGACCGGGATTGGGAATTATCTCCTTCCGAACCTTTTTACTTATGGGCGGGACTTGCCACTCGCCTCCGACATTCGTAAATCTCCAATCAATTTGAGCTTCTCTCCAGCCAGACTCAATATCGGAAACTTGCGTATACAAATTCACATCACCATTGCCAAATCTGGATTTTCCACCGGACGGAGAAGGATCAGGTATCTCTATCCACCCGCCAACCTCTGTGGGATGCGGGCGCATGACCATACCAGCCGGATCTATCGGATCCAATCCCACGCCTATCAATACCTCCCCAAATCCTTGAAATATATTGTCTGCTTTGTCTGAAACTTTAAAATCAAGTTTCTCTACAAATGCGTCTATTGGCGACTCCGACTTTATTTTACTTCTTATCCTAGCCGTATATGGACCTAAATCCTGTTTTTCAGGATTTCCTCTGCATGCAAATCTGCCTGCAGTTGGAGAATTACAGGATGCAACAGCGCTCTCAAAATTGTACAAATCACTATACCAGCTTGTCTCCTGTTCTCGCGGTCTCTTTGGCGGTCTCTTTATGTAAGTATTGCTTTGCTGTAGATCTGACGGCTGAATATCATCGTTCTGATTATCTCTTAACGTTGTCTCTATCTTAAAAGGAGTATTTGCTGCTACCCAGCTTGTTTCTCTGTACCCTTCTGGATAATTATCTTCATGAAAAAACTTGTTTGGCTCTCCGTCATCTGATGCATTGACGTCCATAACTTCTGGAGGTGTTACATCGATACCGATTGGAGGTGTATATGTATAATTTTCAGCATACTCATTG
>DOSU01000024.1:1824-3853 GCA_003513895.1 Rikenellaceae bacterium
GCATACTCATTGACACATTCCTCTATGCTTTGTCCGTCATTGCACGGTTTCACCCAAAATCTGTATTGTCCCTCTCCAAAGTAACCATTGTCTTTGAAAAAATTGTACGTGTCTATGTAAGAAACCGTTACGCCATGAACTTGTGAATGATACTGCCCTCCGTTAATTGCAGTAACTTCTTGCGGTCTTCCCATATCTTCCCAGTCGGCGCTATCATTTTTTCTATATTGAAAATGATAATAATGATCTATCACATCATCCGGATCTAAATCAGAGGAATGCGCCCCTATAACCATCCTATGCTCGTTCGTCTTTCCACCTTTATTGGTCCAGAATTTATCTACTTCTCCCAAATATTCCCACGTCCCCGCTTTATATTTCACCCATTTTTCATTTCCCTTTTCGGTATAGTACACTATTTTCTTGTTTTCTCTGTCATCATAAGAAAGCAAAGCCGGCGGATCCGTAGGATGTCCTCCAGAAACAACAGGAGGAATAACCTGCAAAATAGAGTTATCCCCTGATACATTCCCAGAAGTACAACTTCCGCCTACCGCGCTGCCTCTCAATTTCACATTATATGTTTGTATATTTGTGCTGCTGCTTGTAGAGAGCCTAACCTTCGTCGTGCCATCATGTGGAATTCTCGCGCTCCCAAAAGAAATACCTATATTGGGCAATACTCCCTGATCCAGACTAAGATCAACATGGCAATTAAATCCATTTTTAGCATGAGACTGTATATCAAATTCCGCCGTTTGTCCTTGGACCTTTGTCATATAATCAGGATTCAAAGTCAAGTACAAATACGGCTCCGGCTGTTCTTCCACTATTATAGTGGTCTGCTCTTTGTCCACAGCATTTCCCTGCTTAACAATAAACGTAACGCGATATGTTCCCACTGAAGAATAACTATGAGTTGGCTCTGCCTCCGTGGAGCCTGTGCCATCCCCAAAATCCCAACTGTATTGAGTACCTCTCTCCGGATCCTCTACTGTCTCATCTTTGTAAAAATGAATCTGTTCATTTTTCTTAACTGTATAGTCAATATCTTCATCCGCGTCTTGTTTGCTAGGATAGCTGGTCTCTGAATTTAGCCACATATTCGCTTCCACCCACCAAACCTTCCAGTAATCTTCTAAAAGCTTATCACAATGTTCAATTTCCTCCCCGGGCAAAGGGCGCCCTGTTATCGCTTGTAAAAACATTGTAAGGGAAAGATTGCTTCGTCCCTCTCCATATAAATTGCTGATATCTTGCTTTGGGTTAAAGGTACCCTGTCGACCTTCCTCATCATAATTTAAGCTGAAACTCTCATATCCATTTCCGCCCAAAGCAACGATACTGCCGCCTTCCGCCGGTTTTGGATTTTCGGGTTCTACTTTCCAATCATATTGATACTGCAATTGATCCCAAACACCGCCTGACTTCGTTTCCCATTTAGGTTTAACCTCCGTGTCTGCCCTGCCTGACTTTGGTTCAGCATCGCACAGCGGATACCTATCTGTTCTAAAGTGGATCCAGCTTTCATACAACGATCGAATCGCTGGACTATGAGACGCAGGCGGACCACTCTCAAAGTGGTCCCTAAAAATACCTTTATTATAATCATAAATTTCAGGAACAGCTCCAGCACGATAAAAAAATAGAACAAAAACAAGCAAAACGATTAAAAACATCAAGACCAGCGCCCCTTGCCAAAAAGTTGTAAAATATTTATTTTTTATCATAGCTTTATTTTATCATTTTTTGAGAATAAAAAGCAATACCTGTAATATCAAAAAAGGCCGTGGATATTCCACAGCCTTTTTATATCGGAAAAACTAAATCTTTATTCCCACACTTTTATGCTATTCCCGAGCTTCGGCATCCATGATTTTGTCCATTTGCTCTGCATAACTTTAACCAGATCATTTGATTTGCCTTCTTTTCTGTCGCCTCCGCCAATGTAATCAAATTCCACCATTGAGTACGCTTCATTGCCGCCTATGAGTTTTCCTGTGTTCTTATCCAAAAATGCCGCGTAAAA
>DOSU01000024.1:4055-6659 GCA_003513895.1 Rikenellaceae bacterium
GGCCAGAAATAGTAATAATGCTCACTTCCAACTGGCACGTCAAGTACTATATACATATCCATGTCAAAGCTATCCGGGCTTAAGTCAAAATAGCTGGTTCTTGCGTACAGCGTGAATGGATCTCCTGGTCTAAACGTGGCTTTCTCACTGGTTCCTCCAACTTGAGGATTTGGATTAAAGCCAAGGCTCACTCTTGGAAAATACCTATGCCAGCCGCCTATGTCGCTCCTTGTGCCATCCACATCTCTATACAAAGCATCTGGATTGCCTGCGTTCAATGCTGGTGAGTCCCATAAGGGCATCATGTTCGCGTCAAGCTTGGGATCTGCGAACATATCCGTAGGGTCTGGATTTACGTCTGAATATGGGTATTTTACACCGTAAAAAAGAACATAGCTGTGTTGGGGTATTTGTCCTCGCTTATAAGCATCAAGACCACTACCTCCATCATTTACTATTATCAAGTTTGTTAATCTGCTAACACCACCGGTTGAAGCAACTATAACTCCTGCGTCACCGTTCTTTACTGTAACATTCCATATTTCTGTTCCTTGTCCATTCGCGAATATACCCCCATTCCTTTCTATTCGACCACCATTTTTATCTTTCAAATCCATCACTATATCATGAATCTTTGTGTTGTTGCCATTGGCGCAGATAAAAGAAGTCATATAATCATTCTCACCTCTAGTGGGTGTAACTATGCTGTTATCATCGCCGTTATCATCCCATGTTAATCTTGTAAACAGGGAAAATCCAGCTAGTTCCGCGCTATGGTTCAACCCAAAAGTTCCTTCGTCATAGTTTGTGGTTATATTTGTAATGTCTAAGATGCTCTTTCCAGCTCCTGCTCCAAGCAGTTTTACCCCATCTTTCAAAACTAGCTCATCATCATCCGCACTAGTCTCTCTATATGTGCCTTCTGCTACTCTCACCGTATCTCCGCTCTGTGCCGCGTTCAATGCTTCCTTGACAGTGTTGTACTCACTTGGCACATTAATATCCCGCGCATAAGTGGAATGATAAAATAACATAAACCCAAAAACAACAGAAACAACCACTCCCGCGTACATTATTGCCCTTGATTTTAATGTGATATTTCTCATATTTTTGTCCACATTTTTAATGTTTATACCTACTTGCACCGTATCACACATCAGAGAACAAGTCAACAAAATTTGTCAAGTGCAATCTTTTGGCTTAAACAAGCCAAGCCGTGAAAAGTTATCCACATTCTCTAAATCCCCATTCAAAAAGCAAGGCACCTCCATTCCATACGCGGGCGCACCGCAACACGCCCCTACACTTTATTATTTTACTCGGCTTCAATCACCCCATAATCCCCATCATCCCTTTTATAAACCACGCTTATTTTATCCGAGTCCGCGTTGATAAAAACAAAAAAGTCATGCCCGAGAAGTTCCATCTGTCTAATCGCTTCTTCCTCGTACATCGGCTTTGACATGGAAAACTTCTTTCGCTTAACAATCAATGGTTCTTGCTCTTTAGGCACTGGACTAAAATTCAACAAATCGGCAAAAGAAAATTTCCGGGCTTTTTTAATATTCCTGTCTCTCAATTTACCTTTGTATTTCTCGATCTGTCTTCTTATTTTCGGAATAACCAAATCTATCGCGGCATACATGTCAGTCGCCTCCTCCGTGGCGCGCAGTAAATCTCTTGGAACAAAAAGCATTATCTCCGCTCTATATATTTCTCCAGATTTTTGCCTTTTGCTGACTTCCAGCTCAACTTGAGCCTCTAAAACCTTTCTAATAACTTTCTGCAATGCGCCAACTTTTTCGTAAACATACTCCTTTATACTTGGCGTAAGATCGCAATTTGTTCCTTTAATTACAATTTTCATAGTTTTGCAGTATCCAGACTACAGTACACAACGCCCGTTTTGCCAACACCATAATTTTCTTTTTGAAGAAAACTAAATATTGAGAAATGGGAACTGCGCACTGAAATTAGTTTATCCATATTTTATAATAATATAAAAAAAAGTTCAAACTAGCTGCCAACAACCTCAATTTCCAGCTCCAAATCGACTCCGAACTTGTTGCGGATCTTCATCTTCATCAAACTAATCAATTTCAAAACATCATCGGCGGATGCGTTTCCCGCATTCACTATAAAATTCGCATGTTTTTCTGAAATTTTCGCGCCGCCGATCTTCTTGCCCTTCAAATGCGCCTTGTCTATCAAAAGTCCAGCCGGGACTTTGTCAAATTTGACTTCATTGAGGAACGCTTCGACTTTTTCGTTGCCCTTAATTTTTTCCATGGGAATATTTTTAAAAACGCAACCTGCACTTGGAAGTTTGGGTTCCTTTTCTTGCCTAGCTCGAATGAGTTCTTGAGATTTCGCAATCAACCTTTCAGAATCTGTATCGGAAAACTTTAATTTTACTTTTAAAATGACTAGGTTTTTATTTTTTTTAAAAAAACTCGCGCGATATTCAAATTCGCATTCATCCTTTGAAAAATTTTTTACCTTTCCAGTTTCAACATCGAAAACTTCAACCCCCGAAATCACATCCGCCATGCATCCTCCATATGCTCCGGCGTTTCCTCTGACGGCTCCGCCAGCTGTTCCGGG
>DOSU01000110.1 GCA_003513895.1 Rikenellaceae bacterium
TCGTCGCCTGTAGAAGCGTCGTCATCGCCAGTGGCGGTGGTTTCTGCCGTGTCGTCGTCATCACCGGGTGGAGAAGTGGTGGTATCGTCGTCATCGCCGGGAACGCTGGTTTCTGAGGTGTCGTCGTCACCGGGTTTAACTGTGGGTGAAGGCACGGGTGAATCCAGGCCTTCATCAACCTGACTATTACAATTATTGTCCACTCCATCCAATATTTCTAAAGCACCTGGGTAAGTTGAAGCGTTTTGATCGTCACAATCGGTATTATCGTCTACATGATTGGCGGGTACTTCAGTGAGTTCTACACCAGGGCTGTTTTGGTCTCCAAACTTGTCTCCATCGGCATCGGGATAGAATGTTCCGGTATCTATGGCCCCGGACTGAGTATCCCCATCACAATCTTCATCCACTTCTTCTGTACATAATTCGTCTGCACCAGGATTGATCTCGGGGTTAGCATCGTCGCAGTCTGCTGTCGAATCATAGCCATCCGCATCGACATCGGCTGGAACTGCCTCGCGGACGATGGTGAAGGCATTGGGCCTTCCTCCAAGATCCACTTGTAAACCAGTTAACTCTAAGGTCGTTAAATTAAGCTGTCGTGCCAAGTTATAATTATATTCGGTCATCCATGGATTACCCTGAGAATCAAAAGCAATTATTTCATAATTTCCACTTATACTTCCTGACTCGTACTTTTTCGTAATAGTTTCTTGAGTAGCCGTATTATAAGAAACCATATAAGCAGTACTACTCAAATCTCCTCCTAGTAAAAGGTGCTCTGAGTTATTCGGATCCACTTTTATATCATGTGGTTGAAACTCAAGACTTAATACTTTTGTTGAAGTCGAGTTTTCAGGGAAATCAACATCAATATCAATTCGATAAAGCGCCTTAGCATCATGGGCCACGGCCCACAATGTGTTGCCCACTAACACACCTCCTTGAGGATTGGTTAACCCTGTGAATTTAGCAACCTCGATTGGATTATAATCAGGTTTGCCATCCCCATCTCCATCATCTGGAAACCCATCAGCGTCTGTGTCGAGGCCAGGGTCGTAGATAGCTCCTGTTCCGCCCGAATAATTCAATGACAACAAAAGTCCGTTATCAGTCTGTACTAAAAACATAGGCTGGCTCCCTGAGCTCAATGTATAAGTTTCACAATGAGATAAAGTATCGTCACATAATAATCCTTTAGAATCTCCTTGACTCGGGATTGAAACCTTTTTTGTAATGGGATTATAGGACATTTCACGCGGCATATTAACCGGCAAATAATATCGATTAACACTTGGATTTGCAGTTTCTAATCCTGTTACTTTTTGAATGTCGTATACCTGTGTATCATTATTGAAAGTAGAAATAATTACATCTCCATCAGGCAATTTTAAAATCCCTCCAGCGATGGTCTGATTACCCGTTGGATAGTCTAATGATTTCAATTGTCCCGTCGTGGGATCAAGATTCGAACGAACTCTAATTGTCTTTGAGGCACTATCATTAGTCCCCAAAACGATCTGATCCGCTTTCGCCTGAGCCCCTGTTAAAATAGTTAATAAACTTAAAGCGATTGCTTGCTCTTTTTTAGTATATCGCCCATGGGATCCTTGGCGTTCATGATCATTTGAATTCTCTACCACGGGATTGACTGATTAAATTATTTTAACAATATACTTATTATTTTCTACTTGTCAAATTAATTTTGTATGGCAAAATTAATGATTGCTGAACTTCCGATGCCTTGACTTGCTCGAATGTGTTGAACATAATTTCCTAACTTACCTTCTGATTTACCTTCTGAAACATATAACACCTTGGTATCAGAAATCGGTTTATCCACAACCATTTGATACTCCAGATAGGGAATACTCCCTCCCCCAAACTCTATCAACGGACTAATTACAGAAAGCTTTAGTGATGGATTTAAAATTTCTCGTCCAAGATAATCAGCCGTTAAAAAATCCAAAATAATATTTTTTTGATCTAAATCATCTTTGCCAACATCATACAAGCCATTAAGTAGCTCATAATCAATTGATACTGAATCATTTAACTTATATGCATTTAACTGAGTATCGGGTTCCCCAGGGGCATCAGGAATTGCCGGTATCATGTAGCATTCATAATTAGAAATGCCATCATCACATGTCCCCGAAATCTCCCAGTTCACAATGATCGTATCGCTATCTCCCTCCAATACTTCTCCATTGGGAGTTTTAATTTTTAATATAAAATTCGTAATTCCGGTTTCTTTTGGATTACATACCCCATCGGTACAGGAAGCATCACTATAGTAAAGAGGTATCGTCACATTTTCCTGATACCCAATCTTGTTCCAATTGCAGGAGTCATCCTCATCGGCCGCCCACGGCTGAGAGGCGTCTTCAAAATCGCAATCGCTTCCGGCGGTCCCGGTTCCGGGCATGGGAACGTAGCAATTAGTTGTACTTCCGCAATTCGAAGGCGAAGCGGATTGCCAATCGAGCGGTTTGGCTCGGGCGTAGATGTCGTAATCCCCATTGGTGTCGTTGACAGCATCTCCATTCGTATCCAGCGCAATGGATCCCGTTGCGGAATCTTCATAGCCAATACCATTCTGTGCCACTGACGCAATGGCTTTTTCCATACTGGATCGCGCTGCATAATAAGCTTGAGTGGAACGGAACAAATCGGCATTACGCTGGCTTGCTCTTAGGAAAGAAGCACTCATGGTTGCCGAGGTGATGACAATGATGGACATGATCACCAGTGCGAAGACCAGGGACATGGCGGAGGGACGAGTGGGACGAAATTTTTTAAACATATTCCAATTATACACTGGGATCATTTTTTTCAAATTTTCTTCACATTCAGTAGATTTAAGTATCGATAGTTTTTACATACAAAAGCCCTTCATCTAAATCTATGATTGCAAAATTATAATTTGCTTCATATTCAGTATCAGGACTTTGATCATGAAAAATATATTTTGCATTTTTTACATATTTAAACTCTATAGGTACATCTACTCTAAGTTTTAAATCCAATTTATATTCCTTCCAATCCCTATTGCTCTGAATAAAATTGGAAATATCTTCTTTAGAGACTTTAAAATAAAAATCATCTTGCCCATCGCCATGAAAGTTTGACTCTCGAATATTATATTCCAACAACTCTGCATTTAATGGAATAAATTGGCGAATTATTATGGAAGCTCTTATATAAGGATTCTGCAAACCAGAATAGACTAAAATTACTAATAAAATTAGAATAATTAATTTATATTTTTTAATTTTCATCATCAAATTTAACATTAGTTAATTTAATAGTAATACCAAAAGAGTTTAGGTCATTTATACCCTCACTTACAACTGCAATGTTATTTCCTATAGCTGTTACGATATTTTCATAAGCTAAATCCAATTCAAAATTGTAATTATCACTTATAGTTATATTTGCATATTTATCATCTTCATTTTCATAAATTTCATAATATATTTCAACACCCCCTAAACTAGTAGAAAGATCGTTGCTTTGAAAATTAAAAACTGTATGACCGTCATTACTAGTTCTTATATCCTCTAATATTTTATCTTTTAATTGAGCATAGTCGTTAGAATTTCGAATACTGCCTGCCAATGAGGATCGATTTCCGTAGTACAAATTCGAAGGATCACCTTCTCCCCAATTTATAGAGTGTCTTAGCCAAGAAGCTGAAAATGGCTTACTGTACTCTAAGTAAGCTGAAACTGTTAGCCAAAAAATGTTACCAGAATCAACAAACATCTCCCCGCTCGGATCCACATACACCAATGGATTATTCCGCGCATACGAGTACCCATTGAACGCCTGGGGATCATTTAAAAATCGACTGAAATCCTGATGTTGCATGGGATCCATCCCCACAAACCGTCCCAGCTCCGGATTATAGTAACGGGCCTCAAAATAGTACAGTCCCAAATCCTCGTCGTATTCTTTTCCCGTAAAGGAATAGGGTGAACCTGAATCAGCCGCCGCCAATTGTCCCCCCGCTCCCGCAGGGCCAGGACTTGCGTCTTCAT
>DOSU01000019.1:0-5888 GCA_003513895.1 Rikenellaceae bacterium
CCGCCACGACGGTCATTTCTTCCGCCCGACTGCTGGCCACCCTGTGCGCCTGAAGCATTTGCTGCCATACCTACATTAGGAGAGAGGTCTCTCTTACCGTATACTTCACCGTTGCATACCCATACTTTCACTCCCAGTACGCCTACTTTTGTGTGGGCTTCTGCGTGTGCGTAATCGATATCTGCGCGGAATGTATGTAGTGGAGTTCTTCCCTCTTTGTAAAGCTCTCTTCTTGCCATCTCAGCACCGCCAAGACGACCGCTCACGAGAACTTTAATACCTTCGGCACCCATTCTCATAGTTGAAGCCATTGCCATCTTAATCGCACGGCGATAAGATACACGGCCCTCTACCTGACGGGCGATATTGTTTGCTACAATGTTGGCATCCAGTTCTGGTCTCTTAACTTCGTAGATGTTAATTTGAACCTCTTTGTTAGAGATTTTCTTTAACTCCTCTTTAAGTTTATCGACCTCCTGACCACCTTTTCCGATAATAATACCGGGACGGGCAGTGTGAATTGTTACTGTAATTAGCTTTAGAGTTCTCTCGATAACAATTTTTGAAAGAGACGCTTTGGCCAAACGAGCATTTAAATACTCACGGATTTTAGCATCTTCAAAAAGTTTTGCGGCATAATCAGTACCACCGTACCAGTTAGAGTCCCAGCCACGGATAATGCCTAGTCGGTTTGCTATAGGATTTGTTTTTTGTCCCATCTTATTGCTCCTCTTTTACGGTTTTACTTTTCTTGCCAAGCACTATTGTTACATGGTTTGAACGCTTGCGAATTCTTGCCGCGCGACCTTGTGGTGCTGTTCTTATGCGCTTGAGTGAACGGCCTTGTCCAACCATAATTGACTGAACACAAACATTGCCATTTTCCAACTCTTTGCGGTCTGCTTCGTTTTTAGCTTCCCAGTTGGCAATTGCCGAACGAAGAAGTTTTTCCAAACGAATAGACGCTTCCTTTTTGGTATATTTTAAAATATCCAAAGCACGGTTCACTTCTACACCCCGGATGATATCTGCTACTAAACGCATCTTCCTAGGTGAGGTAGGAACATCATTCAACTTTGCAAAAGCTGTTTGTTTCCTTATTTCTTTTTGCCTCTCGGCAGTTTCTCTTTTTCGAGCTCCCATTATTGTGACTTTTTACACATTAATTAATTAGCGATTACCCGAGTGACCTTTAAAGGTTCTTGTGGGTGCAAACTCGCCGAGCTTGTGACCAACCATATTCTCGGTTACATATACCGGAATAAACTTGTTCCCATTATGAACAGCAATGGTGTGGCCAACGAAGTCGGGTGAAATCATACTGGCTCTTGACCAGGTCTTGATAACCTCTTTCTTTGCGGTTTCATTCATGGCCAATACTCTTTTCTCGAGACTGGCTTGTATGTATGGACCTTTTTTTAATGAACGACTCATAATTCTCTATTCAGTTTAATTCCGTTATTTTTTCCTTCTTTCAATAATAAACTTCTTAGTCGTTTTCTTAGGGTCACGTGTTTTGTAACCTTTAGCCGGAATGCCTTTTCTAGAGCGTGGGTGTCCGCCGGATGCGCGCCCTTCACCACCACCCATTGGGTGATCGACAGGGTTCATCACTACACCACGAGTCCGTGGTCTGCGTCCTAACCATCTCTTACGTCCGGCTTTTCCATCCGATTCTAAGTTGTGATCTGGATTTGATACAGTTCCAATTGTTGCACGGCATGCAACCAGTACCATTCTTGTTTCGCCTGAAGGCAATTTAAGAATAGCATGAGTACCTTCTCTTGCAAGAAGCTGAGCATAAGCTCCGGCGCTTCTTGCCATAGCGGCACCCTGACCTGGACGCAGTTCGATATTGTGAACAAGTGTACCTAGTGGAATCTCTGATAGAAGAAGTGTGTTACCAAGTTCAGGTGCGACTCCGGGTCCCGAAGCAATCACCTGGCCAACTTTAATTCCGTTGGGAGCTAAAATGTAGCGCTTCTCTCCATCCTTGTATACAACTAATGCGATTCGAGCACTTCTGTTCGGATCGTATTCAACTGTTTTTACTTCGGCTGTAAACTTATCTTTATCGCGTAAAAAGTCAATTACACGATACATTCTTTTATGACCACCGCCGATATAACGCATTGTCATTTTACCCTGCTTGTTACGTCCGCCTGTTTTACTAAGTGGCTGCAACAATGATTTCTCAGGAGTAGAACAAGTAATCTCGTCAAATGCGCTAATAGCTTTATGTCTTGTGCCGGGGGTAGCCGGCTTAAATTTGCGTATTGCCATAGAGTTTAAATGTTACTGTAGAAATCTATCTTATCTTCACCTGCCAGCGTTACAAATGCTTTTTTGTAGTGATTTGCACGACCTGACAATAATCCCGCTTTGGTAAAACGGCTTTTGCTTTTTCCGTGGTAGTTAACAGTATTAACTTGTGATACTTTAACACCATACATCTCCTCAACCGCTGCTTTGATCTCCAGTTTATTGGCAGCACGGTCAACCTCAAATCCATAACGATTCAATTTTTCGCCCTGAATCGTAAGTTTTTCTGTTACTAATGGCTTAATTAATATTCCCATCTCTCTCCGGTTAGTTGCGTCCATACTGAGCCTGAAGAATATCCTGAACACCGTCTACCAACACAAGACTAGTAGAGTTTACTATGTCGTATGTATTTAGTTCGTTTACGGTAATCACTTTGATATTTTGCAAGTTGCGTGAAGACAAGTAAATATTTTCTGTATTTTCGGGAAGTACAAAGAGAATCTTTCTGGCGTTAACCTTAAGATTGTTAAAAATCTTAATCATCTCTTTTGTCTTTGGATTCTCAATTGAGAACGGCTCAACAATTGTAAGTGTTTGCTCCTTTACCTTGTAGGACAAAGCAGAGAATCTTGCAAGTTGTTTAAGCTTCTTGTTCAGTTTGAAGTGATAGTCACGTGGTTTTGGACCAAAAGCCCTTCCACCTCCAACAAAAGTTGGTGATTTGATACTACCGTGACGCGCTCCGCCTGAACCTTTCTGGCGAACAATCTTTTTGGTACTGTATGCTACTTCCCACTTTTCTTTAGTCTTGTGGGTACCCTGACGCTGGTTTGCAAGATATTGCTTAACATCAAGATAAATAGCGTGATCATTTGGCTCTATGCCAAAGATACCAGAATCCAGAGTCACTTTCTTTCCGGACTCCGTACCATCTATTTTATATACTGATAATTCCATAGACGTTTATTCCTCCACTATTACATAAGAACCCTTTGCACCGGGAATTGATCCCTTTACAAGCAGCAGATTATTCTCAGGAATAACCTTAATAATTCTGAGGTTCAAGATTTTTACATGATCGCCACCCATTCGGCCGGCCAATCTTTTTCCTTTAAATACCCTAGAAGGCCAAGAAGAAGCACCCATTGATCCGGGAGCACGAAGTCTGTTGTGCTGTCCGTGAGTTGCGCCGCCTACTCCTGCGAAACCATGGCGTTTCACAACACCCTGGAATCCTTTACCTTTAGAAATCCCTGTTACGTCTACCCATTCCATCTGATCGTGAAATACATCTGTTACGGTGATAGTGTCGCCTAATTGAAATTCTTTTGTAAAGTCGTTTGAAAACTCTGCAATTTTTCGTTTAGGTGTGGTGTTTGCCTTTTTAAAGTGGCCCATTAGGCCTCCGCTGGTGTGTTTCTCTTTTTTCTCGTCATAGGCAAGTTGTACAGCGGCATAACCATCTTTCTCTTCTGTACGAATTTGCGTAACTACACACGGACCAGCCTCAATAACGGTGCATGGAATATTTTTTCCATCGGCACCAAAAACGGAAGTCATTCCGATTTTCTTTCCAATTAATCCAGGCATTGGTTGTTAATTTGGTGTTTTTTAAATTATTACTAAATCCCGCATAAAAATTGCGGGGAGCAAAGATACGATAAAAACTTTTAAATGCAATAGTTCAGCAGAATATATGAACAAGATATTCACAATAAAAATCCGGAAAAACTAAATGAAATTTTTCAGCTTTCAACCTTAATTGAAATGTGTCAGCTTAGAAGAGAGTGCAAATTTGAAACAATAAGCTTTACCGCAATCGCCAGCAGAATTATTCCAAAAAATTTCCTCATTACATAAATTCCGCTTTTCCCAATCTTTCTGGAAATAAGATCGAGGTTGTTTAGAACAAAATAAACGACTACAATATTCAGAAATAGTGCTATAATAATGTTTAGCACGTCATATTCCGCCCGAAGAGAAAGCAGGGTTGTAAACGAAGCTGCTCCGGCAATCAACGGGAACACAATAGGGACAATTGTTGCCGAATCAGTTGGACCGTCATCTTTGAATATCTGGATGCCAAATATCATCTCTATGGCCAAAACCAGAAGGACAAGCGCACCTGCCACGGCAAAAGAGGAAATATCAACCCCAAAAAGTCCAAGCATCGCCTGACCCAAGAAAAGAAAGGCCACAAGAATTGTAAATGATATTACTGAAGCATTCATAGGACTGAAGCTTTTCTTCTTCTCCTTCATTCCAATAATGATTGGCACCGAACCCATAATATCTATTACAGCAAACATTACTATGAATGCGCTGAATATCTCTTTTATGTCGAAATTCATACCGTTGTTTATATTTTTGTTAATTCTGCTCAGTTATTAATATAGTTGGTTTTTTGCAAAGATAACTAATTGGGTTTTTAACGGCGTACTTTGAGGTAACAAATTGGTATCATGAGTATTAGCTCAGTCGGAAAAGCTAAAAATCGCAAACTCAAAAGTTATTATCGGCTGTTTTTCAGGCAGTTACCCCAAAGTACGCCGTTAGAGTTTTTCTTTTCTTGAAAAATTCTTATCTTGTAGATGTTTAATTCTAAATGTGTGAGAGATGGAAGGGAAGAGAAAAAGTTCAAACAAACTCAAGCGTGTTCAGTCTGGGAACATTCATGTGTTTTTTCGCGGAAATAGTAGGAATACGGTATTCTATGACGATATAGAACGCGAAGTATTTCTTAAGAAGCTAAAATCGTATTCAAACAAACTCGAAAGTAGAATTCTTGCATTTATTTTAATGGATAACCATGTGCATATCCAATTAATAACTAATTGCCTATCAGTATTATTTTCAAATTTCCTGAGAGATTATTCCAAATGGTATAATTCAAAGAAGGGGTTATCCGATAAATTATTTAAAACACCATTCAGCAGCGCATGTAAATATTCAGATGAATGGGTACTAAACAGTAACCTTTATATTTTGAATAATCCTATTAAAGCCGGCATTTGCAAACACCCCTCTGAGTACAAATGGAGTTCTTATCATTTTCACCACAACAGACCAAACCCATTGTCTTCAATCATTGATGTGGACACTGGATTTGTCGATTCGATATTTAAAACTAAAGAAGAGTTGGACAACGCAATTATCAATTTCCTGCCGGATATTGGAGAGATTAAAGAGAGAGGAAGAGATAGGTGGACAAAAACTCCTGATTACATTATTAATAAACATTTATTAAAGACCCTCAATGGGCAAAATTTATTTACTCTCGACAAAGACGAGACTAAAAAGATGATTATAACTCTCCGTAGGGAAACCGGCGCTTCTTACAGACAGATTGCTTCGATAATGCATGAAAGTTCCGAGTATGTGAAAAGGGTTTTAACGGCGTACTTTGGTGCAACTAATTAATAATTTGCGTGTTACAAAATGAAAACTTTGAAAAATAGAGCAAGTAGAAAAATCAAACAACTAATTTTCAAAGACTTACACCAAAGTGCGCCGTTAAAAAAGGCCCCCTCAATTTTCATTGAGGAGGCCTCATCGGGTGCTCGGGACGGGAATCGAACCCGTACGGACATTTCTGCCCACAGGATTTTAAGTCCTGCGTGTCT
>DOSU01000019.1:6050-13177 GCA_003513895.1 Rikenellaceae bacterium
AGCGGGAAACGAGACTCGAACTCGCGACCCTAACCTTGGCAAGGTTATGCTCTACCAACTGAGCTATTTCCGCGTTTGGGACTGCAAAAGTAATAAAATTTTCACAAGCTCCAAAAAAAATCAAAAAACCTCCTGTCAATTTAAACGACAGTTTCAAACTCCTTCAAAAATCTTACATCGTTTTCAAAATAGAGTCTTAAATCTTTTACCTGCCATTTGAGCATGGCAATTCTTTCAATACCCATCCCAAATGCAAATCCGGAATAAACTTTACTGTCTATGCCATTTGCTTCCAGAACATTTGGATCTACCATCCCGCAGCCCATGATTTCCAGCCATCCTGTTCCTTTGCAGATATTACAACCTGCCCCATTACAGATGTTGCAGCTTACATCCACCTCGGCACTGGGCTCTGTGAATGGGAAATATGACGGTCTGAGTCTTATTTGAGTGCTTTCCCCAAACATTTCCCGTGCAAATAGTAAAACAGATTGTTTGAGGTCGGCAAAAGAGACTCCCTTGTCTATATACAAACCTTCAACCTGGTGGAATATGCAGTGTGCCCGCGCAGAAATAGCCTCGTTCCTGAATACTCTGCCGGGGCAGATAATCCTTATTGGAAGCTTCATGTTTTCCATAGACCTCACCTGAACAGAACTTGTGTGAGTTCTCAGGAGAACCGGATTTTCTCCTTCCGAGATAAAGAAAGTATCCTGCATGTCGCGAGCCGGGTGTTCGGGAGGAAAATTGAGAGCTCCGAAAACATGCCAGTCATCTTCAATTTCTTGTCCTTCTGCAATGGCATAACCAAATTTTGTGAAAATCGAAATTATTTCAGATCTCGTTACAGATATGGGGTGTCTTGAGCCCAACTCCAGTTTATCTCCCGGTTTGGTAAGGTCATACTGAGGCTCTTCGGCTTCCATACTCTCTTCCATAAGAGATTTAAGCTCGTCGATTTTTTTTGTGGCTGCAACTTTTAGTCTGTTAAGTACCTGCCCGAGTTCTTTCTTTTGCTCCGGAAGAACATCCCTGAACTCGTCAAAAAGTTGTGTGATTGTCCCTTTTTTCCCAAGCAGCTTTACTCGTATTTCCTCGACCTCCTGCTCTTTTTTTACTGCAAGTTGCTCAATTTCTGCAAGTAACTTCTCAATCTTATCTCTCATCTTTCAAAAATTTGAGCTACAAAGGTAATAATTCTTTTATTGCTCTCTCCAATTGTGGATCTTTTGACTCCAGTCTGTCTTTAAATGTGTTTTTTACATAAATGTCCGGAGTTACACCTGATGATTCGAGATCCTTTCCATCAAGGGAGTAACAGCCCCAGGCAGGAAGACGTACGCTTGATCCGTCTACAAGGCGTATTCCTGAAGTAAAGATTATCCATCTGTAGGTTTCTGTTCCCACCAGTTTGGCTATTGAAAGTGTTTTAATCCCATTTGAAGTAACTTCGGCGTCGCTGAGGCTTCGTTCGTTTATCAACACAATAATTGGTCTGTCGCCGGGAGTAACATTCGGATGAGTATTAATCTGATTGTTCCTGTAACTCCATTTGAAGTGCTGTTTCTGGCTAAGGAAGTCAATCACCTCTTTATGCACGTTTCCTCCGTTATTAAAGCGCAAATCCAGTATAAGCGCATCCTTGTGAACAGCGTATGTATTCATGTCTACAAGGAAATTATTGAGTGATTCCTGAGTCATATCTCTCATGTGCACATATGCAATCTTGCCGCTGCCAAGTTTGTCCACGACAAAGCGGTTGTTGTCTTCCCATTCTGTATAGAGCAGAGAATGGATTTCTCCTGTTGACATTGTATGAAGACGTACGTCGAACTCCGAATTTCCATTTCCCTTTAAAGGTCTTGAAAACCTCAGTACAACTTCGTTCCTGCCGGCCGGAGAGACAAAGTATTTCTCCCTGTTTATCTTTTTATCTACTTTTATTCCGTTTACAGCAACTAGCTCGTCACCTTTCATAAGCGGATTTCCGGAAAAGTCGGCTTTTGACCCGCTTACAATTCTATCCAGGACATAAGGTTTATCGTTATCAAATATTAATCCTGTTCCGGCAGAAATATACTTAACAGGAGTATCTTCGTCTTTGCCGAATGTGCTGAACCCCATATGGGAGGAGTTGAGTTCATTGAGCATGTCGTTAAGTAATGTCCTGAGTTCATCCCTGCTCTTTACAAGGGGAAGAAAACCTGCATAGTAATCCCTCTTAGCCTTCCAGTCTACACCATGAAATTTTACATCGTAAAAATTCTGATCAAGTGTTGACCATACTTCATAGAACATCTGGTTGAATTCACTTTGAATATTCTTAGAGAAGTTATGTTTTATTTCAACTTTTGCTGATGTTGCCGCTCCGGGATCCAGTTTAAACAAACCCTCTCTTCCAAGCACAAAAAGGTCTTTACCGTTTGAAACATACTTGTTAAACGAAGTAATGCCCTTGACTTTCTGGGCAGGTTTCTCATCCCAGTCTTTAAGTTCCTTAACATAAAGTCCGTTTTCTCCTTCGTGATTTGAAACATACAACAAGAAATTTTTATCTTTTTGCACAAATATATACGGCGATTCCTGAGCTCCTTTTTCCACAACTTTTTCATATCTGCGCTGGATATTGGTACGGTAGATTACAACCGATGAGTCCTTTACAGCTTCTGGTTTGCCAAAAAGTTTATCATATTCGGCGCCTTCAAATGGCCTGGAAACCTTGTCAAGTGAAACTTTATAAAGCTGAAAAGATGTTCCTCTTGGAAAACTTGGTGTATATCTGTCTGCAATAAAATAGAGGTACTTGCCGTCCGGAGAGAAAACCGGATCATCTTCAAATGTTGCCGAGTTTGTAAGATTTACAACTTTCCTGTCGGCTAAACTGTAAATAAACAAATCTCTTTCAAACAGATTTACTGCAGAAAAGGTGATGAATTTATCGTCGAAAGAAAAGTTTATACTATAATTCTGAAAAGCCCAAAACTCCCCTTTTGCAACCTCTTCAGCTTTATCATCTGCAAAATTTAAAGTCATCACAGAACCGGATCCATTTACAAATGCAAGGATTTTCCCTTTGTGAGATCGCGTTAGGCTACGGGCATTCGATTCGGATTTAAACACAATTTTCTCTTCGCCCGAAACATCTGCCATTTGCTTGAAAATATTAGAAAATCCCCGGTTAGTCCTTGTGTAATAAAGAGTTTTACTGTCGTCTCCCCAAACAACCTCACCAATTCTCTCATTTGATGGAGTACTTATTTGTTGAACAAAATTTCCTTTTATATCGCTTACAAATAACAAACCTCTGAAAGAAAAAGCAAGTTTCTTACCGTCCGGAGAAACAGCTGCATCCATAGGAGTCTCTATTTTGAATGACGCGTCGTTAACCGTTCTGTTTTCAACAACTTCAATTTCCGGCTGAACAGATTTGCCGGATTGTGTGTGTGAAAGTGTAATCTTATAGCCTTTAAGATAGACAATTTTTGAGCCGTCGGCACTAATAGACGGGTACTGGACAGATTCATCAAATTTTGTTATCCATTTTTTTGTGTCTCCTTCCATTTTAACAATATTGTCCACTCCGTTAAGTTCGTCCGAAACATAGTAGAGTGTTCCTTTTGAGTCTGCCATTGGCCATATGTCCTTGCCAATGTTGCTTGTTACTTCGCGATATTCGCTTTTTGAAGGATTCCATGAGACAATATTTGAGTTATGTTCCCCTTTGTATCCTTTTCGGGTTGCAAACCTGTACGATTCTGTAGATTCTGTGAAGAAAAACTCTCCTGAGACAGGATTCTGAACAAGATTTGCAATTGTATTAAAGTAATTAGCGAAAAGTCTTTTTGGAGTTCCCCCTTCAACCGGAACAGAATAAGTGCTAATAGTGTTGTATCTGTTTGATTCAAAATATATCATCTTTGAATCCGGGGACCATGATACCGGAACGTCGCCTGCATCGTGAAAAGTAAGTTGAACAATTTCCCCGCCTTTTACAGGGACTACATATACGTTGTTATTCCCCGTTTCGTTTGAAGAGAAGGCAAGATACCTGCCATCGGGAGAAACTCTCGGATTTGACTCAATACCAGCCATAGATACGACCCTTAAGGCAAGCCCTCCATCTGAGGAGACTTTAAAAATGTCTCCTACATAGGAAAAGTAGATTGCAGAACCATCAGGAGAAAGAAAGGGTTTGGACGCGAAAATTACACTCTCTGCATTTACACTCATTGCTGCAAAAACAGAGACTAAAAGCAAAAAAAACTTTTTCATCTTATTTGGCTGATTTTAACTATTTAGACCAGTTTACTGCGCTCCTGCGAAGAGGCATAGTCATGCACCTTGCACCTCCACCGCCGCGGGGAAGTTCAGACCCGTCAATAGTGACTACGCAATTGCCCGCCTTTGAAAGGTCGGTTTTTCCATTTACCACATCCCAGGCCGGTATTATTTCGAAATTCATTTTGTCAAGTTCATTAAGTGTGTGAACATTTCTTGCATAGGACATTACTTTCCCGGGTGCAAAAGCAAAGAAATTCGCTCCGCTGTGCCACTGTTCTCTCTCCTGATTCCATTCGTCTGCAATGCCTCCGCATACAATTGGCTCTACCTCCATCCCCAGCTTTTTAAGAACTGAAGGAATGTTGTTTACGGTTTTAATTTTTGTTACTCTCCCTCCCTCAATTGTCATGTGAACAGTCTGGTACTGATTGTCATTTAGAATCAAAGGTTCAAATACCATCGCTTTGTCTACATCCAGCAGAGTAAATACCATATCAAGGTGGATGAAAGATTCGGGAGAATCCGGCAGTTGTTGAACAATAACGTGCTGTTTCTCCGGACCGGCTGTTCTGCAAAGACGGTTTACAAGCAGGTCAATACCTTTGCTGCTTGTTCTCATCCCATTACCTACAATGAGGATATCCTCTCTTGCAATAAGAATATCTCCCCCCTCCATAAAAATCTCATCATTTCCTGGTTGAAAGTCATGTGCATTTATCATTTCACATTCGAAGAAATCCGGATTTCTGAAGATTGCTTCGGTAATGAGCGATTCCCTCATTCTCACCTTACTTGCCATTTTACAAATAAGAGCCCTGCTCCCTATTGAAACAGCAGCATCTCTTGTAAAGTAAAAGTTGTATAATGGCAACAAAGCATAATAGTCGTCCTTAAGATATGCCGTAAGAGTATTGATTTTTGCCGGGAGACCTTCAATAAGAACATTTGCAAGGTTTTTTGAAGACATATCCATCAGATACTCAAAATAATCTGTCACATTTTCGGTAACACATATTTTCCCAACAAGAGCCTCTCTCTCGTTATGATTTTCAAGAATCTTAACGAGCAGATCCTTTATCTGGTATATTTTTGCGACTTTGGATAGTACTCCCGAAACCTGTTCGTACTCCTTTTGCGCTATTGACAGGTTTAGTATGTCGCTGTAGAGCGCCCTTTGGGCATTCCTTGGGGTCATATTCTCTACCTCGGCTCCCGGTGAATGCAAAAGCACAGCTTCAAGTTTCCCTATTTCGGATTGCACCTCAATTTTAAGAGGATTGTTTGCCATATATTTTTTTATTGAAATTTTACAAATTCACTTAGCGGAAGATCTGTGAGAATACTCTTAAAGGCACTCTCCTCCCTCGGGCAAATTAAAAGTACATCTTCGGTATTGATTACCATAAAGTCGTTCAGCCCGTTTACAACAATAAGTTTTTCCTTTTCAGACGAAACAATTATAGAGTTTTTTACCTTACTCACCAAAGTGTCTTCTCCCTGTACAATGTTCCCATTGCTGTCGGTATCTATTTGGTTATAAAGAGATTCCCATGTTCCCAGGTCGGACCATCCAAATGAGGCAGGATATACAAGCGCCTTGCCTGTTTTTTCCATGATTCCGTAGTCAATTGAGATGCTGGTGCACTCTTCATAAACTCTCCGGACGAAGTCTTCCTCTTCATTGGTGTAATACAAACCTTTCCCCTTTTGGAAAAGAGCCGCAATGTCCGGTTGTAACTTCTCGAGCTCTCCCCTTATTGCCAACAGATTTCCAATAAATATTCCTGAATTCCAGAGAAACTCACCGCTTTCCATAAAAACTTTCGCTAAATCCTGGCTTGGCTTTTCTGTAAAAGTTTTTACGGTATAGGCAGTGTTCCCCTTTATATTAACAGGGCTGGTCTTGTTTGCCTGAATGTATCCGTATGCAGTCTCCGGCCTTGTGGGAGTTAGGCCAAGAGTCATGAGAACATTGTGATTATCGGCGTAGGCAAGTGCCGTATTGATAGTTTCAAGGAAAAGATTATCATCTAAAATAAGGTGGTCGGAGGGTGCAACAACAACAGATGCATTTGAGTTTTTTTCCAATAGTTTATATGTTGCATATGCAAGGCAGGGAGCTGTATTTCTTCTGTATGGTTCCAGCAGAATGTTTTCTGAGGGAATATCCGGAACCTGCTCCAAAACAAGTTCCTTATACAGAGAAGATGTCACAATAAGAATATTCTCCACAGGCATTATCCTTGAAAATCGTTCAAATGTTTGCTGAAGAAATGTTTTCCCAAATCCCAGAATATCGAGAAACTGCTTTGGTTTTGAGTTTCTGCTCACAGGCCAGAAGCGGCTTCCTATTCCACCGGCCATTATAATGCAATAATTATTCTTATTCATCTCCGGAAAATTTTATAACTACCATCGGGGAGCAAAAGCATCTGGAAAATATTCAATTGTGAAACTACCTTCAATAATTTTTACAGAAACTATATCAAACTGTGTTTCCACAAGAATCCTGTTTCTTGCAATATAATCCCTTGCTGCCGATATTATTTTATTTTGTTTTTTAATGTTTACACTTTCATACGGATCCTGCAGACTGGGAAAACATAGTGTTCTTACCTCAATCACATGCAACATTTCATTTCCGGCCATTATAAGATCTATCTCCTTATGCCCCGACCGCCAGTTTCTCTCAAGTGTTATTAATCCCATGGAATGCAGATACTCTTCTGCCGCATCTTCTCCCATTTTCCCTCTCATCTGCCTTCCACACATCTCCATCACAACCCATTTTATACAAATTTAATAAAATTTAGGGGCTGTCCAAATATGTATAAAAAAAGAGGCTG
>DOSU01000019.1:13279-19851 GCA_003513895.1 Rikenellaceae bacterium
CTCTTGAATTATTAAGCGATTTAGACTAGAAGAGCAAACGAATTCCCAACTGCATTCCCCAGGTACTTCCTGTGGTTACAGAGTTGATTTGCTGGTTCTTTGCGTCGAAGTTTGCGATATCTGTTGCATTAAGAGTATAGGTTGGTTGCCCACCTGGATTGATTCCCATATACTTCAAAGGCATGATAACATTATAATTGTTGGCAAGACCGGATTTTGTATAGATACCCCAGTTTTTGCTCAACAGGTTAGCTGCATTTACGATGTCCAGACTCAGTTGCAGCGTGTAGCGGCGATCTGTTCCGAAGTTTGCAAATACATCCTGAATAACTTTCACATCCCAACGGTTCTTCCAAGGGTTAACAACGCCAAATCTCTCGGCATATTGTCCCTGACGTTTGCTTAGGTATGGATCGTTTAGAACATACTCCATGAATTTATCGCTTTGCTCCTGAGCGGTCATTTTGCCTGCTACATCAACAAAGGCCAGTTCGTATTGATTATTAGGAACATAGAGAAGGTCAGATGAAGCTCCGTCGCCTGTCATATCGTTTGAATAGGCAACTGATGAGCGGCCTTGAGCTGCTCCACTGTAATAAACAGAAATTGAAGTTGCAAAATTCCTTGCATATTCAATTCTGTAAGTTAACGAACCAACAACTCTGTGAGGAACTGCAAAGCTAGAGTAGCTAAGCTGTGGAGAGTTAAGGTTAAACGCGTCAAGGTTGCTTGTCCATGCTGAGTATGCAGACGAACCCGGGTTAGCAGAAAGGTCCTTAGACAGGTTAAATGTGTATGCAAGCATACCTGAGAAACCATACTGGAAGTTTTTAGTCAGCTGAGCTGTAAAGAGAGCCTGATAACCCTGGTTTGAGTTTGAAAGAACCATAGCAGAAGCAACATTGCTGTTTACTTTGTTTCCACTCCAGTATGCTCGTTTGTCGGCACCTGAGAATACTCTGTTTGGATCAGGAAGGTTTACGTTCTTTTGAACAACTGAATTGATGTCTTTTGAGAAGAGAGCTTCTGCTGTGAAGATCATATTGCCCGGAAGCTCGAAGTCTCCTGCAAGGTTTGTTCTCCATATCTGAGGCATTTTGAAATCTTTGCTAACCTCTGCAAGTGCAGCTCCTGAAGCTAAAGTTCCGCTCATTGTAGGAGGGAACAGTGTAGGATACTTGGCAATTTGCGCTTTGAAATCGGGGTTAAACCTGAAATCGGCAGGAAGTTTTGCTGCAGTAAGACCTACCTCAGGACTTTGTACAGTTCCTGAAGAAGTAGGCTGGTTTGTGAACCAAACGAAAGGAAGCACTCCCGAGAAGATACCTGTCCCTCCGCGAACCTGAATGCTTCTGTCGCCTTTAACGTCCCAGTTGAAACCAACTCTTGGGTTGATTTGAACTTTGCTGTTTGGCCACTCACCCACATGCATTTTATATCCTGCAAAATCAAGTGCAGCAATTCCAGGGTTGTCAATAAGTTTGTTGTGGTAAAGAGGAAGTTCGGCGCGTACACCATATGTAACCTTAAAGTTTTTGTATAATTGCCATTCATCCTGAATGTAGATACTTGCAAGACCAAAACTCATTTTGACACCTGTGATGTCTTGTCCTTCGTAGCCATAAGTGGCGCCAAAAGCTGTAGGTTTAACATCATTGATGAAATCGTCAAGCGATGCATATCTGTAGTAGCTTGTTCCTTCACGGATATATGAGTTGTTTACGAAAATATTGTCGTATGCAAGACCTGCAGTTAGAGTGTGCTTGTCCAGATTTATTGACAAGTTGTCGATTACCGAGAAGGTGTTATTGACAACCTGATTTTTATAACTGAAAAGCTCATAACCAAATGACATATAAGGATCGTTGTCTTTGTAGATGTCTACAAAAGGAAACAGAGCACTGTTTGATGTTCTGCGAGGGTCAGTTGTTCCGGTATATGAAACCAGGAATTTGTTGGCAAATTTCGAACCAAATGTGCTGTTTAACTCAGCTGCAAAAGCATCAATTGCATTTTCGTTTCCGTAAAATGAATTTGAGAATGAGATTGATTTGTCTGAAACACGGCTGTAGTTAGATCTTGGAACACCCGGAGGGCCCGAGTTGGCATTTGTAAGGCTGGTAGAGGCGTTTCTCATTCTGTTGTATCTCAAGGCAAACTTGTGGTTCCTTGAAATGTTCCAGTCTAAACGAGCCAGAATTTTGTAGTTGCTCGAAGGAAATGCCGAGAAGTTCTGATATTCACCCGGATCATAGTCATATTTTGATAACAGGTGTGCTTTTGCTCTTTCAAGGTCGGCAACCGTTGTGCGGGAAATTCTGTTTGTAATGTCGGCAACTCCGTTGGTACTCGGTTCCCAACCGCTGGCCGGAGAGAGTTCTTTTTCGAACTCACCGCTTATGAAGAAGAAGAGTTTGTTCTTAATAATTGGACCTCCAGCAGTTAAGCCATATACGCTTGAACTTCTTGAGTGGGCATTGGTTACAATAGCATCTCCCACTTTTTCACCTGTAAAAGATTTAGGTCTCTGGTATGTGTAAACCGAAGCCTTGATTGTGTTATCACCACTCTTTGTTACTGCATTGATTGCTGCTCCGGTGAATTGTGACTGACGAACATCATAAGGTGCAAGGTTAACAGAAACCTCGGCAATCGCATCCATAGAAATTGGCTGAGACGAACCGCCAGGCATTGCACTGCTGGACAGACCGAAGTTGTTGTTGAACGCAGCACCGTCAATCGTTACAGTATTAAAACGACCGTCACGGCCTGCAAATGAGTTGCCATTTGACTGAGGGGTCATTCTTGTGAAATCTGTGATACTGCGGCTTATTGAAGGAAGGCTGGTAAGTTCTTTTGAACTGATGTTCATTGAAGCTCCAGTCCTGTCCCTGTTTAAGATAGGATTCACAACTCCGGCAGTGATAACAATCTCACTGAGGTTTACAGTCTGTTCCGTAAGTGTAGCGTTGTGCACATAGTTTTCACCCAGTCTTAGAGTAATGTTCCCGGATTTAGTTGAGCCAAAACCGAGGAAAGACACTTCTGCAGTGTAAGGACCGCCGATACGCATGTTCTGTATGCGGTAGTTACCTGCATTGTCTGTAATTGCATAATACTGAGTTCCGGATGGTGTATGAACAGCGACAACTGTTGCTCCTATAACAGGAGTTCCATTAGCCTCTATAATTCGTCCACTCATAGTTGATGTAGTAACCTGAGCATATGCTGCAAAGGCCACAAACAAGCTCAGGGCCATTAGGGCAAATTGCTTAATAGTTTGTTTCATAGATATTTATATAAGTTGTTTAGTATTCCGTCGCAAAATTAACAAAATCGCTTATAAAAGTGGCAATATTTTTTGAATATTTAACAATTGCTTAACCTTTTTATGCATTTTAATAAAAAAGTGTATATTTGCGACCAATATGTGGAGAGATTTGACTGCTTGCAACCACAACAAAAATGCTAAAATTGTCTTCAATACAGCCCATTTGGTATTCATTTCCGTCATTGGGATGTTCTAAGCAAAAGCATATGGTTGCGCCGGCACGAACACTTTTCGCATTTGAGTGTTTAACTTGTTATTTACTTATTTAAAGCGCAATTTTATGGCATATTTATTTACATCGGAATCGGTGTCTGAAGGACACCCGGACAAGGTTGCAGATCAGATTTCTGACGCAATTCTTGATGAATTTCTAAGGCAGGACCAGAACTCAAAGGTTGCCTGCGAAACATTTGTCAGCACCGGACTTGTTGTTGTAGGCGGAGAGGTAAACTCAAACGCTTATGTAGACATCCAGACTGTTGCAAGAAGAGTAATCAACCGCATTGGCTATACAAAGGCCGAGTATATGTTTGACGGCAATTCCTGTGGTATTCTTACTGCAATTCACGAACAGAGTGCAGATATAAACAGAGGTGTTGATGTTGCTGTAAGTGACGAACAGGGAGCCGGCGACCAGGGTATGATGTTCGGCTATGCAAGTACCGACACCGAAGAGTACATGCCGCTTCCTCTCACACTTTCTCACATTGCTCTGCTTGAACTGGCAAAAATCCGCAGAGAAGGAAAGGAGATGAAATATCTGAGGCCGGATTCTAAATCGCAATTCACAATTGAATACGACGACAACAATAACCCGCTTCATGTTCATACAATCGTAATTTCGACCCAGCACGACGATTTTGACCCGGACGAAAAGAGGATGCAGGAGAAAATTAAAAGCGATGTAAGGAATATCCTTATTCCAAGAATTTTAAACAGGCTCCCAAAACATACCCGTGATCTTTTCAAGGAAGATTATATCCTTCATGTAAATCCTACAGGAAAATTTGTAATCGGAGGCCCTCACGGAGATACAGGACTTACAGGCAGAAAGATAATTGTAGACACTTATGGCGGCAAAGGTGCACACGGCGGTGGAGCGTTTTCCGGAAAAGATCCAAGCAAAGTTGACCGTTCTGCAGCCTATGCAGCACGTTATATTGCCAAAAACCTTGTTGCAGCAGGTGTCGCAAAAGAAGTTCTTGTACAGCTTGCCTACGCAATTGGTGTTGCACAACCTGTAAGTATCTTTGTTAATACATACGGAACATCAAAATTCAATGATGTGGAGATTTCAAATATTGTATCAAAGATTTTTGACCTCCGTCCCGCAAAGATCATTGAAAAACTGCAACTGAAATACCCTATTTATGAAGCAACCGCAGCCTACGGGCACATGGGCAGAGATCCATTCACAAAAGAAATTGAAATCCTTGTAAATGGAGCACCGGTTAAAAAGGATGTTCAGTTTTTTGCCTGGGAGAAACTCGATGCAGTTGACAAAATCAAAGAGGCCTTTAAAATCTCTTAATTCAATTGTACTTATTTGAAAAAGAAGTGGAGCTCATCGGTTCCACTTTATTTTTTTTCCGAATCCAAGCCGGTTATCAGTAAGCTTCGCTTCGGTAATAGTGAGCTTCCAAAGGTCGCCCCCTTTTAAAATTGCATAGGGAAAGCGCTTAAGATATTTCATTTTATATGGGCCAAGAAGAGAGTCGTCACATTTCTCCATTTGGGCTTTAAACTGCAACCCTCTTATTTCTCCTATCTTATCTGTTTCCAAAGCCACTCCTCCGGCAACAACATTACTTTTTTGTGCAAGTTTTATATGCCTTGTATGATCTTCCGATGTTATAAGGAATGCTGCCTCATCTTCCAAAAAAACGTAAAAAGCATGTGAACACCATATGTCTGACACGTCAGACACAGCCATCGTAAGCAGATGATGCTCTCCCAGAAATCTGACAATACGCTCCGGGAGCTTCCCTTCAATAGTGTTTGGATTCATTTGCTTATTAATGTTTAGGATGCTTTGCTATTTTTACTGAATCTTCCCATAAGTAAACCTTATCGGAACGGCGAAGCTTCTCTCCCTCAGGAACAGATATTGAGCAATACTCACCTTTAACAGCCTTTTCGACAGGAGTGAGATGGGTTCTTATCTCTGTAACAATGTGCTGCAAAACACCAGTTGATGGCCCTTCGATAAGGATTTCATCTCCCTGTTTGAGCTCTCCGGTTTCTATGAGGACCTCGGCAACAGACAGGTTACTGAAGAAATTTGTAACCTTTCCCACATATCTTTTCTTTTTTGTTGCTTTGTTTCCGTAGACTTCGCTCCACTCACCAAGCTTTGCACCCTGATAATATCCGTCCCAGAATCCCCTGTTAAAGACTTCAGAAACTCTTTTCTCCAGAGAAGCAATTAGCTCTGGTGTATATGTTCTGTCACATACGGCATTTGCGGCCTCTCTGTACGCTGCTGAAACTGCTTTAACATATTCGGTAGAACGCGCTCTACCCTCAATCTTAAAAACTCTGACTCCGGAATCAATTATTTTATCTACAAACGCTATAGTGGACAAATCCTTGGGAGACATAATGTATTTATTGTCCACCTCCAGTGAACGGCCTGTTTCTTTGTCAGTAACTTCATAAGAGCGGCGGCAAAGCTGGTAGCAAGATCCCCTGTTTGCAGATGCATTATATTCGTGCAGGCTCAGGTAGCATTTCCCCGAAACAGCCATACAAAGAGCCCCGTGACAAAAGAGTTCAAGCCGAACAAGATTGCCGGAAGGACCCTTTATTCTTTCTTTTTCAATTATTTCGCTAATATCTCTTATCTGGTTTAGATTGAGTTCTCTTGCCAGAACAATTACATCTGCAAACTGTGCATGATACTTGAGACTTTCGGAATTGGAGACATTCAGCTGAGTCGAAATGTGAATCTCCATATCCATTTTTCTGGCATAAAGAATCACTGTCATATCAGATGCAATTATCGCGGAAACTCCTGCTGTAACTGCTGCATCTATTGTTTCGTGCATCGCTGGAATGTCTTCGTCGTATATTACAATATTTAGAGTAAGATATGACTTCACTCCTGCTTCTTTACATATTTGAACAATCTCCGAAAGAGATTCTACCGTAAAATTATTGGCCGAGTGTGAGCGCATGTTAAGATGCCCCACCCCAAAATAGACAGAGTCGGCCCCTCCCTGAATGGCGGCTCTGAGGCTCT
>DOSU01000048.1:0-168 GCA_003513895.1 Rikenellaceae bacterium
CGGTGTAAACCTCTGAGCCCTCGTCGCAAGTGTCGTCAAGCCAAACGCTTGTGGTTTCTGCATAGGGAGATGATGAGTTGACGAAGGTATGTGCCAATTTTTCGAGTACTTCTTGAGCTTTCATCTTAAATTCTCCTTGGGAATATAGTCGTAAAGGGTAATTTGCGA
>DOSU01000048.1:249-771 GCA_003513895.1 Rikenellaceae bacterium
GGGTAATTTGCGAGCCTTACCCTAAGATCCTTACTTTGGGGGAAGAGTGACCACGATAGCCACTCTTCCCCCTGTTTAATTGTTAATCTTCCAATTCCTCACGTTCAAAGTCTTCGCGAGTTTGGAAGGACTGCAAAGTCTCAATTGTTCGTTGCAGTGGCCCATCAAATTCAGGGAAACCACCTCCGGAAGCTTCAATACACCCCTTGATAAGAACATTACGGAGTTCGTCGGATACCATCTAACCGACTTCACCGTTGATGTTGACGGACAACACGTCATCCGGCTGAATCTCAATGGTCAGTACGGTCGGGCATTCGAAGAAAAAATCATCATCTATAATTACTACCTCCTGTTTGAAAAATAATATTGATAAACTGCTTTCTGCTGATTACGCCTTGGGCTTCGAGTTCAAGTCCTAGGCTAAAAACATTTGCCGAGGGTTGTCATAATGATTGGCCTCTCATTCTTGTACGATATGAGATATCTCACGTCGTTGCCATCGGTCTTAAATAGGTAAAA
>DOSU01000048.1:862-3128 GCA_003513895.1 Rikenellaceae bacterium
GTCTTTAGTAGGTATTAATTCGGCTGCAGTTTAATCGTTAATTTTTGCAGCAAACTGTTTCCAACCAGGCAATTCGCCATTGATGTGCTTAACCACTGTAGAGAAATCCTTTTGGCGAAGGAAATGTGCTTTTAACTTGAGTCTATCTTTATGCAAATTTGTTAACCCAGAATTGTAAATTTTCGGCATAGTCAATCTAAACAAATCAGAAAACGGTATACCTTGCTCAATCGTGTTCTCTCGGCTCCGCGCATCTGATCTCTATTTATGTTGATACGAGATAGGACTTGATCCTCTGCGACTTATTCTGCTTTAATAGTAACGAGACAGTTTTTTCTCGATCGATGTTAAATAGGCGAGATTGTTTTGTGGGTAATAATTAGGCTCAATGCATTGCTTGTTCGACACTCAATGTATTTTTATATAATTTCGTGTAGTTACAGAACACAGAGAAAAGAATCTACAGTTTTGATGTTGTATGTTGCAGGCAAAATGCTACGAAAGGCAGGAAAGTGCGGGACGCAATTCAAGAAGTTTGGCAATCTCTCCTAAGGCAGGTGTCAATACCACTATCGGCAAAGTTGGTGGTATATGTTTTGATTATGCTATCGATAAGAGAGTGAAGGACGCGGAAAACCAAACACTTTGGCAAGAAAAAAAAAGGTCTCATAAGAGAGTCGTGTAAAAGCAATGTCTTAAGTGAGGATTTTCTGTTTGTATAATTAAATTTTGTTTGCATACAAAAAAATTATAAATGAATGTCATTATTGTTGTCCCAATTGTCCCATGCTGCCAACTGCAATTATTAAACATTCCCCTCGGAAGCTTTGTGTGTAGAAACAGAGTCTAGCTGTTCAGTAAAATGGGCACTCATTATCACTCCGCCCAACCTATGGTCGGGGTTTATCACAAAGTAACTTTCCACCAATTTTAATCAGATTTTGTGATGAAACCTGGAAAACGTGAAGTACGTAATTTCAGCCACTTAAATTGAAGTTATTTGGAAGAACAATGAATAATGAAAAAAAAAGCAAACGCGGAAAACCCCCTGATGTTGCTGTAGACGATCCTATAAAACATGGAAATATGTTGGCAAGAATTAAAGAGTCGCTTGGTTTAGAACTAACCATATATAATAAAACATTTGGTTACCATAAAGACACAATCAGTGGATATATAAATGTGAATCCACCATTATCACACAAAAATATTATCAGAATTTGTAGATATTTAAGAACATGCGATGAAAAATTTATCTCTAGTGCTAAAAAAGAGTTAATTGAACCATATTTAAAAGAATTCGAAGCAGATACAATTCATTATACAGAAAGTGTTTTGCTAAATATTAAAAATAAATCTCAAGAATCCCGGTTTACGATTGTTACTTCTGATATCGAGACTTGCCACCGCCCTGATTTTTTTGCTCCTCAATTAATTATTGATGGTAATCGTTCTAATGAAATTCACAAACCAACGGTTATTTCAAAATTTGATCCCGCTAACAATTTACCTATCGGTTACTATCCTTTTGTTGGAAAACAGAATATTCTTTCCCAGTTACTCGTGTATCTTTCACCATCATGTAAAGAGTTGAGTTGTGGAATCAGAGGAAAGGGTGGCACCGGAAAAACGACCTTAGCTATCGAAGCTGCTAGAGCGTGTAAAGAAGAGAATTATTTTGAAGCTATAGTATTGTATGCAGTTGAAGATGGGGCTTCGAATATTAATGATATTTTTTCGACTATAGTCGAAATACTTGCACCAATTATTCCTGAAAATGTTGATTTTGAAACCGATAATTATAAAATTGCATCTTATTTGTTGGATAAAGTTAGAACACTTATAATTATTGATGACATTGACATTCTTAATGATTTTGATCAACTTTTACTTATCAATTTTATCCATGCTCCGAACAAATTATTAGCTACAAGCAGACATAGATTGCATTTAGCAAATAATATTGTTTTAGATTGATTTTATAACGCTTGTCCCCTTATTGTCCATTCATTAATAGCCACCTATATTTGTTGTGTTTATGGTCAGTTTTTCGCCGTTAAATACGGTACCTAAAACTCCTCGAAGTTAACCATTTAATCCTCATCCCTCTTGGACAACAAATCATGACAGAAACATCTCAGAAAAAACCAAGACTTTCCGCCGATAAGGTTTTCTTGAAGAAACTCATTTCCTTCCTCGAAAATGAGCAATTAACAAAGGATCAACTTGCTGAGAAACTTAAATTGGATGGTGGTGGTAAGAAGAT
>DOSU01000142.1:0-22852 GCA_003513895.1 Rikenellaceae bacterium
CGGAGCGGTGCACATTGGTCACCTTGCAGGAGTATATATTCCGGCAGATATTTATGTACGTTACCTCCGAATGCGCGGAAGAGATGTCAAGTTTATTTGTGGTTCCGACGAGCATGGAGTTCCCATTACAATAAAGGCAAAACAACAGAATTGTACTCCTCAGGAAGTTGTGGACAAATATCATCTTATCATTCAGGATTCGTTTGAGCGTCTTGGAATAAGTTTCGACATCTATTCCCGAACCAGTTCGGCTATTCACCATAAAACAGCTTCGGAATTCTTCAGGAAGTTATATGACGAAGGGAAGTTCATTGAGAAAGAGAGCGAACAATACTTCGACGAAGAGTCAAACCAGTTTCTTGCAGACAGATACATTACGGGAACATGTCCAAAATGCGGAGCCGAAAACGCATACGGCGACCAGTGTGAGAAATGCGGAAGCACCCTCAGCCCAAGCGAACTTATTAATCCCCGCTCGGCACTTAGCGGAAATACGCCTGTACTCAAAAAGACAACTCACTGGTATTTACCCCTGGACACATACGAGCCATGGTTGAGAGAGTGGATTCTCGACGGGCATAAAGAGTGGAAAACAAATGTATACGGCCAGTGCAAATCTTGGCTGGACGGAGGCCTGCAGCCGAGAGCAGTGAGCCGCGACCTTAACTGGGGCGTTCCGGTTCCTGTAGAAGGCGCCGGTGGAAAAGTGCTGTATGTATGGTTTGACGCTCCTATAGGATACATCTCGAATACTATTGAACTTATGCCCAATGAATGGGAAAAGTGGTGGAAGAGCGAAGACACCCGACTTTTGCACTTTATCGGTAAGGATAATATTGTGTTCCACTGCATCGTGTTTCCTTCTATGCTAAAGGCATACGGCGACGGATACATCCTCCCCGACAATGTTCCGGCAAATGAGTTTCTCAATCTTGAGGGGAACAAAATTTCAACTTCAAGAAACTGGGCTGTATGGTTGCATGAATATCTGGACGACTTCCCCGGAATGGAAGATGTTCTAAGGTATGTTCTTTGTGCAAACGCACCCGAAACCAAAGACAACGACTTCACCTGGAAAGACTTTCAAACGCGCAACAACAGCGAACTTGTGGCTATTCTGGGCAATTTTGTAAACAGGGTTGTGGTGCTCACACACAAGTACTTCTCAGGAGAAGTTCCTGCACATCTCAAAAGTGAAAAAATTGACGATGATACTCTTTCTCAAATTCCGATTATCAAAAAATCAATTGAAGAGAGTCTTGAAAACTTCCGTTTCCGTGAGGCTATTAAAGAGACTATGAATCTTGCCCGCATTGGAAATAAATACCTTACAGACACAGAACCATGGAAGGTTGCAAAGACAGACATGGAGAGAGTTGCAACAATCATTAATGTTTCTCTTCAAATTTGTGCCAATCTTGCAATCGCTTTTGAACCATTCTTGCCTCATACAACACAGAAACTTGCATACATGCTTAACATGAAGAGCAGGAACTGGGAAGATTTTGGTTTGGACTCCATACTTCAGCCCGGACATAAAGTAAACGATCCCCAGTTACTGTTTGATAAAATCGAAGACATTGCAATTGATATTCAGCTTGCGAAGCTGGAAGCTTCAAAACCGGCGATACCCGAAACAGAAAATGATGTCACGGAGGAGGCATCTGCACCTGAAAAAGCTCCTTTGCTGCCTCTTAAAGAGGAGTGTACATATGACGATTTTACTAAAATGGATATTCGAACAGCTACAGTTCTCGAAGCAGAACGCGTGCCAAAAACGGATAAACTGCTTAAGCTTACAATTGATACCGGACTTGATACAAGAACAATCGTTTCCGGAATTGCAGAGTACTATACTCCCGAAGAGATGGTTGGAAAGCAGATATGCATACTGGCAAATCTGGCACCTAGAAAAATCAAGGGTATCGACTCCAATGGGATGATTCTTATGGCGAAGGAAGAAGGCGGGAAAATGAGGATTGTATCTCCTGAAGAGCGTATATCAAATGGCGGAGCAATAAACTAATTTAACTGAACAGCCTCATAAGCTCTCTCTCCTGCTTGTTGTAGAGAAGAATTTCCCAAAGTGGTTTCAATTGATCGCTGAAAAACAGAAGAATTACAATTATTATAACAAAAACCAGAATAAACATTAATGCCAGGCGAAGCGGGTTTGGCATTTTTACTTCATGACCTTCTGCTGCGACAACTTTTTTTAGTTTCTCCTCGTTTCTGAAGAGTTTCAATGGTTTTGACTTAATGTTTTCTATAACTCCTGGTTTAGAGAGAACCTTGATATTCAAAGGTTCCAGGCCGTATGTCTCCTTGCTTATTAAAACATCGTTGTTTAAAACGAAACTATAACCATTTCTTTCGTTAAGTCTTATTGTTCCAAAGCCAGGCAGTTCAAGCATTCTTGTCATCTCCAGGTCGCGGCGGACTCCGTTTATGAATGTTTCAATCTCTGACTTCGATTTGTGAGCTGGAATATTCATCACCTGAGCATACCTTTTTTCTAAAAGTTCATCGTTCCAAACTTCTCTGCTCCTGAACATAATCCTGCGGAAAGGGGGGTGAATAAGTGATGCTCTGTCCGAAAAAACAGATGGAGCAATTTCTGAAACGAAACTTCCCATCCCCGGTAATGATACCCGGTCGTTTTCAATTATAAGCTCTCTGAGCAGGTTTGCCAAAAGATAGACATCCATAATTACTGTAATCCTGTTACAAAGTTATAAAATTACTTTAAAAATCATTTATATAACAACTTTAATAGGTTTTTCACTTATTATTTACTCTTTAGATTTGCAGTTTTATAAAATTCCGCTTACATTTGCAGTCCCAATACGGGAAAATTCCTTGTTAGCTCAGTTGGTTAGAGCACCTGACTGTTAATCAGGGGGTCCTAGGTTCAAGTCCTAGACAAGGAGCTTAATATTATTTTAAGACCGCAGTAGCATCGTTGCTTGCGGTCTTTTTTTGTGCTCACGTACAAAAGTACGCTGCGCCAAAAAAAACCTTAGCGCCTTGCTCCTTCGGCTTTAAATAATATTACAATCTTGCAAGGGGAGGCAAAAAAAACTTTGCCGCCTTGCATCTACAGCCTTTTATCAATTTTTATCACCTACACTAAGCGAAAATATTGCCATCAAGTTGTTGGCTCTTTGGTAAAGTAAAATGAAACACAGACCCATTTCCAACTTCGCTTTCAGCCCAAATAATTCCCCCGCATTTTTCAACAAATTCTTTACAAAGAATTAATCCCAAACCTGTTCCCGATTCACCTTCCGTTCCTGATGTAGAATAGGAATTCCCTATATTAAATAGATTTCTGAGGGCTTCTGGAGCAATACCAAGTCCAGTGTCTTTAACTGATATTTCAAGATATTCAATGCTCTTGGTTGCCGAAATCACAATAGAGATATGCCCATCTTTTGGTGTAAATTTGATGGCGTTGGACAGTAAATTCCGAATAATGGTACTGACCAAATCATGATCGGTATTAATGAGATAATCCTTTTTCAAATCAGATTGCAGTTGAATATTTTTTGCTCTGGCCAACTGTTCCAATAGTTTAAGATTTTCGACAATCAAAGCATTTATATTCACAAGTGAGGGGTGAAATTCGATTTTTCCGCTTTGTGCAGCTGACCAAGCCAGTAGATTCTCTAGAAGTTTGTAGGTATTTTGGGTGCCTTCATAAATATGTCCTGCAAATTCCTTTTTAGTCTTTTCGTCGAGGGTATCAAAATCATCGTGCAGCAGCTCTGCAATTCCAAGCAACGAATTGAACGGGTTTTTGAGGTCGTGAGCAATAATCGAAAAAAATTTGTCTTTTGTTGCATTCAGTTCTTCCAGTTTTTCTTTTTGCTTCCTGATTTTGTTTTCGCGTTTCCTGAGTTGGGTAACATCGCTAACCAACGAAAAAAAACCTTTGACCGAGCTGTTTTCGTCCAGGTGAGGAATCAGTGTGACGTGTAGAAACTTCTCACTCCCGTTTATCTCGTGAGAAGAATAGAACCTTACCGTTTCTCCCTTCCATACTCGAAAAATGTTTTGCTGAAGTTCGTCATACGTTTCTTTTACAACAATATCTTTCACATGTTTTCCATAAACATCATTCATCGAAAGACCCATCCATTTTTCGTAGGTTTTATTGGTGTAGAGGTAGCGCAAGTCGGAGTCGATGTACGAAATAAGTACCGGCAGATGGTTTAGAATGAGGCTCATGGTTTGCTGGTTGGCAAAAAGTTCCTGAAAAGCTTCTTCTTTAGTATGTAGCTTTTTCCCATAAATATATCCGATAATCACACCAAGAATTCCAAAGAGAACAGGAATAGCCAGATGGTGAATTTTCGAATGTCCCATGGTAAACGAAACATCTCCATCAAACTCCTCTGCAGCAATAATAATAAGACTGATAAGGCTTCCAAGCCCGAATCCAATAAGTGAAAACAAATATTTTGGATGGACTTTTATAATATGCCCGTTAGAAAGTCCAGAAGCATACGCCGAATCTGTTAATTTTATCACTCTTTTCATTGTTAACTTAAATTAACCAATCGGTTTTGATTGGCTTAAAACCCAATCTATTTTCAATAGTACAATCTGGCTTATCTTATTATGTGAAGGCATTTTCATTACCAGATTCAAAACTTTTAGGACATAAATTTTTGGAGAAGCGTAAACAATCGTTCCTTTTTAATCGGTTTTTCCATATACTCGTCACATCCTTCTAAAAGAGATTTTTCCTTGTCGTCTGGCATGGCAAAGGCCGTAACTGCGACAACCGGAAGTTTAGGGTTCGCTATTTTTATCATCTTTGTTGCCTCAAATCCATTCATTTTTGGCATCTTAATGTCCATCAGAACCAATCCTATTTCAGGATGTGCCGAACACAGGTCAACGGCTTCCTGTCCGTCACAGGCTCGGATAATATTCAGGTTTGATTTGACCAGAAAATATTTCAAAAGATCAAAATTCGAGTCTTCATCTTCAGCAATCAAAATCGTTTGGGTTGAAAAATTAGTTTGCATCTTCTTGTCGTCCTCTTGTTCTGGTGCCGAGTTGTGAATTAATTCCGACTCAACCATCGGGATTGTAAAATAGAACGAGGTGCCTTTCCCTGGCATTGAATCAGCCCAAATCTGTCCACCTAGCAATTCCACTTTATGTTTTGCAATAGTGAGTCCAATTCCTGTTCCGCCATACTTACGTGTATGAGAATCATCCACTTGCCGAAATCGTTCAAAAATTAAGGATTTTTGATTCTCCGGTATTCCAATCCCGGTGTCATTCACAAAGAATTTGATTCGAGAAGTTCCCCCTTCGGATTCAATCAAATAACCAATCTCAACTTTACCCAAAGAGGTAAATTTAAACGCGTTGCGTAACAGTTGGCTGTATATTTTGGTTATTATTTGGGGATCGGAATAAAGCTGAATTTGCTTTTCGGAATTGAAGTTTATACATTGAACCTGAAGTTGCGGCTTATTGGCCTTCTCTTGTTCTTCTTTTGCTAGTTTGAGCAGAGTTTTCATAAATGGCGCAATGGAAAACCTTTCAAAGTGCGTTTTCGTCTCACCACTTTCCAATAAGGTTAAATCGAGTATTCCTTCAATAATATCCAAAAGGCTATTCCCGTTGCTGTGAATCATTTTGGCAAAAGAGGTAATCTGCGTTATTGGCGTTTCTTCATCAATCAGGCTCGAAAAACCAATTACAGCATTCAGCGGAGTACGCAACTCGTGCGACATGGTAGCTAGGAACGCCGATTTCAGCCGGTCGCTTTCCTGCGCATGTTCTTTGGCAACAATCAGGTCTTGAATAATTTTCTTCCTTTCGGTGATATCTTCCTTTACTGCCACGAAAGATGAAATTTTACCGTTTTCATCTAATACAGGCGAAATTACCGCACTCTCCCAATAGTCTTCTCCGTTTTTCTTTTTATTATGCATCTCCCCATGCCAGTCGCCTCCCGACAGGATAGTATTCCACAAGTCTTTATAAAACGCTTGGCTGTGCTCACCCGATTGAAGAAAACGCGGATTTTTGCCAATCACCTCATCGGAAGTATAACCGGTGACTTCCGCAAATTGAGGATTCACGTATTCAATATCTCCATCGGTATTGGTTATCACGATGGTTACAGGATTTTGCTCAATTGCCCGCCCCAATAGTTTTAACTGTTTTTGAGCTTGCTTGCGTTCTGTAATATCCTGTATGGTTGAAATAAAGTAAGAAGGTTTATCTTCAGCGTCTTTTTGTAATTTTGAGCTAACCTCTGTCCATACGATATCCCTGTCTTTACGGATGTACCTTTTTTCAAACCAAATAATTTCCTGTTCTCCATTGATGAGGGACTTAATGGCATTCTCACTTAATTGAAGATCATCGGGATGCGTGATCTCTCTCCAGTTTATTTGCAGAAGCTCCTCTTTTGTATAACCAAGCATCCGGCAAAATGCCTGGTTTACTTTAAGCGATCCATCAATTCCGGTTATCGATTTTCCAAGAGGCGAATTTTCAAAATAGTTTCTGAAGTTTTCTTCGCTGGCATGCAAGGCATCCTCAGCTTTTTTACGTATTGTAATATCCCTGTAAACGCTTAAAATGGTCCTTTCGCCTTCAATTTCAATGATTTTACTATGAATTTCAAACTGATAAAGTGCCCCATTTTTGGTATAGTGGGCCGTTTCAAAATAAAGGTCGCCTTCACGATCCAACATTTCAAACCGGTCTTTTACCTTTGGCTTATATTCTTCAGTATTCAAATCAATGGTTTTCATGTTTCGCAATTCATTGGCGGAATAGCCAAGTATGCTACATGTGGCCGGATTTACATCCAGAATATTCCCGTTGAAATCGACTAGTAATATTGGATCGGCCGCGTTTTCAAAAAGCGACTTGAATTTCAGTTCCGACTGGCGAAGCTCAATTTCTGCATTGATCCGCTCGGTAATATCTTTGGTAACCGATAAAAGATAAGATTGGTCAGCAAACTCAACTATCCGGGCAGAAATTAATGTTCGAATCACCCTTCCTTCTTTAGCTCTGAATGCAACTTCAGAATTATCGACAAAACCTTGAAATTTTAGAGAATTTAAAAACTGTTCCCTATCTTTTTTGTCCAACCAGAACCCAAGCTCGACAGAACTCCTTCCTATGATTTCATCGTGTTTAAACCCGCTTAATTTTTCAAAAGACTCATTTACATCAAGATACCTTCCAGTTTGGATTTCTGAAATTGATACAGCATCTGGCGATATGTTAAAGATATTTTTAAAACGTTCTTCGCTTTCGCGCAGAGCAATTTGGGCTTTCATACGATCTGAAATATCGTTGTAAATCGCTACAATCTCTCCGGTATTCAGTTTATAGATGATATTTTCGCGCCAACCCTCAATTCGGTTATCCTTATAAAAAGTTGAGTTCCGATATTCTGTTTCACCGGTGCGCCATACATTTCTGAAAACACCAAGGAGCCCCAGTTCGTTGGCGCTCGGGAATAATTCGGTAATTCGCTTTCCAACAACTTCGTCACGCGACAGGTTATCGGTTTTCTGGGCCTGAAGGTTAAAATCGGTAAACACAAAATCGTCGCCATCGTCAACCGCCTGGTAAACGGCAATTGCATCAGGACTGTTGTTGAAAAGGTTTTCCCATCTTTCGTGGCTTTCATGCAATATTCTATTACCTTCCGTTCGTTCGGTGATGTCGTTGATCACGGCAAAGAATGTGCTTTTATTTTCTGCTTTATGAAGTTGCAAATGAATTTCTACCGGATAACTGCTACCGTTTTTGCGTCGGTGTATTGCTTCTAATATAAGCTTTTCTTTTAGTCCGGTTGTTAATGGCTCAAGCACTTGTCTGAAGGTTTCATCTGTAAATTCGGGTTTGATGTCAATGGGGGTAAGACTCTTCATTTCTTCCAGGCTAAACCCCAGGTTTGTCAGCGCCCCGTTGTTTGCAAATTCGAATTTCAAGGTGTTTGCATCAAATACATATATTTCATTTAGGCTGCTTTCAATAATATTTAACAACCGAAACTGTTCTGCCTCCGCTTGTTTGCGTTCGGTAATATCAGTAATTGTTCCAATATAACCGGTAAGCTGATTTTCTAAATTTATCTCAGGAACAGCCTGCCCAAGCACATAAACAATAGTTCCGTCAGGCTGAAGAAAACGATATTCAGAAACCGAAACTGATTTACTTTGATTGGCCAGTTCCCAGCCTGCAACTAATTTTTCCCTATCCTCCGGGTGAACAGCAGAGAGCCATCCATCGCCCAAGACTTTTTCCGCACTTAAACCTGAAATCTCTCGCCATTTGGGATTTACATAAGTTGTAATTCCTTCCGGGTTTGTGCGAAAAATGCCTACCGGCGCATAATTTGCCAGGCTATGAAAATGAAGTTCACTCTCTTCAACGGCTTTTTTAGCCTGCATTTCTTTTGTCTGGTCGCGGAAGCCCAGCACAACTCCGGTAATCTTACCTTCAGCATCACGTATGGGAGCTCCGCTATCACCTATTGGAATTTCATTTCCATTTTTCGATTTTAAAAAAGTATGATTCGACAGCATGACAATCATCCCTTTTTCAAGAACTTTGTCAACAGGATTTTCAATTTCTTCGCGGGTATCTTCACTATAAACGCAGAAAATTTCGCGGATTGGTTTCCCGTTTGCATCTGTTTCCGTCCAGCCGGTCAATTCTTCTGCCACCGGGTTCATATTGCGGATATGGCCATGGATGTCGGTAGTTATGATTGCATCACCGGTGCTATACAGGGTGGTACGAAATCGTTCTTCGCTTTCGCGCAAATCAATTTCGGCTTGTTTGCGCTCTGTAATGTCGCGGATGACTTGGTGGAGGAAGTTCTGTCCGTCTACATTGATAATCCGGGCACTAATTTCTACATTAAAGTGTGAGCCATCTTTACGCTGATGGATGGATTCAAAAATATGCCCATCGTCTTCAGTGAGATGTTTCAGCCTAGTTTCTGCGGATTGCTTGAACTCAGGCACAATCAAATCAGTTTTTTTCATTTTTCGCAACTCTTCCAGGGTGTACTGATAAGCCTGTTGGGCGCGCTGATTTGCTTCTATAATATTCAGGTTTTTATCTTCAAGCAAAATGATGTCGTTGGCATATTTCACAACATACTCATAATGGCTTTTTAGTGCTGCCTGTTGCCGCTCATCTTCTAATAATTGCCTGAAAAAATGTTTTCGACGGTAATTAATAATCCAAAAGACTACCGCAGAAAAAGATAGAAACAAGAGGATTAAAATGATCGAGATAACTTTTATACGCAGATAAACAGGTTTGTATAATTCATCCGAGTCAATTTTTGATGCTAATAACCAAGGTGAATTTTTTACTGGCTGAATGTATTCTAAAACCTTTTGGTTATGATAACCTATGCCTTCATAAAAACCAGTACCATTTTTAACAGCCCTTACGGCGGGATTTTCATTATTTGTTAATGGGAACTTGAGCGAAAGAGCGGCATTTGGCAAACTTTTCAAATTGGTAAGGTATAAAACGGAATCCCCTGCTTTTTCAAATAAAAATGTTTCTTCCGAAGAGTCTGTTGTCCCGGCTTTTACTATTGAGTAAAATTGCACCCTGGGATCTATACGGAAAAGGATGATGGCATGAACTTCACGAATATTGTTAACAATAGGACATGCTATATCAATGAAAATGGCCCCGTCTTTTTCCCTCTTATACAAGTCGCCAATGATTTCCGTTTTAGTTTTTATTACCTCACGAATTAATTTACTGTTTGACTTGTCCACAAATTCAATATCCCCAGTTTTACCTGCCAATAAAACTTGGCCAGTAGTATCCGTAATTAGTATGTTTATACAATTAGGATTATTTCGGATAACAACCTGAAGTCTTAGCTGAATTTCGCCTTCTAACACCTTATTGTCCCGATGGTCTTTCCAGTTGAGAACGGCATCCTGTAGGAACGGGCTTTGTGCAATTTCCCGGACATCCCCTAGTCTCTCCTGTCTCCAAGCTTCAACCTGGCTACTTTTTAAAACCGATGTGGTTTTCAACTGCTTGAGTGCATGGTTACTCCAAATAGCTTTTTCGTTTTTTAAATAGAAATAACTTCCTGCAAACAATAAAATAGATGCAAAAATAAAAACACTGATAAGGCTCCTTCCGGTTTTAGTTTCCCACTTTTCGCTTTTCATCCTGTTCTTTTTTACTCCACCTGATAGTGATAATGCAAATAATCCTTTTCTGATACTATCGATTTTCTAGTAAAGGACTTTTTTAACAGGCGAATTTACTCATAGATGGTCTAGTGGCATATAGGTATTTACCCTCATAGAAAACCTGTGTGGATTAGAAATTGAATCAGGAGTCAGTTTGTCCTTGGGTCAGATTAAAGTTTTATGATATCTTTACTGATGGCATAACGGATGAGATCTGTTATATTTTTGAAATTCAATTTCTCCATAATTTTAGCGCGGTGATTCTCCACAGTCTTTATGCTGATTTGTAATATTTTCGCCATTTCCCTATTGCTATGCCCTTCAGCAACCAGTTGCAGTATTTGAATTTCTCGTTCTGTAATCGAAGGTGTTTGCGGCAATTCATCCGGGAATTTCTCAATCATTCGTGTACCTATGATTTCAGCGATTTCAGGAGAGAAAAAGGATTTTCCAAGTGAAACAGATCGAATGGCGGAGATCAATTGTTCCGGAGCCGATTTTTTGACGATATAACCTTTTACACCGGCATGCAATGTTTCAAAAACCAACTCTTCGGTGTCGTACATGGAAAGGACAATTATTTTTATTTCGGGACAACGCTTGATTAGCTGTCGCGCTACTTCCAAACCATTTAAAAGTGGCAGGCTTATATCGAGAATGAGGATTTTGGGCAATAGTTCTTCTACCTTTTTAACTGCTTCCAATCCATCTTCGGCTTCACCTATTACCTTAATTCCGAATTCATGTTCCAAAAGTGAGCGTAATCCTTTACGAACAATAGCATGATCGTCGGCCAGAAACACCGTTATTTCATTTTCCCTTTCCATAGAGCAGTACTTTTATTTGTATTTTCGTTCCCTTGCGTGGTCTTGAACTTATTCGAAATTTCCCTTGCATCGCATTTACACGTTCATTCATTCCAATTAAACCAATTCCCGGAGCGTTTTCTGACATTTCTATGTTGGGGTTAGCAGTAAATCCTTTTCCGTCGTCTTTAATGGTCAGGACAAACCATCTATTCCCGGAGTCAAAGCATATTTCGACATTTTGTGCATCGGCATGTTTAGCAACGTTGGTTAACGCTTCTTGAACTATCCTGAAAAGGTTGATTTCCTGTTCGGTATTCAAATTTGATTTAAAATCATCGATAACCCGTACTTTAATGCCGGTACGTTTTTCAAACTGTTGAGCATATGATTTTATGGTTTTGATAAACCCAAGTATTTCAAGAATTGCAGGGTGAAGATTGAGCGAAATATCGTGAACGCGAGTTAAAATTGTATTTAACAGTTCATCAGTTTCTCTTATTCGTTCGTATGCAAGGTTGTGTGTTTCATTCGGAATATTTTTTAAAACAGATGAAAGGTTGATCTTCATCGCTGTCAAAGCTTGACCGATTTCGTCGTGAAGTTCTCTGGCCAGTATTTTCTTTTCTTTTTCCTGGACATTAATAAGCTCATTACTAAGTAACTTCAGCTCTTTTCCGTGCCTAATCAGTTTTTCTACTGCCATTTTCCGTTGCGAAATATCATGATAATTTACCAAAACACCATATATCGCTGAAATACTTAAACGATTTACAGCGGTTAACTCAATCCATTTGTAGCTATTATCTTTACATTGATAACGACATTCGGTATTAACGATTTTTCCTGGCTTGGCGAACAATGAATAGAAGTCGTCTTTAATTCTTTTTTGATCGTCGGGATGAATGTTGTTGAATGTGTTTTGTCCAATCAGTTCGTCGGGCATCCAGCCAAACCATTTTTCAACATTAGCGCTTATAAATTGGTTAATTCCCTGCTTATCGATGATGGCAATGACATCAGAAATATTGGAAATCATAGCTCTTTGCCTGATTTCGTTTTCGTGAAGTGCCATTTCTGCCTGTACTTGTTCAGTAATATCCATTTGAACGGAAATTAATACCCTTCCAAATGATGAATGCTCAAATTGAGAAACACTAGCCTGAGACCAAAAAATGCTTCCATCTTTTTTTGCATTTTGTACAACACCTTTCCATTTTCCCTTCTCATGAACAGATTTTATAATGGTCTCATCGACTTGTGTTGCATTCCGATTCGATCCGGGAGCATTTAAAATGGCAACATGTTTACCAATTAGTTCACCATGCCCATATCCAAACATCTCTTCGAACCGGCGATTGGTGTGAACAATTATTCCATCTTTTTTCCGGTTGAGCATGATTCCATCAGAAATATTAGAAGCTATTTCAGCACGATATCGAAATTCTTCTCCTCGCTTTTTAAGTTCGGTTATGTCTTCAACTTTTCCGATCATCCGCATAGCATGGCCACGCTCATCAAATAGTGTTTCAGCAATCGCGCGAACATTCCTGATTTTTCCGTCTTTATGGATGATGCGGTATTCCATATTGTAAGGCCGCTTGCCAGTTACTGCATCCTGAAAAACAGAAAGAACATGCTCTTTGTCTTCCGGATGAACCAGATTTTCAACAAAATTTTTAAATACCAATTCTTTGGGTATTTCAGGATCGACATCGAATATCCGGAACATATTTTTTGACCAGGAGGCTTTATCAGTAGTTACATTATAATCCCAACTTCCGCTATTACCAATTCGTTCAGCTTCTGCCAAATTGTGTTCACTTTGCTGAAGTTTTTCGATTACCAGTTTGCGTTCAGTAATGTCGTTAAAGAGGATCGCAACCTGGTGTTTTTCAGACTGACCAAAACGGAAGGCGTAAACGTCATACCAACGGTGTAATTGTTCTGCGCGGTTTACAAAACGCTCGGGCACCCCAGTCAATGCTATTCTGCCATAGATTTCGAACCAGTATTTTTCGTGCAATGGTTCAAGTTCTCGCATTCTCTTACCGTATGCATCTTTCAGCCCGGTTTGTTTTTCGAATGCAGGATTGATTTCTAGGAAACAGTAATCTATGGGATTCTGGTTTTCGTCAAAAATCATTTCTATGATGCAAAATCCTTCATCTATCTCATTAAACAACATTCGATATCGGGTTTCAAACTCTAACCGTTCATTTTCCATTCGCTTTTGTTCGGTGATATCGGTGGCAACGCCAAGTAATCCGTTCACTTTACCATTATTATCCCAAATTGGCGCGAACTTATTGTCGAAAACAACACCGTTCATTTCGGTTATACCGGACAAATATTCGCCATTAGAAACCCTGTCGAGAATAGATTTACCGGTAGTAACCTGCCCGTTGTGTTCAATCACTTCTAACCCCGCAAAGAGTTCATATGCAGAAGAGCCCACATTTTCTCCTGCTTTCATTCCTACACGTTCGATAGCTTTTCCTTCATGTAAGGTAAAAATGCCACTTTTATCAGTGGCAAAAATAGAAATGGGAGCGTTGGAAATCACTGTGCGAAACAATTCTTCTGAAACCTTAATCTGTTGTTCTGAAAATTTTCTTACTGATAAATCAAAAATTGTCCCTAAATGAAATTCACGCCTGCTTTTTTTATCTTTCAGGCGAATGACGGTGAGATCGACCCAAATAACGACTCCGTCTTTTCTTACATTTCGTTTTTCAATGTTGTACGAATCCGTTTCACCCTTAAGAAGTTTTTCGTGAAGTTCCAGATTTTTATTTAAGTCTTCCGGATGAGTAATCGATTGAAAAGTCTTTTTTAACAATTCTTCTTCGGTATAGCCAAGAATTTGCGCGAAACTTGAGTTTATAAAGAGAAACTTTCCTGATGCGGGATCAATAATGGCAATCCCAATGGGCAATTGTTGAAATATATATTCAGTCTTAAAATTCTGCAATAGTGAAATATTTAACCCGGATTTACCATGGAATTCGTCATAGTTCTGTTGAAAATCTTTCATGATCTTTTTAGGCTTAAAGATTGTAAATACTGGCATAAAAAATAACCCCTTGCCGGACTAAATTGATCACCACAAAAGAACAATAATTTCCGAGCTCAAGAGCAACAATTTTTTATAGGTTGTTAATTAATCAAATATACGAATATGTCGAAAAATTTAATCGTTTTGAGCAAGGTAAAAAAGCACAAATGGTTGTTTCTGACACCTGCATTTACCAGCCAAATTAAACACTCTTTGCTATATTAAATTAAACACCTCTGTTAGCTTAAATTAATTATTTAATAACAACCGAGTTGAAAATTTAAATCGGCACGAACTATTCAATTTGTCCAATTTTTTGCACAAATATGCAATATTTTGTTACAAATTGAGAACTGCTCTTGAATATCTGTGAATAATATAACTTATTCCCAGAAGCCTGTAACGATATACGGAATTCTTATGTCTAATTTTATTTGTTAAAATTAGCAAGTCCATGAAAGATTCTCATTTTTTTCATATCTCTAAAACCGGGAAGATCATTTCAATTTCCAGTCTTGATGAAGCTCTGGAAGTGGCAAAAACCGGTGGATACATTTGGTTGTCTTACATACATCCTACTTTGGAAGAACTCTCTCCGTTAACTGAAAAGATGGGCATTCATCCTTTATCCATTGAAGATTGCATGAACGAAGGACAAATACCAAAAATCGAAGATTTTCCGGGTCATACATACATACTATTCAATGCTTTCAATTATTCCAAAAAGAAAATAATTATTGAGGAGGTGAATTTTTTCATTGGAGAAAACTTCCTTATAACTGTTAATCACCATGGGCCAACCGGCAGGATTCTGATGGAAAACATTGAGCAACTGGTAAAAAAAAGCGTCATAAATACCGGACAGGGACCCGCTTTCCTCATGCATATTATTCTTGATCTTATTGTCGACGAAAAATTTATCGCAGTTGAAGCAGTAGAAGACGACCTCAACAATGCCGAAGACATGATGATGCAGGACTTGGTTAAATTTAGCCTTTCCGACTTGCAGCACTTGCGGAGAAATTTGCTGACTATTCGCAAGAGCCTGTTCCACGAACGGGAAATTATGCTGAAAATATGCCGGAAAGATTGCCCGTATATCCAGGACAAGGCCATTTTTCATTACCGTGATATATACGACCATCTGTTAAGGTTTTTCGAGCTTACCGAAACATATCGCGAGGTTGTGACAAGTCTCATGGAGATGAACCTTTCTATGCTTAATAATCAGATGGCTCGTTCGTCGAACCAGACTAATGCTACTGTGAGAAGACTCACATTTATCACAACCATATTTATGCCTCTTACCCTGCTTTCCGGTGTTGGCGGGATGTCGGAATTCTCAATGATGACCGGCTCTGAAAACTGGAGAATCGCCTATCCTATCTTTATGGCAGGCATGGCTATTTTCGGATTCCTGAGTTTTCTCTGGTTAAAAAAACTTGAAAAAGCCGAATTAAAAAAAGGAGATTAAAAAAATGTATTCAATATCTGTGAATAGTATAACTAATTACAGAAAGAGTATAACTTTTTAAGGACTTTTAATGGCCAATTTTACTTGTCGAAATTATTAACAATTAAAATTCATTAAAATGGAAAAAATGGAATTAAAAGGAAACTGGAATGAGCAGAAAGGCAAGCTAAAACAAAAATTTGCCATATTAACCGATAATGACCTGTTGCTTGAAGAAGGCAAAGAAGATGAGTTGCTGGGTAAAATCCAGATAAAACTTGGAAAAACAAAAGAAGAAATTAAAAAGATTATTGCAGGGCTTTAAATAATATTGCGCTGATTATGTGTGAATGATGTAATAATAGGGGTTAATTCTATAAAGATTGTTTTGATTAAGTTCTTCAACTTTGCAAATCATAATTTACTATAAAAACAAGATGAAAAGATTAAAAACGACTTTATTATTCCTTATGGTGATTGCTGTAACAAGCGTATTTGCTCAGGGAAGGTACGAAAATGAGAAATATGGCAAAACATTAAATATTGGAGTTGGGATTGGCGGCTATTCGGGTTATTACGGGTACACAGGTACTTTGATGCCAATCCTTCATGCAAACTATGAATTTGATGTAATTCCTAGTCTTACTCTGGCACCTTTCATTACATTCTATACATATCACCGCAATGATTATCGTGAGGTTGTTATTCCTATAGGTGTAAAAGGCACCTACTACTTCGATAAAATATTTAATGCAAATCCCAAATGGGATTTCTACCTCGCAGGATCTCTTGGTTTTGCTATTAGCAATACCGTTTGGGATAGCGGATACATTGGCGACAGAACAAATAACACAAGAGGAGCACCACTTTTTCTTGATGTTCACGCCGGTGCCGAATATCACATAACAAGAAAACTCGGAGCTTTTCTTGACTTGTCCAGCGGAGTATCAACTATAGGTATGGCTATTCGTTTATAAGGTATAGCGATTTATTAAGCCTTTGCTGGTTTTTTAAAAATCATACATAATGAAAAAGAGCTACACAAACATGTGTGGCTTTTTTTTATTTATTTAAATATCTATATTTGGACACATACTTTTTTACCATGAAAAAAATCTATACTCTATTATTTCTCATTTTACCACTGAGCCCTATTTTCGCTCAGGAGAATATTTCAAAACAGGAGGTTTATACATTTACAACAACCGTAAAACACGCGGCAACACCTGTAAAAAATCAGGCGAAAACCGGAACTTGCTGGTCGTTTGCTACAACATCGTTTTTTGAATCGGAACTGCTGAGAATGGGAAAAGGAGAGTATGATTTATCTGAGATGCACACTGTAAGGTACAATTATATTAATCGGGTAAAAGACAATTTTTTAAGAGGGGGTAAAGGGAATCTTGGAGAGGGAAGTCTTTCGCATATGCTCATGAAGATTGTCTCTCAAAAAGGGATGGTTCCCGAGGCAGTCTACAATGGTATAAATTACAACTCCAAATCGCACAATCACGAAGAATTAAACCGTTTTATAAATGCAATTGCTTCTGTTCCTGTTGCGGTGAAGAATCAAAGTCCGGAATTTGACAAACTCCTCGTAAATCTTCTCGATATTTATCTTGGGCCAGTTCCCTCAAACTTTAATTATAAAGGGAAAAATTATACTCCTGTAACGTTTTTTGCAAGTCTTGGCATAAATCTCGAAGATTATATAGAGATTACAAGTTTTTCACATCACCCATACTATTCAAAATTTATTCTGGAAATACCCGACAACTGGGATTTTGGAAAATACTATAACTTACCTTTAGATGAATTTATGAAGGTAATTGATTATGCTCTTAAGAATGGCCATACCGTTTGCTGGGATGGCGATATGAGCGAAAAAAGTTATTCCGATAAAATGGGAGTAGCAGTTAATGGTGCGAAAGAAGAGCTGGAAAGCGAAACGGGAAGAGAACTCTCTTTCACGAAATTATACAAAGAAGAGGATGTAACTCAGGAAAGCCGCCAAAAGGGTTTTGAGTCTAATGCAACGACAGACGACCATCTGATGCATCTAATTGGCATGGCAAAAGATCAAAACGAAACTCCTTACTACATTGTCAAAAATTCATGGAAACCGGAAATCAATCGGTTTGGAGGATTTAATCATTTATCAGAAAAATTTGTAAAGGCAAAAACCATATCTATATTGGTTCACAAAAATGCAATTCCTCAGGAGATAAGAGCTAAACTGGGGATATAAACTAAGGTGGCCGCAAAAAAAAAGAGTTACAATTATTTTGTAACTCTTTTTTTTAATTTGACTGAGCTTATTTTAGCTGCTTTTCAATTTCCTTAACAATTTCCTGAAGGAGCTCTTTAGTGTATCCTTTTTCGGCATAAACAACCTTACCGCTCTTGTCTATTACATAGTTTCTTGGAATAGTGGCTTTTGCAAACTTTGAATATATGTCTCGTTTAGGGTCCATGCCCATCGGAAAGTTATGGCCTTTGTCTTTTCTGAATGCATCTATCTTTTCGTATGTATCCTCTCTTGAAATTGGAAGGAATACAAAATCCTTTCCTTTGAACTTTTCTATTATCTCTTTCTGGACAACGGCGAGTTCCTGAACGCAATAAGGGCACCATGTTGCCCAGAAATTTATAAGTACAACTTTACCTTTAAGGTCATTTATGCTTATCTCTTTACCGTCGAACATCTTTACTTTGAAGTCCGGGACCATGTCTCCTGCTTTAACTATACTGCTTTCATCTTTCTGCTGAGCGCCCAAAATCGAAACCGAAAAAAGTAGGATTGCCGATAATAATAATTTTTTCATATGTTGTTTGATAGTTATTGATTAATAATTGTGACCGGACAAAAATAAAAATAAATTCTAACTTTATCATATGAAAATCATTGACCTCACCCACATAATTTATCATGCAATGCCGGTATATCCAGGCACCGAACCACCTGTAATTTCAGATACCAACACAATCGACAAAGATGGCTTTGCAGAAAAGTTATTTTCTTTTTACTCTCATACCGGAACTCATATTGATGCTCCGGCACATATTCTCAAAGGCAGGTTTTCACTGGATAAGTTTAGTGCCGGCAAATTCATCGGCAAGGGGATGGTAATCGATGTTACAAACTGCCCGGAAGGAGTTATTGAGAAAAAACACATGGAAAAGCATTCAAAAGAAATTGAAGCCAGTGATTTTATCCTTTTTAGAACCGATTGGGATAAGCGGTGGGGCTCGGACAGTTATTTCAGCGAATTCCCCACTCTATCCGCAGATTCAGCAAAATGGCTGTGCAGTTATAAAATAAAAGGCATCGGATTCGATTGCATTTCGGCAGACCCGGTAGAATCAACAGACTTGCCGAATCATAAAATAATTCTCAATAACGATTTCATAATTATTGAAAATCTTTGTAACCTGGACAAATTAACAGGTTGCTCATTTATCTTCTCCTGCTTGCCGATGAAAATTGAAAATAGCGACGGGTCTCCGGTGAGAGCCGTTGGGATACTTGATGTTTGAAAATAATCTAATTATCGGATTAAATGGACGAGAACGATTTGGAGAATAGGAAACATCTTGCAAGCTATCAGGAGAAACTTGCGAACAACACTATAAAGTGCAACTTATGCCCTCACAACTGCATTGTAAAGGAGGGCAAAACCGGTATTTGCAGAGTAAGAGAAAATATTGGAGGCATATTGCACTCTCTTTCATACGGTAATCCTTGCTCCGTCTCTGTGGACCCCATTGAAAAGAAGCCATTATTTCACTTTTTCCCGGGGACAAAAATCTATTCTCTGGCCACGGCTGGATGTAACTTTCATTGTCTCAACTGCCAGAACTGGTCAATTTCACAGGCGTCTCCGGCGGAACTGAAACATTACGAACTTATTCCCGAAGAGGTTGTGGTTCAGGCTTTGAGTCACAACACAGGAAGCATAGCATTTACTTATACAGAACCCACTGTTTTTTACGAATATATTCTGGACATAGCCAAAATTGCATGCAGTAAAGGAGTAAAAACAGTTCTAATCTCAAATGGCTATATAAACGAAAAGCCTTTGGTGGAGCTTTGCAAATGGTTGAATGCCGCAAATATTGATTTGAAATGTTTCGACGATACAATCTATCGAAAGTTAACAGGCGGTAAATTGCAGCCTGTACTCGACACATTGAAAACACTTCAGAAAAATGGAGTCTGGCTTGAGATAACCAATCTTATTATCCCCGGTTGGTCGGATAGCCCGGAAATGATTAAGGTTATGTGCGAATGGCTGGCAGAGAACAATTTTAGGGATACGCCACTGCATTTTAGCCGTTTTTTCCCTACTTACAAGCTTTCACAATTGCTCCCTACTCCGGAAAGCAGCTTAGTTAAAGCCCGGGAGATAGCAGAAAAGGCTGGGATAAAATATGTATATATCGGAAATATCCCTGACTTGCACGGAGAAAATACATCTTGTCCGGTTTGCGGGCACAGGTTAGTTGATCGGGAAGGTTATCTGGTTAAACAAAACGATATAAAAATTAACCCGGAAGATAAGAATCCTTTCCGGAAGGGTTTATGCAGGTACTGCGGGGAGGTAATCTCCGGAGTGTGGTCGTAATCAGCTGAAAACAGTTGCTGTAAAAATATAAATATCTGCCGTTTTCCATCCATCCCAGCCTAAACCGGCTTTGTCGCGGGAACAGTGTCCCAGATATTCCTCTTTGCTCCAGTCTGTTTCTGAGGCAACCTGGGGTAAAAAGACTCCCGAATGTTCTCCGTTTTCTATTAAGATTCCATGCATTCCAAGCTTAATCTCTGCTATGTCTTCTATCTTTCTTAGTGGCGAAAGTGCCGATATTTCAATATCAATTTCTGCAAGCTCTTCCTGCACCACAGGAGAGAATCGATAGTCATGCAACGCAACAGAAGCCGCCATCTCCTGAACCATCTTGTATAAGGGGAGGTCACCGGTTAAATGGCCCAGACAGCCTCGAAGCTTGCCTTTCTTATGCAGGGTAACAAAAGCTCCGCAGTTTGTATTAAGTGCAACCGAAATATCGTCCGGAGCAACTTTGCTCCTCTTGCTTCTTAAAACTGCGCACTCAACCGAATCTCGAGCAATTTTCAACAAAAATTCTTTATCGTCGTTGGAAAGAATGAAATTGTCTTTATCAATTTGCTTTTCAGAAACAGCAATACCCCAGTACCCTACAACTTTGTCTTTCTCTCCATAACATTCGGCATCGCCGGAGTTTTTGTATTCAATTCCGGAATATTCCAGCGAGTCATTCCCGGTTGTCATATAGAGCATAGTAAGTACCGAAGTCCATCCGCAAAGGCTTGTAGAGAGATGAGAAATCTGTTTTGCTGTATTCTTTTTTAAACAGGTTTGCAGAGTTTCCGGATTATTTGACAGTATGGCTTCTTTGGTTTCGGCATCCACTTTTTTAGCATCCTCATAATTTGGATAGTGCGAAAAATCTGAACTTATAATAAAAAGGTTATCAGGAGTAAAGTAAGGTTTTAATACCAGAGCAATATTATTGCAAATGCGTGGATCAGAAGCGCCAATGATTATTGGTACTATGCAATAATTCGTTTTTAGAACATAGTGCAAAAAGGGAAGCTGTACCTCAAGACTATGTTCATTAATGTGTGGTCCTGTGTGGGAAGTAAATATTTCCGGAAAACCGGAGACCAGCATTTTGCCAAACTCAGTATCAACCTTCTCCCTGCCATATGGCATCAAAAAATCTCCGTCACAGTATATCGCTGCCCCTTCGAAGCTCACCTGATGAGAAGACGCAATTATAAATACCCTCTTATAGTTAGTATTTTTGTCAATCTGATTAAAAGCAGATGCTGCAACTCCTCCGGAAAAGATGTATCCGGCGTGCGGGCATATAATAGCTCTTACATTGCTGCATTGTTTAGGCAATGCAGCTGCAAAAAGAGATTCAAGTGTCTGTTGCAGTTTATCGGGTTCTGCCGGATAAAACATACCTGCAACTGCAGGTTTTCTGTCGAAAGATTCTGAAGTGGAATTCATATCATTCAATTATTGCCAAAATCATACTTTTGAACAAGGTCTCTTAACTTATCCTCGGGCAAGATGACATTAAAGTGTTCCCAGAAGTCCATGTCGTAAACAAAACTTGTCTCAGAAAAGATGTCTCTTGTGGGCAGTTTGTCGCTTCCGGAAAATCGCTTCACATCATTGGTGTCCGTTTTGCAATTGACAATCTCAAACCACACATGCAAATTTGAACTGAAAAGCCGATTCTTCTTCTGTACCTTAAAGTTGAGATCTCCTCTTATGTGATTTATATAATAGATCCCATTAAATGGTTTATAAGAAACCTCATAGGCAACATTTTCAGGAGTAACTACAAGGTTTTTTCCCCTCTTTAAAACCAAATCATCGGCTGTTTTTCTCACATAAAGAGGATTTATTTCGAAACGGGCCAAAACAAGTGCAAAGTTTTCCGCATCAATGAATAATTTCCCCCGATACAAAGGGTCAAAAATATTCTCTTTTTGCTCGAATGAAATTTCAAAAACTCTCCTGTCGTCCAAAGTTGTAATATCTGAGTGAGTAAAATTGTACTGGTTATAAAATTCAGGCAAAAGAAAATCCGGCGGATTTTTAACCAGGTCAAGCAAAAGACATGAGTTTAGGCTGGATTTGATTTTTGTTATAAGAGTGTCCTTGTTATCACTATTTTCTACCCTGTGCATCTTTAGCAGTTTAAGCTGCTCACTGTTCACGCTGCTCTGGTTACCTGTCTTATAAACCATAAGAACAGCCTCAACAAGATTCATGTTCTTTTTATACTCTATTCCCTCTCTGTAAAAAGCCGTTATGTATACCGGCTCTCTGGAGTAGTTTTGCCCCCTCCGGTACATCATTTCCCTTAATGTGCTTACCGGATCTACAATACGAACAACAACTTCCTGAAGTGGAACGACTTTCTGATCCATATGAAAAACAACACTTCTTCCTGAAAGCAACGATGCAGAAATTTCTCTGGAAATATAACCTATATGCGAAAATTTAATAAGGGAGTTTCTCAGTGAATCGTGCAGGGTAAGTTTAAAATCTCCGTTTTGGTTTGCTACTGTTCCGTAAGAGTAGTCTTTTACACTTATAGAACCGTAAACTATGGGTTCTTCTGTATGACGGTCCTTAAGAGTCCCTGCAAGGGTAAAATAGTTGTCACTTATTACCGGCTCAGATGAAGGAGGCGCTATCTCGACAGGTTCCTTTATATATAGAAGAATGTGATTCCCTAC